>JBFKPQ010000316.1:0-1520 GCA_041628225.1 Acidimicrobiia bacterium | reverse complement strand
TTTGAGGGTCGACAGCACGAAGACCTCATCGGCGGCTTCGAGACGCTCGACGGGCCACCGGCCCTCCTCGACGGCGAGGCCCGAACGCGCCGCGCCGTCGAGCACGGTTCGGCGGGTGATCGAATCGAGGATGGCCAGATCGAGACTCGGAGTCTCGACCGTGCCTCCGATGACCCAACCGATGGAGAAGGTCGGTCCTTCGAGGACCGTGCGGTCGTCGGACAGCAACAGGGCGTCATCGGCGCCGGCGTTCCGAGCCTGGCGCGCTGCGGCGAGATTGGGCGCGTAGGACAGCGTCTTGGCGCCGGCCAAGGCCCAGGGTCGGCCCGCCGCGTGCCAGGGGGCGACCACCGTCTGGAGGCTCCACGTCGCCGGCATGACCGGCAGCGGCTCCCACAGCACGACGACGCGCGACCCGAGACCGAAGTTCGGAGCCCCACGCGTCGCCACGACTCGCACGACCCCCGCACCGCCGGTGCGAGCCGCCGTGGCGATCCATGCCCCGATGTCGGCGGCAGGCGGCAGCGTCATGTCGAGGGCGGCCGCCGAACGACCCAACCGGGTTACGTGTTCCTCGATCGCAAAGGCGTCTCCATCGTACGAGCGCAGAGCCTCGAAGCAGCCGTCGCCGCGCAGGAACGACCAGTCCCGCACCGACAGGGCGAACTCGTCGGCCGGCTCGCCATCGACCCAGACGTGCATCATCGGCTCCGATAGTGGTTGGTGATCGGGAGCCGCCGGTCCTTCCCGAACGCCTTCACGCTGATCTTGACGCCCGGTGCGGACTGGCGTCGCTTGTACTCGTTGCGGTCGACGAGGCCGACCACCCGGCGCACGGTCACCTCATCGAAGCCTTCGGCAACGATGGACGCGATCGATCGGTCTTCTTCGATGTACCGCTCGAGGATCCCGTCGAGCACGTCGTAGGGAGGCAGGCTGTCCGAGTCCTTTTGGTCCGGTCGCAGTTCGGCAGACGGGGCCTTGTCGATGATGGCGGCCGGGATCACCTCGACATCGTCCCGCGCGTTGCGCCACCGCGACAACTCGTACACCTGTTGCTTGAACACATCCTTGAGAATGGCGAAACCGCCGGCCATGTCGCCGTACAGCGTGGCATACCCGACCGCCATCTCGGATTTGTTCCCGGTGGCGACCACCATGCCGCCGTGCTTGTTGGACACGGCCATGATCATGGCGCCACGGATCCTGGCCTGGATGTTCTCCTCGGCCGTACCGAAGGTGGTCCCCTCGAACACGGGTTCCAGCGCCTCGAGAAACGCGGCATAGATGCCGTCGATGTCGAGTCGGTCGAAGCGGATGCCGAGTCGGTCGGCGAGTTCTCTGGAGTCGTCGACGGAGCCTTCGCTGGAGAACCGGGTGGGCATCGTCACGCCCCAGACCGAGTCGGGTCCGAGCGCGTCGGCGGCGATGGCCGCCGTCAGGGCCGAGTCGATGCCGCCGGACAGACTGACGACTACGTGCGAAAAGCCGTTCTTTCGCACGTAGTCAGCCAGACCGAG
>JBFKPQ010000315.1:0-1522 GCA_041628225.1 Acidimicrobiia bacterium | reverse complement strand
GGTTCACGCCGCTCGGCTCGGGCGCCCCGATCAAGTAGCGGTTGAAGGAGGACAGCATGTCCTTCGTGATGGTCGTCGAGCCCTGGGGTAGGCCGTCGACCTGGAAGTCGAGGAGGTTGGACCCGTCGATCCGCCATACCGCTACGTGCTCTCCGCCGACTGTCGGAGAGAACGTGGAGTAGTTGGTGCCGAGGTTGAAGTCCCAGTAGCCGAGCCGGTCGCCGTTGCCGGTGAACATGGTGGCGAACGTGCCGCGGCTGTTCGAGCTGGAGTAGGGTGCCAGGAGGCCGTAGTTGTGCGCCGCCTTGTCCGTCTGGCTGAAGACGGCGATGAGGGTCGCCGAGCCGTGGCCCGAGACGCCGGTCACTTCGAGCAGGTCGCTCGCACCGCCCTCGGTGAACCCGACGTGGGCACGGCCGCCGAATTTCCCGGTCGCGCCCGCCGCATGGAAGGTCGGCTGCTTCGAAGCGGTCCCTTGCGTCGCGTCGCCTTCGCTGCCCCCCAGGTTCGGCCAGGAGCCGACCGACGCGCCGTCGGCCAGGCTCAGCTGGCCGGCCACCAGCCGCAGCCGGAGCCCTTGGGCCGGGACGTCGATCGGCGGCGGGGGCGGCGTCGTGGCCGGGGTCGTCGCGCACTCGATCGTCGTGTAGGGGGAGGAGCCGTTCGCGTTGAAGGCCGACACACGGTGACAGTACTCGGTGTTCGGCGTGAGTCCGGTGTCGGTGTACGCGGTCACGTCCGGGCCCGTCTGGGTGACGACCTGGAAGTTGCCGGTCTGCCCGAGTCGACGCTCGACCGTGAAGCCGTCCTCATCCGTCGATGCGTCGGTCCAGGTCAGGTCGATCGTCCACGAATCCACGGCCGTAGTCGCGAGGTTCGTCGGAGCGGCCGGCGGCGTGCACGAGGCGCCACCCGCGCCGTTCACGTCGATCGCGTACTCGGTTCCGAGATCGCCGACGATCTGGTTGCGTTCACAGTTGGAAAGGGGGCGGTCGTAGAGGATCAGCTCGGCCAGCTGTCCGTCGAACGGGTTCACGCCGCTCGGTTCCGGGGCGCCGATCAGGTAACGGTTGAACGACGACAGCATGTCCTTGGTGATGGTCGTCGAGCCCTCGGCCAAGCCATCGACCTGGAAGTCGAGTACGTCGGATCCGTCGATCCGCCATACCGCGACGTGCTCGCCGCCGGCGGTCGGCGAGAAGTTCGAGTAGTTGGTGCCGAGGTTGAAGTCCCAGTAGCCGAGCCGATCGCCGTTCCCGGTGAACATGGTGGCGAACGTGCCGCGGCTGTTCGAGCTGCTGTAAGGGGCTAGGAGGCCGTAGTTGTGCGCCGCCTTGTCGGTCTGGCTGAAAACGGCGATGAGCGTCGCCGAACCGTGGCCCGAGACGCCGGTCACCTCGAGGAGATCAGTCGAGCCACCCTCGGTGAACCCGACATGGGCGCGGCCGCCGAACTTCCCGGTGGCGCCCGCCGCGTGGAACGTCGGCTGCTTCGACGCCGTACCCTGCGTAGCGTCGCCCTC
>JBFKPQ010000314.1:0-1524 GCA_041628225.1 Acidimicrobiia bacterium | reverse complement strand
GCAGTTCGCTTCGCGAACTGCGGACGGACTGCGAAGCAGTCCGCCTCAGCTCCACTGAGAACCGAAACGCCGTCAGCTCCGGGGCCCGTGGTCCGCTCTCACGTCACTGACGTAGGGTTCGCAGCATGCGAATCGGCGCACTGTTGATGCCCACCGACCCGTGGGCCGAGGCCGTCGCCACCTGTCAGCGACTCGAAGCGCTCGGCTATGACCACGTGTGGATCTATGACCACCTCAGCTGGCGGCGCTACCGCGACCGGCCCTGGCACGCGACCTATCCGTGGCTGGCCGGGATCGCAGCCCATACCGACCGGATCCGCCTCGGCACGATGGTGGCGAATCCGAACATCCGGCACCCTCTCACCCTCGCCAGGGATGCCATGACCATCGACCACATATCTGGTGGGAGGCTGACCCTCGGCGTCGGCGCGGGCGGTACCGGCTTCGACGCCCAAGTTCTCGGCCAGGAACAGCTTTCGCCTCGCCAGCGGATCGACCGGCTCGAGGAGTTCGCCGCATGCGTAGACGGACTCCTACGCAATCAACTTCGCAACCACGCGGGACGTTGGTACGTCATGAACGAAGCCCGGATGGATCCCGGGTGCGTCCAGCGGCCACGGCTACCCATCGCCATTGCCGCCGGCGGGCGGCGCGCGCTCGCCGTCGTGGCCAAGTATGCGGACGCATGGATCACGTACGGCGACACCAGCTATCGCGAGACTTCGGAGGCCGGAACCCTCCGAGTTGTCGCTGACCAGGCCGCTCTCCTCGAAGAGCATTGCGACCAGATCGACCGAGATCCCAGCACCATCGACCGCATCTACCTGATCGGAAACACCGAGGCGCGCCCTCTCAGCAGCATCGAAGCCTTCAACGACTTCGCCGGCCAGTACGCCGAGCTCGGCTTCACCGACATCGTCTTCCACCACCCCCGCCACGACGATCCCGTCTGGCACGAAGACCCCAAGATCGTCGAACAGATCGCCGAGCACCACCGGGCCGGATGACGGGTCGCGGCGGTCGGCAACCGCTACTTCGGGTCGTGGACGATGCGGCGGATGGTCACCGGCGAGTTGGACGTGGCCCCGCCGTGGTTGATGTAGAGCGCCCCGTCCGGACCGACAGTGATGGCGTTCGGACGGCCGAACGACGCCTCTCCGCCACGACCATCCTGGTCGCCCGGTTCGGCGTTGCCGGCGATGATCTCGACGTCACCCGTCGCGAGGTCGTAGCGATACACCACGAACGCTCCCCGGCTCGTCACGAACAGCGACCCGTCCAGATAGGCGACGTGGGAGGTCTCGGCCGGGAACATGTGCAGTTCGGTGACGGTGCCCGCCTGGTCCATCGAGAACAGACCTCCATCACGGTGGTTCACGATGTAGAGCGTGCCGTCGGGGCCCATCGCCATGCCGTTGATGCCGTTGAAACCCCGATCCCGTGTGAACTCCGTCACGGTCCCGTCCACTGTCACCCGGTAGACGATCGAAAAGTTGTACGACTCCACCAACATGTCGCCGTCGT
>JBFKPQ010000313.1:0-1587 GCA_041628225.1 Acidimicrobiia bacterium | reverse complement strand
TTGGGCATCGACGTTCCGGCCGTGCGCGTCCACTATCGAGCGGTCAGCATCTCCGAGCCTTCCCTGGAGCACCTGATCTTGGAGCGGATCGGTCAGTGACCGTCGGCCTTGGCGATGAGGTAGCCACGCGCCCGTTCGGCTCGCGGGTAACGGTCGACCAACTCCCAGAACGCCGGGGAGTGGTTCGCTTCGGCGAGATGCGCGAGTTCGTGTATCACGACGTACTCGAGCACCCACGTGGGGAAGGCCGCGACACGCGTCGAGATGCGGATGCGACCCGATGCCGGAGTGCAGGATCCCCAGCGGAGCTGTTGGCGATCCGACCACTCGGCCTCCGACGCAGCCGGTAGTGCGTAGCGGGCCGCGAGCCGGTGTGCCAGCGCAGGGAGGTCGATGTCCGTGGTTGCCTGGCGGCGCAGCATTCGTTCGGTCATGTCCCGTACGTGCCGTAGCTCGTCGGCCTCCGACATCGTCGCCGGGATGGCGATGCGCAGGACCCCGTCCACGACGCGGGCCTGGACGGTCTTGTGCCGTTTCGGGCTTCGGACGACTTCGACGTGCATGACGCCACGGTACCGGCCGGCCCTGACAGATCAGGCGATAGTCTCGACGTCGTGACGTCTCCACGCGGCGTGTTCGCCAACCGCACCCTCAATCTCCGTTCGATCGAAGCCATCGGTTACGACCTGGACTACACACTGGTCCACTACGACACCGAGGCCTGGGAAAGCCGTGCCTTTGCGCACACGGTGGCACGGCTGGCCGACCGGGGCTGGCCGGTCTCCGGTCTCACGTTCGATGCGAGCCAGGTCATCCAGGGTCTCACCATCGACCTCGCCACCGGCAACCTCCTCAAAGTGACGCGTTTCGGTTACGTCATTCGGGCAGCGCACGGCACGAGGTTTTTGGAGTTCGGCGAGCTCCGCCGGGCCTACGCGGGGACGGTGGTCGACCTGGCCGAAGAGCGATTCGTCTTCATCAACACCCTCTTTTCGTTGTCCGAGGCGTCGCTGTATGCGCAGTTGGTCGATCTCGCCGACGCCGGACGGATCCCGGAGGTCGTCGGGTACGACGACCTCTACGCGATCGTGGCGAGCGCGCTCGACGAAGCGCACATGGAGGGCACGCTGAAGGCGGAGATTCTGGCCGACCCGGATCGTTTCATCGAACCCGATCCGCTCGTCGTGGAGACGCTCGAAGACCAGCGCGCCGCCGGCAAACAGCTCATGTTGATCACCAATTCGGAGTGGACGTACGCGCGTCGCGTGCTGGAACACGCCGTCGATCCATACCTGGAGCAGGGTCGATCTTGGCGCGAGCTGTTCGACGTCGTCATCGTCGCCGCCGAGAAGCCGGGCTTCTTCGCCGGGGATCATCGTCTCTATCACGTGACCGACGAAGAGCGCGGGTTGCTGCGGCCGCACGTCGGCCGGATCGAGCCCGGCTCGGTCTTCTACGGTGGGTGCGCCCGCCGCGTCGAGGAGAGCCTGGGCCTGTCCGGGGATCAGATCCTCTATGTGGGCGACCACCTCTTCGGTGACGTGCATGCGTCGAAAGCGATGCTGCGGTGGCGGACCGCCCTCGTGC
>JBFKPQ010000312.1:0-1604 GCA_041628225.1 Acidimicrobiia bacterium | reverse complement strand
CCCCGGCAGCGTCGGTACGATCGACCTCCGAATGAGTGCCGTGTTCGTGCTGTTGCTTGTGCTCGTCATGGTGGGCTTCAACGCGCTGTACGTCGCTGCGGAGTTCGCCACCGTTGGCGCCCGGCGTTCGCGGGTCCAGGAGACCGCTGAGGCGGGGAGCGGACCGGCCAGGAGACTCCTGGGGATTCTCCGGGACCCCGGGCGGCTCGACAACTACGTCGCCGCCTGCCAGATCGGCATCACTCTGTCGAGCCTCGTCGCCGGTGCCTACGGTCAGGCCCAGCTCGTCCCGCTCCTCCAAGAGCGGTTCGGAAGTGCCAGCCGCACCATCGCTGTCATCGTGGTGCTGCTGTTCATCACGGCGCTGCAGGTCGTGCTCGGCGAGTTGCTGCCCAAGACCGTGGCACTTCGGTATCCCGAGACGTTGGCGATGGCCACGCTTGCGCCGATGCGGATCAGCCAGTGGCTGCTGCGCCCGTTCGTCGCCGTCTTCAACGGATCCGCCTTTGCCATCATGCGGTGGCTCGGGCTCCACATCGACCACTCCCACTCCCATGTGCACTCGCCGACAGAGCTCGCCGGCCTGTACCGGGACAGCGCCGCCGGCGGGCTGATCGACTCGGACGAGCGCAAGATGCTGACCGGGGCCCTGGCGGTCACCGACCGGGTCGTCCGCGAGATCATGACGCCGCGGCGCCGACTCGTCACGGTCGAAGCATCGACGCCGATCGCCGACGCGTTGGCAGAGCTCTCCGCCAGCCCGTACTCGCGCTTCCCGGTGACCGAGGACGGCGAGGAGATCGTCGGTCTCGTCACGCTCCGCGACCTGTTCCTGGCCAACGAGCAGGGGACGGCAACAACCGTCGGCGACGTCGCCGAAGAGCCGATGGTCGTCAGCGAGGTGTTCGAGGTCCCGCCGCTGATGAACGCCTTCGCCCAACGGGGCATCCACGCGGCCATCGTGGTGAACGAGTTCGGATCGATCTCTGGCCTGGTCACCCGTGAGGACGCCATCGAAGAGGTCTTCGGTGAGCTCCACGACGAGTTCGACGACGAGCTCGACCCGATCATGCGCACCGGGTCCACGGTGTCGGTGCGCGGTGACGTGCTGCTGACGGACCTCAACGAGCGCTTCGAGCTGGCCCTCCCCGTCGACCGGGCCGACACCGTCAGCGGCTACGTGTGGCAGTGCCTCGGGCGCCTTCCCGCAGTGGGCGACACGGTGCCGCTCATCACCAGGGCGAAGCTCGCCGAGAGCAGCACCGAGCCCGACGCCGCGGGCGCGCATCCACCACTCCGGGTCGACGCAGTCGACGGCACCCTCGTCGAGCGGGTGAGCTTCACTCACCCGGCCGGCGAACCCGGCGAGGAACCGGCATGAGCATGCCCGTGCTTGCCGTCAACGTCGGGACCGAGGTGATCCTGCCGATCGCCGCCGTCCTGGCGTTGGTGGCCATCAACGGTGTGTTCGTGGCCGCCGAGTTCGCACTGGTGGGCAGTCGCCGGTCACGCATCGACGCCCTCGCCGACGGCGGCAACCGTGGTGCCCGCTGGCTCCTCGGCGTCTTCGATCGTCCCACCGGCAAGGACAGCTACATCGCGGT
>JBFKPQ010000311.1:0-1747 GCA_041628225.1 Acidimicrobiia bacterium | reverse complement strand
GCTGGGCGCCTGCGACGACAAGTGAGTGAACGATGGCGAGCGACAAGCGACCCCCGATCACGTTGGCGTGCGAGAACTGCAAACGCCGCAATTACGTGACGACGAAGAACAAGACGAACACCAAAGACCGGCTGCTGCTCCGCAAGTACTGTCCGTGGTGTCGGTCCCACGTGGACCACAAAGAGACGCGCTGAGCGGATCGCGCCACCCCGGCCGCTGCTAGCGTGGCCACGCCGACCCGGGTGGAGTAAGCGGGTCCAAGGATTCAGGGCGGGTCATGGACCCGCCCTGAACTGTGTTCGACCGAACAGCCGATTCCAAGATCGGGGCCGGCGTTAGTGTGACCCGCATGAGTCTGGCCCATCTCGAAGGACGTAGCTATGGGCCGTTCGGCGTCTCGTCTTCGCGCGAACGGGTCGCGGCCTACGTGCTGGCCACCGGCGACCTCACCTCCCGGTGGACCGAACATGCCCCGCCGGGGTACGCCGCCGTCGCCTTGTTCGCCGTGGCTCCCTCGCTGCTCTGGTCGGAAGAGGTCGGCGACCACTCCCGGATCCTCATGCACTCCGACCAGACGTTCCGTTGGCATCAGCCGCTCAAGATCGACGACCGCCTCGCCGCCTCTGGCACGGTCGACAAGGTTCGTGAGCGCGGCGGCCTGTCGTTCGTGAAGTTCCGAGCCGAGGTCCTCGACGGCCACGGAAACGTCGCCATCGAGTCGGAGTCGACGTTCATCATGTCCGCCGAAGAGCCGCCGGCCGACAGCCCGGAACAACCGGAACCACCGGTGAACCTCCAAGGCGACACCGAACACCCGCAGCCCGCGACACTGCCCGGTCACGGACTGGACCTGGCCCCGCTCCAGAAGTCCGCCAGCCGAGCAGCCCTCGTCAAATACGCAGCCGCCAGCAGCGACTTCAACCCGCTGCACTGGGACCACGCCACGGCTCGGGCAGCCGGACTCCCACGCGTCGTCTGTCACGGCCTGTTGCTGACCGCGTGGATGATCCAGGCGTCGACGCGCCACTGTGAAGCGCCGGTTCCGGTTGACGCCGCCACCTTCCGGTACAAGCGGCCGCTCCTCGCCGGCGAACAGGCCACGGTCACCGGATCGGTGGTCGAACTCGAACCCGACCACGCCGTCATCGACGCCACCTTGAGCGGACCGCACGAACCGTGTGTGACGGCCCGACTGACCGTGGATCGGTAACGCCATGACGCAGCGTCGGGTCCAATCGGTTGACGGTACCGTCGAAGCCGCCCGGCGTGGAGATCGGGACGCGTTCCGGCGGCTCGTCGAAGCGCATCAACACGAGGTGTACAGCTTGGCTTGTCGACTCGTCGCCGATCCTCACCTGGCCGAGGATGTCGCTCAGGACGCCTTCGTCAGGGCGTGGCGGGCGTTGGGTTCGTTCCGTGGTGACGCAGCCTTCTCGACCTGGCTGCATCGAATCACGGTCAACGCGGCGTGGACCGCACGACAGCGGCGGAAACGACATCAATACACGCCGCTCGAAGAGTCGGCGCCGGTCGTCGAGACGGATCGGCGCGTCGATCCGGCACTGGCGGGCGAGACGTTGCACCTGGCCGACGTCCTGGGGGATGCGCTGGCCGACCTGCCGGACGACCAGCGCATGGTGGTGGTCCTCAAGGACGTCGAAGGCTGGTCGCACGCCGAGATCGCGGAAGCGGCCGGAGCGACGGTTGGCGCCACGAAAGTGCGCCTGCACCGTGCTCGCAAGAAGCT
>JBFKPQ010000310.1:0-1772 GCA_041628225.1 Acidimicrobiia bacterium | reverse complement strand
CGGGCGGCGCCGCACCGTTGAGGAAAAACGGCGCCTCGAGCGTCCGCCCCGGTGAGTCGCCCGACATGGCGCCCTGCGAACCACTCTCGGCGAGCGTGCGAGAGAAGTACGCACCGCCATCGGCGAAATAGCTCCACATCTCGACGTAGGCCGGGCCCACCACGTTCTCGTACCTGACGTCGACCCGCACCGAGTAGCTGTCGCCGTTCACCCGGGGATTGGCCTGATCCACCAATTCGTACGTGACCGGACCATCGATCTCGACGATCTCTTCGGTCTCGGCCGCCGCGGCGGCCGGGGCCAGGACCACCAGTGCCAGCAGGCCACTAAGCAGTACGGTTCGCACGAGCGTTCTCCTCATCTCGGTAGGCATCCAGCAGCGATCGGAACGCCTGGGGGTCGACCTTGCCGTCCGCGTATTGCGACCGGAGCGTCGTTTCGAAGTGTCCGGCGCCGACATCGGCATCGATGACCTTCACTTTCTCGATCAGGCGGTCGAGCCGGAGCCGAACCGTCGGATACGAGATGCCGTACTGCGCCGCCAGGTCCTTCAGCGTCCCCGACGCCAGCAAGAACCGCTTCAAGAATCCGAGATCCTCCTCGGACAGATAGTCGATCCATCGGCGTTCCATGCCACTCCATCGGGTCGAAGTTGAATAAACTTTAGTATTGCTTTCAGATTCTGCAAGAGAATACGCAAGAACACTTTGAGATCGTGAAGGAACCCGCCAAGCGTCCGGATCTAGCCGCCCAGGCCGGCGAGGAACTCGGCCACCGCTTGCTCGTACCGCGGTGGATCGTGGTTCCACGACGAGATGTGCTCTGCTCGATCGAATACCTCGAGCGTGACGAGATCAGGCCGCGCGTCTGCGAGCGACTCGCTGACCGCCACCGGCACGCGGTCATCGCGCGCTCCGTGGAACACGAGCATCGGCACCGTGAACTCGTCAGCGCGAGCCACGTAGTCGATCGCTGCGAAATCGACGCCGAACCTCAGGGAAGCCAGCTGCTTGGCCACCGAAACGAGTGACGTGGGTACGGCACCGATGACCGGCAAGGTGCGAGCGGCCGCTGCCGAGTCGATCGCAGCTTCCAGGTCGAGCATCGGCGCGTCGAGGATCACGCCCTCGACAGGCTCGGCCGACGGAGACTCCAACAGCGTGTTGGCAACGATTGCGCCACCCAGGCTGTAACCGACGAGGAGGATCCGATCGGCTTCACGGTCGACCGCGTACGCGATGGCGGCCTCCAGATCGGCACGCTCGGTGATGCCGTACCGGTACCTGCCGCTCGGGTCCTCTGGCGCACCCGGGTCGTTGCGGTAGTCGATGACCAGCGAGTGATACCCGGCGGCGTGCACAACGGGGAGCAGGCGGAGCGCCTCGTATCGGGGTGTCGTCTGGCCGTGGACAAAGAGGGCCCAATCGTCGCCGGCGCCTGGAACATGCCACGCTCCGAACTCACCGAGGTCGCTCGTGTAGGTCACCTCGTCGAAGACCAGACCGTGCGCCATTTGCGGATCGCTGGGCCAGACCGAGCCGATCAGATCGGTCCGGGTCCCCGGCGTCAACGTGCCTTCGACTGGCTCGAACATCCGCTCGACCCGGTCGGCCCTTTCGTCGACGATGTCCCCGACGATGCCGAACCCGTCCGGCCACGCCATCCCGTACGTCCCTGGATCGGTGCGATGAGGATTGGAGGTGCCGGCGAGTCGGTAGGTGACGGTGCCGTCGCCTACGTCGGTGATCTCGACGTCGAACCGCAACCGATCG
>JBFKPQ010000309.1:0-1788 GCA_041628225.1 Acidimicrobiia bacterium | reverse complement strand
GGGGTGTTGTCGGATCATCCGCCGCTGATGTCGACAACGGTCGCGCCCGGTGGGCCCTTCAGGCTCACCGCGCATGTCACCTCCATCTCGACAGTGGCGGTTTCGCCGTATCCCTCGATGATTTCGTCAACCTGTTGCTGGCGTCGGGGGTTGGCGCGGAGCCTGTCCACGTAGTCGAGGTCGGCCGTAATCGAGAAGCGGTCCGCCGGTATAGGCGTATTGAAGATGGGGCTTGGCTGCGCCGGCATCAGCAGTGCGGTTTCGTGCCCCGCGAGGACGCCGCCCTCTCCGAAACCGACCAGCTCGACGAGTTCGACCACTGCGTCGGTCCCCAGCTCGTCGACGAGTTCCGCCAACTCGGCTGACTCGAATGCATCGGGATAGCGGGTCACGAAGTAGGTCACGATCTCTCGATCGCTGGTGTGCAGACCGCTGAACTCCTCACCAGCGGCGAATGAGAAGGTTGCCCCGGAGTCGACGCACACGAGGCCTGCTGGGAGAGGCAGTTCGATACCGGTCTCGTCCACTGCCCAGCCAGAATCGAGCCCGGTAGCCGGACACGTCGCCTGCAGGGTTCCAGTCAGGGATTCGGCGAGCCCTCCGTCGACTCTGAACTCACCCGCGCCCTGGACGGCTGCACCGTCCCAGGCAGGCGCAAAGCGAGATGTCGCGACAAGCCCGCCCTCGGCCAACGCTCGAACGCCTACCAGGTAGTCCTCGACGCGGACGCCATATTGCACACCGTCTTGGTCGCTGCCGAAGCCGTACAACCGCAGTGGCGCCACTTCCGGGCCGCCGACGCAGCCCACTGATTCGAGTTCGATCACGCGATCACCCAGGACGACCTTGTCGGCGGGAACCTCCGCGACCGATGTCGTGGTCATCGGTGCTGCCGTCGTGGTAGTCGAACCGGTGGTCGACGCTGCCGGGAGGTCCAGGCTCGGTGCCGTCGACGGCGTAGCGTCCTCAGAGCCGGAGTCGCCACAGGCAGCTGCCACCAGCACCACCATCAACACGGAGGTACCCCACCTACGCACGACCCCTCCCGTCGCCGGAGCCTCGGCCCAACCGCCGGACCCCAGATGATCAGGCATGTCCATCGTCGCGCCGCCCATGCCCTCCCCGTAGAGCCGAACGGCCCGACAGGAGTACCACCTCTACGTCGCCGCCGTCGAGAGGGCCGAGAATGCGCCGCCCAGGCCGAGAAGCACGTCGTGGGGATCATGGCTGGCCGGGCGATGGCGCGACCCTTCGTCCGACCACGTCGACGAACTACCGTCTGGGCGCGACGTGGAAGTATGCATGTGATCGTGGCCGTGGTGGGAGCGCGCTGGCCCGACCTGTCCGTCGAGCGATCGATCCTCGAGCCGGCGGGGGCGGAACTGCGCCGCGGGGCCGGCGCCGACGGGGACGAGATCGCCGCCGTTGCGGGGGAGGCGGCGGTCGTGCTCGCCGGGCCGCGACCGCGCCTCGATGCCGAGGTGCTGGAGCGACTGCCCTGCCTCGGGGTCGTTCGCTACGGCGTCGGGGTCGACAACGTCGACCTCGACGCCGCCGCCCGCCTCGGAAAGTGGGTCGCCTACGTCCCCGACTACGGGACGGAGGCCGTCGCGCTTCACGCCGTGACGCTCGCGCTGGTCGGCATCCGGCGGCTGGTCGCAGCCGACGCCGCCGTGCGATCGGGCACGTGGGGCTTCGCGGACCTCCGGCCGCTGCACCTCCCGTCGGCGGCGACCGCCGGGATCGTCGGGCTCGGTCGGATTGGGCGCCGAACTGCCCAGCTCATGC
>JBFKPQ010000308.1:0-1817 GCA_041628225.1 Acidimicrobiia bacterium | reverse complement strand
CGCGCTCGGCCTCAACGAGGACCTGACCGAAGCCATTTGCCTGGGTCACGACGTGGGCCATTCGCCCTTCGGGCACACCGGCGAAGATGCCCTGTCGCCGTACGTGGAGGGCGAGTGGCTGCATTCGGAGCAGTCGGTGCGAGTGATGAGCGTGCTCGAGCCGCTGAACTTGACGGTCGAGGTGATCGACGGGATCCGGGCCCACTCATGGAAGATCGACCCGCCGCCCACGACACCGGAGGGCTATCTCTGCCGGTTCGCCGACCGTATCGCCTATCTGACGCACGACGTCGAGGATGCACTCCGGGCAGGAGTGTTGACCTACGGGGATCTGCCTCGCAAAGCTCTGGCGACCTTCGGTCATGAGCCGGGTGCCGACTGGATTCGCACGATGATCAATGCAGTGGTCGACGGTTCGATCGAGGCCGGTCGGGTCGAGATGGACGAGCGAGTCCTGGCCGCAATGCACGACCTGCGGGACTTCATGTTCGAGCGCGTCTATTTGCGGCCGGCGGCCGCCGACCAGAAGGAACGGGCGATCTACGTGATCCGCCAGCTCGTCGACTTCTACATCGCTCATCCCGACGACATCCCCGAGTCGTATCGCATCGACGGGGCCTCGGTCACCACCCAGGCGATCGACTACGTGGCGGGGATGACCGACCGGTTCGCGCTGCGCGAACACGACCGGATCTTCCGGCTGCGGCTGTTCCCGGTGTAGGCGTGTATTCGGTTGTGCCGGTCGGCCCCGACCGGGTCTCCGACCTGGATCGCCTGTTCGGGTGCGACGAGATGGCCGACCGGTGCTGGTGCCTGTGGTTCATTCGGCCGGTAAAGGAGTTCCACGAGGTCGGTCGGGCCGGCAACCGGGCCGCGCTGCTGGAACTCATCGACACGTCACCCGAGCCTGTCGGCTTGCTGGCCTACGACGGGGACGTTCCGGTCGGTTGGTGTGCGGCGGGTCCGCGCAGCCGCTACACGCGGATTCTCCGTGCGCCGACGCTGCGTACCCGCGACCGCTCCGAGGACGAGACCGTGTGGTTGGTGCCGTGTTTCTTCGTGCATCCCGACCGGCGCGAGGCAGGAGTGGCCGGCGCCCTCCTCGATGCAGCCGTCGAACTGGCGCGGCACCACGGCGCGCCGGCCATCGAGGGTTTCCCGTTGGCGGGCGGGAAGCGCCGCTCGAAGGGCTCGGATTTCCAGACGGGCGTCGAAAGCCTCTTCGCTGAGGCAGGTTTCGAGCCGGTGCACCGCCCGTCGGCGAACCGGGTGATCATGGGGCTGTCGCTGACGCCGTAGCGGCCACCACCGTCGTCGTTCGCTCCGCTCAGAGGATCGAGAGGCCCCAGCGGACGAGCGGAACGGAGTTCGTCTCGGTGATCGAACCCATGGGTACCCATTCGGCATGGTCGACGGACCCATCGACCTCCATCACCTGTGGTACACCGTCGGCGTGGACGCGGTAGGCGATCTGAATGAGATGGATGTCCTCCCAGTTCTCGACACCTTCGGGAGCGGGGGGAACGCCCGAGCGAATGCCGAGCACAGGTCCGACCACCGGCTCGAGGCCGGTTTCTTCGTACATCTCGCGCAGCAATGTCTCCTCGGGCGACTCGCCCCAGTCCATGCCGCCGCCCGGCAGCGTCCACATGCCGCGGGCCGAAGGGATCCGATGAGAGACCCGCGCCAAGAGAATCGCATCGTCCGCAAGCGCCACGCCATAGACCGAGATTCGTTGCCGCACCATCCGATGGTATCGAACAGCCAGACCCTCGACGTCGGCCTGGTGACCGCTCCGTGAACGAAATCAATCGTCG
>JBFKPQ010000307.1:0-1832 GCA_041628225.1 Acidimicrobiia bacterium | reverse complement strand
GCACACCGAATCGCGCTCGTAGGCCGGGCTCATCCACAGATCGTCGGCCGCCAGCGTGCGGATCTCGCAGCCGTGCAGGTGGGGAGAGATCCGGTCGCCCATCGCGCGGACGGCTCGCAACGCATCGACGCCGTGGCGCCGGGGGACGAAGTACTCGGTCTGCAGTTCGTCGCCCCCGGCCGACGGAACGCCGTCTGGCCGGAAGTGGGCGAGGCGCTCCGACCACGGTCCTGGCAACCCGCCCATCGCGGTGAGGCTGTGGCCATCTTCGAGGTCGGAGCCGTCGAACCACGATCCGCCGTACGCAGACTCAGGCGCTTCATCGGGCGCAGTGCCCTGGTCGACCCGGTGCTTGAACCACAGGAGGCCGATGTTCTCTCCTCCGATGTCGCCCAGCACACATACGCTGTACGCCGACGCCATGACGTCATCGAAGGCGTCGAAGACCTGATCCCACGACGCCGCCGCGTAGACATGCTGGCTGACCTGATACGTCGGCTGGATGTCCAGTTCGAGGCGGGCGATGACGCCGAACGCGCCAAGGCCGACGGCGAGAGCCGCCAGGTCGGGGTTGGTGCGGTCGATGCGTCGCAGGGATCCGTCGGCGGTGACGAGATCGACCGCCGCGATCGAAGCGGACAGCACGCGATTGGTGTCGCCCGAGCCGTGCGTGGCCGTGGCGGTTGCGCCGCCGACCGAGATGTGCGGGAGGCTGCCGAGGTTCTCGAGGCCCCATCCGGCGGCGTGGAGGTGCCGGGCGAGCACGCCGTAGGTGGTGCCGGCGGTGACCGATACGGTGCGGGCGTCGGCGTCGATGGTGATGTCGGGTTCGAGACCCCGGAGGGAGATCTGCGCGCCGCCGGGGGAGTCGGCGATGTCCGTGAACGAATGGCGGGTGCCGAGCGCCTTCACCTTGCGGTGGGCGGCGACCAGCTCCTGAACCTCCTCGACGGACGCCGGCATGTGCACGGCGTCGGACGAATAGGTCAGGTTGTCGGCCCAGTTGTGATTGCGGTTCATGGTGCCTCCCGTCGGGGCCGATCCTGCCACGTCGGCGTGTCACGTCGCCAACCGCATCCTCAGTTCGGGGAAGCCCGTTGCCTCGTTCGTCCGACGGTCGATCACCTCGAAGCCGTAGGCGTCGTAGAAGCGCCGGCCCGTCGAGTTGGCTTCGAAGACGCCGAGTTCCAGGACCGGGAACCGAGCGCGGGCTTCGTCCATGAGCGCAGTGCCGACGCCGCGTCGCTGGTGGTCGGGGTCCACGAAGAGGGCCCCGACTTCGTGCCCGATGAGGGACAGGAAGCCCACGACCTTGCCGTCGATCTCGCACACCGTCGTGACGGACATCGGCAGCCACCGCTCTGAGATCTCGCGCCGCTCAGCCGCGAAGAACTCTTCGGGCAGGAAGGCGTGAGCTACGAGGGAGGCCCGATACCAAACGTCCAACACTGCATCGTGATCATCGTCGCGGTAGGGGCGAATCACCTGCCTCAATCCTCGGGGAAGGTCTCACCGTCGAGGCCTCGATCGACCCGGGCGCGGTGCCACCAAACCTCGTCCTCGTGAATCGTCTCCAGGCCCTTCGTGGTGATCTCGCAGGCGCCGTTCGTGGCCGCCAGGTGCTCCGGAACCCGCGGCAGCGGCTTGGCCAGTTGGAGGCGGAGCAACTCGGCGAGCGTGCCCTGCACGACTTCGACCGAAACCTGCAAATGGTCGGCGGCCCGTTCGACGTCGATGGGCTGGCGCTCCCTGGTCAGGGTGGACATCTGGAAGGCTTCCCGCAGAAACCGCAACACCTCGAGCTTGAGGTTGTAGTAGTCGCCGGGGTTGCG
>JBFKPQ010000306.1:0-1845 GCA_041628225.1 Acidimicrobiia bacterium | reverse complement strand
TCACGAGCATCAGGAGCCGTTCGCACTCGTGGCGCGGGAGTCGCCCGGCCGCCAGGACATCGCGAGTGGTCATGGTGCCCCCACGGCGCCCAACAAGACCGTGTCCTCATTGGAGGCGCGGTGCACGACCACGGCGGACGTAGCCGACCGAGCCGTTTCGACGTACAGACCGCCGTCCGGTCCGAATCCGAGTTCCGCCCATACGTCTGACGCGCCGACCGCCTCGAGATACACCAGGACGAGTTCGGCCGCGACGGCTTCGTCCTCGTCGCCGGCTTCGTTGACGATCGTCAGCTGGGCGATCACCACCTCATCATCCGTCACTACGACGTCCAACGACACTGCACCGGCCGGATCGAGCGCCTCCGCGTCGCCGCCGACGACGCGCACGCCGGCCACGCCAAATGGCTCGACCGCCCCGATACGCCAAGCCGACGAGAGGTCTTCGAGCCCCACACCCAGAGGAGCTGTGTCAGGGCCGTAGCCGATGCTCACTGCGGCAGCCGTCGCCACGGGTCCTTTCACGGTCCGATCCACACCGGTCTCCGGCGGCGCAACGCAGGCGGCCAGCAACACGGCCAGGACGACGAACCTGCGCATCAGTCGCCTTCGGAGAGGTGGTCGGCCTGGGCGGCGGACCGCAACTGATCGATGAACTCGTCGAGGTCTCCGTCGAGGATCGACGGCAGCTGCTTGATCGTCAGAGAGATGCGATGGTCGGTGACGCGGCTCTCCTTGTAGTTGTAGGTCCGGATCTTCTCGGACCGTTCCCCAGTACCCACTTGTGAGCGACGGTTGGCGGCGAGTTCGGCCTGCTGTTGCTCCCGCTGGATCTCGTAGAGCCGGGCGCGGAGGATGCGGAACGCCTTCTCCTTGTTCTGGAGTTGCGACTTCTCGTCCTGGCATGACACGACGAGACCGGTCGGCTCGTGGGTGAGCCGCACCGCCGAGTCGGTGGTGTTGACCGACTGGCCGCCGGGCCCAGATGACCGAAAGACGTCGACACGCACGTCGTTGGGGTCCAGTTCGACATCAACCGCCTCGACCTCCGGGAGCACGGCCACCGTGGCGGTCGAGGTGTGGACCCGGCCCTGGGACTCGGTCTTCGGCACCCGCTGCACCCGATGCACACCGGCTTCGTACTTGAGTTGACCGAACGCACCGCGGCCCTTCACGGCGATACTGACATCCTTGAAACCGCCGGCTTCGGCCTCGGACGACGACATGATCTCCGATTTGAGTCCGTGTTTTTCGGCGAACCGTTGGTACATGCGCACCAGGTCGCCGGCCCAGAGGGCCGCCTCGTCACCTCCGGCCGCCGAGCGGATCTCCATGATGACGTCGCGGTCGTCGTCGGGGTCCTTGGGAATGAGCGCCTTCCGGAGGTCGGCTTCGAGCCGTTCTGCCTCGGCCTTCTTCTGGGCAGCCAGTTCCCTGAACTCGTCGGCCAGTTCCGGGTCCGAGGCGGCCAGTTCGGCAGCTTCGGCGGCGTCGGCGACGGCCGAGTTCCATGACTCGAACCCGTCGACGATGGGACGCAATTCGGCGTGACGGCGCGTCAGTTCGGTGTAGGTGTCCTGGTCGCCGAGTACCGCCGGATCGGCCAGGCTGGCCTCTACGGCCCCGAACTCATCGACGAGTTCGCCCAGGCGCGTCCGCAGCAGCTCATCCACCGCTCTGCACCTTGACATCGAGCGAGGCAGCCGGCACCGGCCCACGGGCCTTGGCTGCCTGGGCCTCCTCGTCCGACAGCGCAATCAGGAGCGAGGCCACGGCGACCTCGACCTGCTGGTCGTCGGGTTCGCCCGTTGTCAGGCGCTGCAGCCACAGTCCAGGGGCGGCCAG
>JBFKPQ010000305.1:0-1864 GCA_041628225.1 Acidimicrobiia bacterium | reverse complement strand
TGGGATTGGGCGCAAGAGCTCACCTGATGCCTCCGCTCGTTGCACCGTCGCCCCTTCTCCGGACCCGCTGGCTCGGCCGCCTGTCGTACGCCGAGGCGTGGGACCTGCAGCGAGCGTTCTGGCGGAGTCGGGTGGAGGGCCGGTCCGCCGACGACTACCTGCTCCTCCTGGAACATCCGCCGGTCTACACGATCGGCCGGAACGGAACCGACGACAACTTGCTCGTTCCGCACGACACCCTGGGCGCCCGAGGGGCCGAGTTGTTCCACATCGACCGTGGCGGCGACATCACCTTCCACGGCCCCGGTCAGCTCGTGGGGTATCCGATCGTGGGCCTCGCCGACTCGAAACAGATCGTGCCCTACGTCCGTAAGCTCGAAGCGGCGCTCATCGCAGCCCTCGGAGACCTCGGCATTCGGGCGTGGGCCGAGGATGGCTATACGGGCGTATGGACCGAACAGGGCAAGGTGGCCGCCATCGGGGTGCGGGTGTCACGCGGTGTCACGATGCACGGGTTCGCGCTCAACGTGTCGACCGACCTGTCGTGGTTCGGGCTCATGCACCCGTGCGGCATCACCGACCGTCCGGTGACGTCGGTGTCACAGCTGATGGGTCGAGCCGTCAGCATCGAAGAGGTCATCGGCCGGGTCTACGAACGGTTCGCCGAGGTGTTCGGCTACGCCGACCACGAAACCCAACTCGGCGCCTTCACGCGAGGCCAGGGGCGCCCACGCGAATTCGTCGTCGACGAGATGGTCGCCGCCGGGACGTTCTCTCCCCACGCGCACGAACCCGAACCGGTGCTCTTCAAAGGTCGACTGTTCGGCGAGCCGGAGCGGCCCGAGTGGATGAAGGTCCGGGCGGATCTCGGCACCGACTACGCCGAACTCAAGAAGCTCATGCGCGGCCTGCAGCTCAATACCGTCTGCGAGGAAGCCGGCTGTCCCAACATCTATGAGTGCTGGGGTCAGGGGACGGCCACCATCATGATCCTCGGCGATCTCTGTACCCGGGCCTGCAGCTTCTGCGATGTGAAGACCGGCAAGCCGACCGGCCTCGATCTCATGGAGCCCTTCCGGGTCGCCGAGGCCATCAAGGCGATGGGTCTGGAGCACGCCGTCATCACGTCCGTCAATCGGGACGACCTGGACGACGGAGGCTCCGTCGTCTTCGCCGCCACGATCCGCGAGACGAGGAGGAGTTCGCCCGAAACGGCGGTCGAGGTCCTCATCCCCGATTTCAAGGGTGATCCCGAGGCACTGGCCACGGTGATGGCCGAGCAGCCCGAGGTGCTCAACCACAACACCGAGACCGTGCTGCGCCTGCAGCGAGACGTTCGCACCGCCGCCAACTACGGACGCTCGTTGACGTTGCTGGCCCGCGCCAAGCAACACAACCCGGACGGCCTCACGAAGTCGGGTCTCATCGTGGGCATGGGCGAGACCCGCGACGAGGTGCTCGGCGCGCTCGCCGACCTCAACGCGGTCGGTGTGGACATCGTCACGATCGGTCAGTACCTGCGCCCGACCGCCCGACACGCCCCCATCGACCGGTACGTCCATCCCGACGAGTTCGCCGAGTATCGCCGGCACGGCCAATCGCTGGGCATCACGACCGTCGAATCCGGTCCGCTGGTGCGCTCCTCGTACCACGCCAAGGACTCCGCCCGGCGTCCCGCCACCGTATGAGCGACGGCGTCTACGAAGACCGCCTCGCACGCCTTCGGTCGGCGATGCACGACCACGAGGTGGATGTGGTGCTGCTCTCGGTCGGGTCCGACCTCCCGTACGTGACCGGTTACCGGGCCATGCCCCTCGAGCGCGTGACGATGCTTGTGGTCCGAGAATCCGGTGCCACCCTGGTG
>JBFKPQ010000304.1:0-1877 GCA_041628225.1 Acidimicrobiia bacterium | reverse complement strand
TCCGGCTGGCCTTGCGGCAGCAAGCTCAGATGGGCGAGCTTGGCGGCCGTGAAGAGCTGTGCCGCCGAGTTGGGGCAGGCCGCCACGCAGGCGCCACACCCGATACAGGCTGCGGCGTCCATGGACGCTTCGGCGGCTTCCTTTGGAACCGGGATGAGGTTGGCGTCGGGCGCCGAGCCGGTCGGCACGGTGATGTAGCCGCCCGCTTCGATGATGCGGTCGAAAGCCGAACGGTCCACGGCCAGATCGCGCACGACCGGAAACGCCCCGGCTCGCCACGGCTCGATCTCGATGACGTCACCGTCCGAGAACTTGCGCATGTGCAACTGGCACGTCGCGGTCCCGAGTTGCGGTCCGTGCGCCTGGCCATTGATCATGAGGCCGCACGTGCCGCAGATGCCCTCGCGGCAGTCGTGGTCGAAGGCGATGGGTTCTTCGCCGGCCAAGGTCAGCCGTTCGTTGACGATGTCGAGCATCTCCAAGAAGGACATGTCGGCGCTGATGTCGTTCGCCTCGTACGTCTCGAACCGACCAGGGGCACCGGGGCCACTCTGTCGCCAGACCTTCAGCGTCAGGTTCACTTGTAGCTCCTCTGGGTCAGCTCGACGTACTCGAAGTCCAGTGGCTCTTTGTGCAGGTCCGGTTCGCCCGGGTTGCCGGTCCACTCCCATGCCGACACGTACGAGTACTCGTCGTCGATGCGGAGCGCCTCGCCCTCGGGCGTCTGCGACTCCTCCCGGAAGTGGCCGCCACATGACTCCGCTCGTTGCAGGGCATCGACACACATGAGCTCGGCCAGTTCGAAGAAGTCGTCGACCCGCTGCACCTTCTCCAACGACTGATTGAAGGTGTCCGCCTCGCCGAGCACCCGGACGTCCTTGCGGAACTCGTCCCGCAGCGCCGGGATCTCCGACAGCGCCTTGGTCAGACCGGCTTCGGTCCGGGCCATGCCGCAATAGTCGATCATGATCTTGCCGAGCTCGCGATGGAAGTCGTCGATCGTGCGCGTCCCCTTGACCGCCAGCCATCGGGCGGTCTGCTCGCGGATGCCCTGTTCGGCTTCGACGAACACCGGGTCATCGACCGGGACGACGGGATCTCCCAGCATGCCGGCCAGATAGTCGCCGATGGTGTACGGGAGCACGAAGTAACCGTCGGCCAGCCCCTGCATGAGCGCCGAAGCGCCGAGGCGGTTGGCGCCGTGATCCGAGAAGTTGGCTTCGCCGATCGAGTACAACCCCTCGACGGTCGTCATGAGGTGATAGTCCACCCACAGCCCACCCATCGTGTAGTGCGGGGCGGGATAGATGCGCATCGGCACCTTGTAGGGGTTCTCGTCGGTGATGCGTTCGTACATCTCGAAGAGGTTGCCGTAACGCTCTTCGATCGTGTCGACGCCCAGTCGCTCGATCGAGTCCGCGAAATCGAGATAGACGCCGTTCTTGAGCGGCCCGACGCCCTTGCCCTGGTCGATCATGATCTTGGCGTTGCGGGACGCCACATCGCGCGGCACCAGATTGCCGAACGCCGGGTACTTGCGTTCGAGGTAGTAGTCGCGATCGGTCTCGGGGATCTCGTTCGGTGGGCGATCGTCGCCGGCTTTGCGGGGCACCCAGATCCGGCCGTCGTTGCGCAGCGACTCCGACATGAGAGTCAGCTTCGACTGAAACTCCTCGGACGCCGGGATGCAGGTGGGGTGGATCTGCGTGAAGCACGGATTGGCGAACAACGCTCCTTTGCGATGGGCACGCCAGATGGCGGTTGTGTTGCAGGCCATGGCGTTCGTCGACAGGTAGTACACATTGGAGTAGCCGCCGGTGGCCAGCACGACCGCATGCGCCGAGTGGGAGGTGATCTCGCCCGTGACGAGGTCGCGC
>JBFKPQ010000303.1:0-1888 GCA_041628225.1 Acidimicrobiia bacterium | reverse complement strand
AGCCGCCGGACGAGCGTGGTGAGGTCGACGGGATCGTCGGACTGGCTGACCCGCACGAAGTCCTTCACGTGCAGGAGCCCGATAACGTGATCGAGGTCTTCGACGAACACGGGGTAGCGCGATGTGGGCGACGCCTCGATCTGGGCGGCGATCTCAGCTCGATCGGCGTCGTGTTCGATGGCCCGGATGTGGTGGCGCGAGGTCATCAGTGCGTCGGCGGTGAGGTCTTCGAGCTCGAAGATGTTGTGGATGATCTCGCGCTGGAGCTCGGGCAGCTCGCCTCCCTCGGCCGACTCGTCGGTGACGATGGCCAGTTCCTCGGAGCTGTAGAGCGACACCGTCTTGTCGGGTTCCGGGATGCGGAGCAGACGCATGAGCGACAACGCGGTCCAGTTGAGAAATGTGACGGCAGGCCGGAACAGGAGGCTGAAGCTGCGCATCACCGGATTGACTCGCAGGCTCGTACCCTCGGGCTCGGACAGTGCCAGAGCCTTCGGGATCATCTCGCCGAGCACGACATGCAGATAGGTGATGATCGTGAGTGCCACGATGAATCCGACCGTGTGCGCTGCACCCTCGGACAGTCCGAGCGACTCGAAGGGGTCGTACAGCCAGTGGGCGATGGCGGGCTCGCCGTACATACCGAGACCGATCGAGGCGAGGGTGATGCCGAGCTGGGCCACGGCGATGTAGCTGTCCTTGCCGGTGGGATGATCGAAGACGCCGAGAAGCCAGCGGGCACCACGGTTGCCTTCGTCGGCCAGTGCGTTGATGCGTGACCGGCGACTGGCGACGAGCGAGAACTCGGCGGCCACGAACACGCCGTTGATCGCCACCAGCGCGATGACGGCGACGATGGGCAGGATCACACCGGTCATGAGGTTGACGGCGAGCACGGCGCTCATGTCGGTTCCTCTTCGGGTTCATCTGCGGGGAGGGTGAAGCTCACCCGCTCGACGAGCGTGCCGTCGACCGAGTCGACCCGGAGTGACGGATGGGTCTCCGCGGCATGCGAGTCGTCACCGCTCGCAGCGCGCTTCGCCCTGGTCACGAGCGGCACCGTGTCGCCCACGGTGGGAAGGCGCCCGAGGTGTTGCCACACGTAGCCACTGACCGTGTCGGCCCGGTCGACGGGGAGGGCCAGCGCGAAGCGTTCGTTGAGCACCGTCAGCAGCACGTCACCCCGGACCGACACCACGGACTCCGAGATCGTGATCGGGTCCGGCTCGTCGTCGAACTCGTCGTAGAACTCGCCGAAGACCTCCTCGATGGCGTCCTCCCGGGTGACCATGCCGGAGACCGATCCGAACTCGTTCACCACGATCGCCACGTGGATGCCCCGTTCGGCGAAGGTGTTCATCAGCGGTGGGACCTCGAACACCTCGCTGACGACCATCGGCTCCTCCGAAACGTCGGCGACCGTTGCTGCCGTACCCTTTTCGTTGGCAAGGAAGAGGTCGCGGAGGGTGACGAGACCGACGATGTCCTCGCCGTCCTCGGTGACGGGGAAGCGTGAGTACGGGCTGGCGGAGAGCTCAGCCAGCGCATCGGCGATGGGAGTCGATGCTTCAATCGTGACGAGGCGGCGACGCGGCGTCATGATCTCGCGCACGACCCGGTTGGTGACAGCGAGAGCGCCGGTCAGCATCTTGCGCTCGGCCGAGTCGATCAGCCCGCCTGCCGCGCTGTCCCGGTAGAGGCCTGCGAGCTCCGTCGGCGAGTGCACGTGTGAGTGGGAGTGGTCGATGTGGAGCCCAAGCCAGCGCATGATCGCGAAGGCGGAGCCGTTGAAGACGGCGACGAGCGGGCGCAGGAGCCACTGGCTGATCCGCATCGGCGTGAGCGTGGCAATCGCCAACGTTTCGGGATACCGATGTGCCACGGTCTT
>JBFKPQ010000302.1:0-1909 GCA_041628225.1 Acidimicrobiia bacterium | reverse complement strand
TCCGGTGGCGTCCTCGGCATCTTCGGTTGAGTCAGAGCGTCGCGTACAGATCCACGTGGTTGCCGTCGGGATCGGCGACGGTGGCATAGCGCTGACCCCAGAACGCGTCGAACGGCGGCTTGACGCCGGGATGTCCCGCCCCGGTGAGCTCCGCGTAGGCGGCGTCCACCTCGGCGGGTGAGTCGAACTCGACGGCCAGACCCATCTGGTCATTGCCGGTTGGCGGTCTGAAGTCGTCCATGAACATCTCGGCCACGTCATACGTGTCGAGCAAGAAGCGCACGCCACCGCCCAAGTCGGCTTCGTAGTGGCCGGTCTCAGGGTCGTAGTCGGGGAACGGCACCCCGAGGCTGCGGTAGAAGCCGATCGACGCCTCGACATTGGAGCACAAGATTCCGATCACGTTGAGTCGCATGGCACGACCTCTCAGTAGAGGAACATCGGCTTGCCGAGCAGGTGGGAAACCCGCGGCTTGTACTGCTCCGGGTCGTACAACTCCTCGACGTCGACACGCTTGATGCCGGAGATGGCCGTGTCGGCAGGAACCGTCGCATAGACACCGTTCTGCAGTGACACCATCACCCCGGTGTGTCCCCGCTGCAGTTGCTGAACGGCGAGATTGCCGAACGATGTCGCCACCATCCGGTCGAGCGAGTCGGGCGCGCCGGACCTCATCAAGTAGGCGAGCCGCTGGTTGACGATGTCGACGCCGGTGATCTCCTTGATCGCTGCGCCCACGATCTGGCCGATCCCGCCCAGTTTCTTGTGACCGTAGGCGTCCTCTTGTCCGTACTCGATCACCTGACCACCGATCATCGACGCTCCCTCCGAAACGACCACGACCGCGTAGTTGGAGGGATTGGCCGCACGATCGGCGACGACCATTTCGGCGACCCGTTCGATGTCGAAGGGCACCTCGCTGATCAACGCCCGGTCGGCGTCGGCCAGGTAGGCGGCGATCAGCGCCGTCTCGCCGCTGTTGCGACCGAACAGTTCGATGACGGCGATCCGCTCGTGGCTGCCGGCTGGGGTGCGCAGCGCGTGGATCGCTTCGACGCTGCGCGTCACCGCTGTGCTGAACCCGATGCAGTAGTCGGTGCCGAACACGTCGTTGTCCATGGTCTTCGGAATCGAGACGACACGGACGCCCTCCTGATGGAGCCGTACTGCGAACGACAGGGTGTCATCGCCGCCGATCGGGACGAGGGCGTCGATCTTCTCCCGCTCGAGCACCTCGAGGACATGCGGCGTGCAGTCGGCGTATGGATGGTCGTCGTCGAACGTGTGGGTACCGGCCAGGTGTTCCGGCATGTCGCGTTCTCTCACCTTCTGCGGGTTGGTCCGGGAGGTGTGGAGATACGTGCCGCCGGCGCGATCGATCGTACGCACCTTGGCGTTGGTCAGCGGTTCGAGCCACCTTTCTTGCGACCGGGCCTCCTCGGAGAGATCGAAATCGAGCAGACCGGCCCATCCGTTGCGGATGCCGATGACCTCCCATCCGATCGCCTCGGCCTGATTCACCACGGCCTTGATGCACGGGTTGAGGCCAGGGACGTCGCCGCCGCCCGTGAGGATTCCAATGCGCACGATGAGGACCTTCCGATGAGTCAGCTCACATCATGGCAGCGAACTGGGCGACCGCGCGGACGAGCTGCGCAGGGGCTTCAGCCGGCTGAGCCTCCGCTACTGCGCCGTGTCCATCGCCCGGATGCGCTGCAGCTCGGCGGCGGCCTGGCTGCGTTTCAACAATGGCAGCATGCCTCCGTCGACGACGGTCAGCACCGCGCCGAGGAGCAACAACGGGTACGAGACGTACCGGGGCTGATCCGTCAGCCAGGCGGCGCCGCCGGCAACCAAACCGACCACACCGACCGCAACGCCGGCGATGAGGAGCTTCTCGACGATTCGT
>JBFKPQ010000301.1:0-1916 GCA_041628225.1 Acidimicrobiia bacterium | reverse complement strand
GCGGCGGCTTTGATGCGCAATACGGCGTCCTGGCCGGTGAGTGCGTGGAGCAGGGCGGGTTCGGCGCGGGGGTCGCCGATCAGACCCAGCGCGCGGACGGCGAGCGGCAGGTGGTTGGGTACCGGTTCGAGCTCAGGTCCGGCGATGAGGATGTGATTCGACAGCACCTGGACGGCCGACGCACCGAACCGGACGAGTGCATCGGTCATGCGTTCGGCGGCCCACCGGTCTTCGCGCTCGAGGGCCGCCAGCACCGGCGCCACGTCGGTCTCGTCGCCGATGAGCGACAGCCCTGCCGCCGCCGAGACTCGGACCTCGACCGACCGATCCTCGAGCGCGTCCCGCAGGTACTGGCGCGACTCCGGCGCGGCGATCTCGGCGAGTTCGGCGGCGGCCTTGAGCCGGGTGAGCGGTCGTCGCCCGTGGGTCAGCTCCCGGTGGAGCTGCTCGATGAGGCCGAGCTGCTGGGCGAGATCGACGAGGATCTGACGCTCGGCACCATCGACGAAGTTCAGGAAGTCGACGAGCGTCTCTCGGAAGGCCGGGTCGGCCGACCACTTCTCGACGTCTTGGCCGGGCAGCGTCGACCGGCTGACGATCTCTCCGAGCGCGGCGATGTAGATCGCGACCCGAAACGCTCGCGTCTTGGCGCGCCGGTGCCGGACGATCTTGACGAGCAGGAGTCCGACCATGACGGCGGCCGTGAGGATGGCGAGCACCAGCGAGATCCATGCGTAGACACTCACAGGTCGTCCAAGCTGTCGACCCCGAAGACGAAGTTGATCGTCTCGAGCAGCTCCTCATGTGAGATGGGTTTGGACAGGTAGGCGTTCGCTCCGATCGCCAGGCTCTCGGTGCGGGTCTTCTCGTCGGCGACCGCCGAGATCATGATCACGGGGAACGTCTTGTCGGCTTGGCGCCAAGTCATGACGACCTCCGACCCCACCATGCCGGGCAGGACGTGGTCGACGAGCGCCAGGTCGAGCGCCGTCGTCATACCGATCGAGGCGGCGCTGGGGCCGTCGTCCGCGACGATCACGTTCGCGCCGGCAGCAGAGAGCCATCGGCGGAGGAGGTGCGTGACGAGCCGGGAGTCGTCTGCCACGAGGATTGTGGGCTGCCTCATCGCCCCCTCACGGTACCCGACGTGGGGGATTCCGCCCTGGCACTCGGCGGAGGCGGTGTCCGTGACATCATGTCAGGAGAAGGCTGAGGCGGGCGGCGGTGTCGATCGTCCGGGCACCGCGGGCCCCGTCGGGTCTTCGAGAGGGGATGCTGGTCAGGCATCCCGGTCGCGGTGGACGATGCCGTCGACGAGGGCGTCGAGCGGCTCGTCGGTGAGTTCTTCGTGTTTGAACAGCACCCGGTCGAGTACGAAGAACTTGCTGATCCACACGATGCCGAAGGCCGTGAGGTTGGTCAGGTTGATGTAGATGGGGTGCGGGTCCCAGCGCCGCTCGACGTACCAGACGGCCCACGTCGATAGGCCGAACCCCAGAAACGTGAGGCTCCAGAACGGCACGACTTCCTTCCAGAAGTGGTTCTTGCCTCGCTTCTGCCACACCCAGTAGCGCGACAGGATGTAGGCGGGGATGGTGCCGACGGCGACGGCGAACACGTTCGACGGCACGGCCGTCCAGCCGATCACGGTCTGGGCGCCGTACAGGAGGATCTGGCCGAAGATCACGTTGAAGGCGCTCACGGCCGCGAAGCGGAGCAGCTTGCCGCCGTGCTGGCGTTGCAGGTCGTTCAGGACGTCACGAAGAGGCATGGTTGGCCATGGTATCGACCGATCCGGCGAAGTCCTGTACCGCAGGTCAGCCGGACTGACGCAGGTCTCTCCGGTCGAACAGCACGACGGCAGCCACGGTCAGCACGGCGAACATCGCCACGAGGGCGGCCAGGTGGCCCCAGTC
>JBFKPQ010000300.1:0-1941 GCA_041628225.1 Acidimicrobiia bacterium | reverse complement strand
GCACGAGCAACTGCAATCCGGTGGCTGTGAACAGGAGCCCTGCCAGTCCGGCGACTCGTCCCGCCTGTGGGCGCAGATAGCGCAACAAGGCCTGGGTGTAGGACACCATGGACAGGCTAGGCGGGAATCGACGGGCCACCTGGTGGAATATCGGACCGGTAGGCTCCCGGTCCATGCGGGCGGTAGTTCAGCGAGTAGCCGAGGCGTCGGTCGAGGTCGACGGCCGGATCGTCGGAGCGATCGGTGTGGGGCTGGTGGTCCTCGTCGGTGCGGTTCGTGGCGATGATGAACGGTCGGCGGTCCTGCTGGCCGACAAGGTGGCAGATCTCCGCGTGTTTCGCGATGAGCACGACCGGATGAATCGATCGGTGAGCGACGTCGGTGGGGGCGTCCTGGTCGTGAGCCAGTTCACCTTGGCAGCAGATCTTCGTCGCGGGCGCCGACCCAGTTTTGTGGATGCTGCCGCACCAGACGTGGCCGAACCGCTCGTGGACCGAGTTGCCGAACGTCTGCGGGAGCGTGCCATCACGGTCGCCATGGGCTCGTTTGGGGCGATGATGCGTGTCTCACTCGTGAACGATGGTCCGGTCACGATCGTTGTCGACGTCGTCGACGGGAAGGTCGTCTAACGCTCGAGAAAGGCGCGACCGGGTTCACAGAACCTGACGAAGTCGCACGACCGGCAGACGTCGCCAGGCGTCGTGTCGAACTGGGCGGCCTCGATCGACTCGATCGCGTCGACCACCGCCTTCTCGGCGTCCTCCAGCCAGGCGTCATCGACCGCCTGCGATCGTTCGACCAGTTCCCCCGAACCGAAGTAGGCGAACGTGACCGTCATGTCGTCGGGCCTTCGCCCGGCGAACACGCCTGCTCGTGCGGCCAGGGCATAGGCCTGCAACTGGATGTCGACGGCGGGGTTGGAGGCAGGCGAACCCGACTTGAAGTCGACGATCTCCCACACACCCTCGTCCCACTCGTAGATGGCGTCGACGCGGCCGCGCACCGTGGCGTCGCCGACACGAAGATCGAACGGCGACTCGATGAATCGGGGAGGTTCTGAGAAGCGGGACGCCAGGAAGAGGTCGAAGGCGCCCGTATGCGTTTCGGCTCGCCCGGGAGCGTCATAGAGGTCGACGTCGAGATCGTCGAAGGGGATCGCCCCGCGGTGATGCAGCTCGATGCGGCGGTGCAGTTCGATGCCGCGTTGTGCCGCCGACGACGGCCGCCGAGGCAGGCGATCGATTTCTGACCAGAAGTAGCGGCGCGGGCAGAGCGCATAGGTGACGAGGCCGGTCACGGATGTGGCGGTCGGATCGGCGGCGGACTCGGCCGGTCCGCGTTCGGGAAGTGCGAACAGCATCGCCTGGAATTCGTCCACGGCCTGATCGTACGACCTCGCCACGTCGAGCCGATGCTTCTCGCGCTCCGGCCATTCCGGGTCGGCGATCGTCCGGCGCAACACGTCGGGCCAGCCTCCGGCGAAGGCCGGGTCGGGGGCGTCGACCAGCCGTGACGGTGTGAGCGCGTCGGGGCGGTCCGGCGGTTCGTCGTGTCCGAGATCGATTCGGCGGTCGAAGGTCGCGGCCAACTCGAAGAGGGGGCTCGGCTTGGCTGCCTGTTGTCGGGGGCTGGTGGCGCCGTACCAGGCGGCGCCGGAGATCGTCAGCCGGCGTCGGGAGCGCGTCGCTCCGACATAGGCGATTCTCCATTCCTGATCGAGAGCGTGGACGCGCAGAATGTCGCTCCGCTCATCTTCGTCCATGTCGGCGCTGATCGGCGGAAGCGTGGCCCGATCGAGCCGAAGCTCGTAGGGGAGGAGGTAGGGGTGTCGGTACGGGTCGTCGAACGATCGTCCGGTGACGGGGAAGTTCCGTGCGTAGGCCGCCGGCAGAAACACGGCGTCCCATTCGAGGCCTTTGGCGCGATGGATGGTCAGGAGCG
>JBFKPQ010000299.1:0-1958 GCA_041628225.1 Acidimicrobiia bacterium | reverse complement strand
TCCGGCCTACGACTGGTCGGGCCTGCTGCCGGGAGACACGCGCCGGACGCTCTGGACGGATTACGTGCCCTTCGGCGATCTGCCACAAGTCCTGAACCCGCCGTCGGGCTACATCGTCAACGCCAACTCGTCGCCGTTCGCCGCAACGACCGGCGACGGCAATCCCGACCCCGCCGACTACCCCGAGTCCCTGGGTATCGAGACGTTCGACACCAACCGGTCGCTCCGGGCGCTCGAACTGCTCGGCGGCGACACGTCGATCACCGCGTCAGAGCTGCGACAGTACAAGTTCGACACCAGGTATGCCGCCGTCAGCGACATGGCTCGGTGGCGGGACCGGCTGGTCGAACTGGCCCCGGCCGCTCTGGACGACGAGGTCGCCCTGGTCGAGGCATGGGATCTCACGACCGACGGCGAATCGCGCGGTGCCGCCCTCATGGTGGTGATGCTGACGTTCCTTACCGAATCCGACCTCGACGTCGAATTCTCGCGCTTGACGGACCATGCGATTCCCGATGCTGTGCTCGTCGATGCGTTCCGGCGGGCCGCCGACTACCTCATCGCCACCCATGGCACCGCCGACGTCGCATGGGAGGATGTGAACCGGATCCGGCGCGGCGACGTCGAGGTCGGGGTGTCCGGCGGACCCGACACCCTGCGAGCCATCTACGGCTCACGCGACGGAGACGGAATACTCGCTGCCGAAGGGGGAGACGCCTACGTCCTCTTCGTGACCTTCCTGGCCGACGGCACGATCCGGTCCGAGAGCATTCACCAGTTCGGATCGGCCACCCTCGACGAAGGGTCCCGCCATTACGACGATCAGGTACGGATGTTCGCCGCAGAGCGTCTTAGGGACGTCTGGTACGACGAGGCGGTGATCCGCCAGCATCTCGAGTCCGAATACCGGCCGGGCGACGAGATCAGTGGTGGGACGGGTCGTTGACCTGCCACAGCACGAACGAGGAGGCCGCCGCATAGGTCAGTGCGGCGAGCCACGGCGCAACGAGCCATCCGGTGGCGTCTCCCAACGTCAGGACTCCGGCGAGGGCGAGCGCCACGAAGACCCAGGCCATACACACCCAGGTGAACGAAGAACGGAGGTTGTGGCGGACGAACAGCTTCCGGATCCACTGTGCCTCGGCGAGTGCGGCGGCGGCCGCCACCACCCAGATCGCCGTGCGGCCACCCGAGGCCGTCCACTCCGCCGTGCCGGCGAGACCGGCGCCGGCCGAGCCATGAACGGCGAGAAATCCGGCGGTCAGCCAGCGGCTCTCGGGAACCCAGCCGGCGCGGTCGAGCGAAACCCACCAGCCATCCCACGCAACGGGTCGCGCCGCGGCCCACGCCCACACGGTGCCGGCGAGCGCGCCGAAGAGGAGAAGAAGAGGAGACATCGCGCCAGCACCTTACCGATCGGGATCGCCCATTCCGCCGGGCACTAGGATGCCTGCGGCCATGAACACCGTTGCCGAACTCGTAGCCGCCGTCGATACGCTGGCGCCGCTCGGCAAAGCCGCGAGCTGGGACCCGGTCGGGCTCCAGCTCGGCGATCCCCACGCCCCGGTCCGTCGGGTGGGCGTGTGTCATGAGGTCACCCAGGGCGTCGTCGATGGGTCCGCCGAGCTCGATGCCGTCGTCACCTACCACCCGCTGCTGTTCCGGCCGACGATTCGGATCGTGGCGGGCCCGTCGCCGGCGGGGCGGGCGCTGGCGCTCATCGAACACCGAACGGCTCTCGTCGTCGTGCACACGGCTCTCGATGTGGCGCCGGGCGGCACCGCCGACGCGTTGGCCGACGCGCTCGGTATCAGCGATCCGGCTCCGTTCGGGCCGCTTCCAGCTGGCGATGCCGTCAAAGTCGTGACCTTCGTCCCGGCAGAACACGCCGAAGACGTCCGGGCCGCGCTCGCCCAGGCGGGGGCGGGGCAGATCGGCGCATACCGAGCGTGCAGCTT
>JBFKPQ010000298.1:0-2001 GCA_041628225.1 Acidimicrobiia bacterium | reverse complement strand
CTGGTCAGGATGATCGTGGCCCCCGAGGTCCGCTGGTAGTCGGCGACGAACGAACGCAGTCGTTTCTGCATGGTCACATCGAGTCCCAGCGTCGGCTCGTCGAGGAACAGGACCTCAGGAGCGTGCAGGAGCGAACCGATCAGCTCGACCTTCATCCGCTCACCGAGCGACAGGTTGCGAATCGGCTTGGTGATGAGTTCACCCACCTCGAGGAGCTCCACGAATTCGTCTCGCCGCCGTTCGAAGTCGGAGCGGGGCACCTGGTAGATGGCTCGCTGCAACTCGAAGCTGTCGGCAACCGGGAGATCCCACTGCAACGAGTTGCGGTTCCCCATCACGAGGGCGATCCGCGACCGGTAGGCCTCTTGGCGCAGGCGGGGATCGAAGCCCATCACCCGTGTCGACCCGGACGTCGGATAGAGCAACCCGGCCAGCATCTTCAGCGTCGTCGTCTTGCCCGCGCCGTTCGGTCCGAGAAAGCCGATCAGTTGGCCGGCCGGTACGTCGAACGAGATCCCGTCCACCGCCCGAACGTCGCGAAACTCCCGCTTGAAGAGGCTCCGGACCGACTCACGTAGACCCGGCTTGCGCACCGGCACCTTGTAGGTCTTGGTGAGGTCGGTGACCTCGATCGCTCCCATCCGCAGCAGTCTGGCAGACCTGGCGCGCAGGTCCCGACGGAATATGTCTATCGCAGTGCGACGCGAAACGACTCGACGGCGGCCTCCGCCTTCGCTCGGTCGTGGCACTCGGCGAAGTCGACGGACGACCCGTCGGCGAGTTGCAGGCGTGCAGAGAAATACGGATTGTCTTCGTCGTCCACACGTTCGAACACCGCCACGCTCTCGATCTCCGATCGCGCGACGGTTCGACTCGACGACGAGAATGGCTTGCGCTCGCGCACCTCGACGGACTTGTCGGAGAGAATTCGCACCGTGGCGACGACTTGCTGCGACGCGTAGGCGGCGAAGCCCAGCGCCCCTGCCCAGAACACGACCAGAACCGTGGGGAACCACTCCGATGGCGAGCCGTCGCGCAATCCGACGTAGGTGGCTGCTGCGACACCGGCAAGAAAGAGGGCACTACCCACCCAGCTGACCAGGGCCATGCGGTTACGGAACTCCATCGAATCCCGATTCTAGAAAGCCGCTACCGTGCGGGACCGTGGCCGACGACTTGACTCCTGCACGACACGCGCTGGGAGATGCCCGCACGGCGCTCATCAAGCTCGACAAACTTTGCTGCGAGCCCGGCCGGAGCCCTGCGATGGCCGCTCTCGGTGAGACCCTCGACCGTGCCGAGGCCGCCCTTGGGCATGACGACGATGCCGCGATCAGCTTGCTCGAAGATGCCGGCGGACAGGTCGGGCGCCTCCAGGTGGGATGTTGCGCACCGGCTCGCCTGCCTCTCTACGCCCGGATGCTCGAGGACTTCGCGAACGCCCAGCTCTCGATCAACAAGGCCCGAGGCGCGGGCCACTGATCAGACAAACGCCCGATAGCTCCCGATGATCCGTTGCGGAACGGCCAGCGGCGGCTCCTCGCACCGTTCTCCGATCTCGGCGACGAACCGGCCGAACGCGGCGGTCGCTCCCAACGCGCCTTGCGCATCAGGAGTGTCGAACACCGCCACATGGGTGAACGAGACGCCGTCCTCGGCTTGGAAGGTGGCGTAGCGGACGCCGGCGGGGGCCGCGTCGGCCAACTCGGCGAAGACCGCCTCGACGTAGGCGACATTCTCTTCGATGCGGTCGGACTTCAGCCGGTAACGGACGATCGTGGCAGACATGGGGTCCTCCTTCGGGACCCAGTATTCCGCATGAAACAGCTCGCCGCACCGGCCTCGCTACAGTCGATCTCCGTGCATCGCAAGCTTCTCTGGGTCGCCGCCGCATCGATCGCCGTGTCGCTGCTGCTCCTCACACCGAGCCTCGTCCAGGGCGGAGGGCCCGACACGCTGCTCCGAACACCAGCCGATCTCCCGATCACCGCGGTCGTCGAG
>JBFKPQ010000297.1:0-2042 GCA_041628225.1 Acidimicrobiia bacterium | reverse complement strand
GGCGTGGAGCCGATCGTGCCCGACTCGCCGATGCCCTTGGCGCCGAGCGGGTTGTGCGGCGTCGGTGTTTCGGTCGGAGCGAGTTCCACACGCGGCACGGTCATCGAGTTGGGGATGAGATATGACGTCAGGTTGCCGGTCAGGGGATAGCCATCGTCGTCGTAGCGGAAGTGCTCGAGCATGGCTTGACCGGCCCCCTGCTCGATGCCGCCGTGGATCTGCCCGTACACGAGCAGCCGGTTGAAGATCGTTCCGCAGTCGTCGACGGCGAAGACGCAGCGGATCCGCGTGTCGCCCGTCTCGGTGTCGATCTCGACGACGGTCAGGTGGGCGCCAAACGGGAACGTCGACCCCGGTTGGTCGAAATCGAATTCGGCTTCGAGCCCCAGGTCGAGGTGGTCCGGCACGGCGTCCCGCTCGTTGGCCAATGTGGCCAGCTCGGCCCAGGTCTTGGCCGTGTCAGGAACGCCGGCCACACCCAGCTTGCCTCCGTCCATGACCATGAGGTCTTCGGCGGATACCTCCAGCAGGTTCGACATGATGGTCTTGGCCTTGTCGATGACGGCTTCGCCGGCTCCGGCCACCGCGCTGCCGCCGAGCTGGAGTGACCGCGATCCGCCGGTGCCGTCGCCACGGGCGACGCGGCCGGTATCGCCCTGGATGACCTCGACGTCGGTGTGCGGGATCTTCAACAGGTTCCCGATGATCTGGGCGTAGGCGGTGGCGTGGCCCTGGCCGTGCGACAGCGTGCCCGAATAGGCGGTCACCTTGCCGGACTCGTGGACCTCGACGCGTGAGAACTCCTTGCCGCCGAAGGGTGCGGTGATCTCGACATAGGTCGACAGGCCGAGTCCGATCTGAATGCGGTCGTTGCGCGCTCGCCGGTCGGCTTGTTCAGCCCGGAGGGCGTCGTAGTCCGCGACCGACAGAACCCGGTCGAGCACCATCCGGTAGGCGCCCGAGTCGTAGTCGGCGCGGGTCGGGGTCGTGTAGGGGAAGGCGTCGTCGGGAATGAGGTTCACGCGCCGGATGTCGGCAGGATCCATGCCGAGTTCGGCGGCCAGCATGTCGATGGCCCTTTCCAGCATGGCGGTGGCCTCGGGCCGGCCGGCACCGCGGTAGGCGTGCGTCGGCGTGGTGTTCGTGGCGACCGACAGGATGCGCGTCTCGATGGACGGAATGGCGTACACGCCCGACGACATCTTGGCGGTCATGTACGGCAGATACGTGCCGAACGACGGGTAGGCGCCGGTGTTCTGATAGAACGTGGCTCGCACGGCGACGATCTTGCCGTCACGGGTGGCCCCCATCTCGATGTCTTGGGTCTGGTCGCGCCCGTGGTACATGCCGATGAGGTTTTCGAGCCGCGACTCGATCCAGCGCACGGGGCGGTTGAGGTGGCGGGCCAAGAAGGCGGTGACGAGCTGCTCGACGTAGACGGGGAACTTGGCTCCGAACCCGCCACCCATGTCGGGAACCACGATGCGGAGCTGATGGCTCTCGAGCCCCAGCAGCTTGCCGAGTTCGCTGCGGTGACCGTGGACGTTCTGTGACCCCAGATACACGTCCAGGCCATCGATGGTCGGGATGGCCAATGTCGTGTTGCCTTCGAGCGGGACGGCGGCCAGGCGCTGGTTGACGAATCGTGCCGAGATCGTGACGTCGGCGCCCGGGATCGGGCCCGTCGAGAAGTCCGGGTTGTTGTCCCAGACGATGTTCGTTCCGACCTCCGGGTACAGCCGCGGCGCATGTTCGGCCGCCGCGTCGACGGCCGAGGCCACGCCATCGAGTGGATCGATGTCCACCCACACCGTGTCGGCGGCGTCGACCGCCTGGCGCTCGGACTCGGCTACGACGACCGCCACCAGCTCGCCGACCATCCGCACGCGGTCGCGCGCCAGCGCGGGGCGGGCCATTTCCTTGGCGACCATGCGAAGGCCTGGCTCGATGTCGGGGATGTCGAGGTCGGCGGCCACGAAGACGCCGACGACACCAGGCATCTGGCGGGCTTCGTCGGCGTCGATCGACTCGATCACTCCATG
>JBFKPQ010000296.1:0-2072 GCA_041628225.1 Acidimicrobiia bacterium | reverse complement strand
GACTCCGACTGCAGCATGGCTTCGAGCGGCTGTCCATCCCACTGGTCGATCATCGTGGTCGTTGCGGTGTCGCCGGCTTCGAATCCGTGCATGCACAGCTCGGCGGCAATCCGGGCGCAACCCAGTTGGTCCTCGGCACGGAACACTCCTCGCGTGCCTGCTCCGACCACGAGCACGTTGTCGCCGCCCTCGGCGAGGATGGCCGCGAGCGCCGAAACCGTCCGCAGGGAGCCGACGTAGGCGTTGGCGAATCGTGCGGCGGCTTCGGCCATGAGCGGCGTCCCCGAGGACGACAAGAGAACGATCGGCCGAGACTGACTCGGCAACCGGTCGATCGTGGCGGGTGAATTGCCGAGATCGAACCCGTAAGGGGTATGGCCCCCGAGTTCGCCTGCCAGGAGCGGATCGGGCAGCAGACCGGCCAGCTCCATGGCGTGGTCCAGTGATGATGCCGGGTAACACGTCCATCCCCGATGGGCAGCAGTGACGGCGGTGGTCGAGGCACGGATGATGTCGACGACCACGGCCGTTCTGACGTCGGAGTGCCGATCGAACGCACCGCCGAACGCATCGACGAAGACCCGGCGAGTCATCGTGACGCGGTCGGGACCTGCGGCCGGAGTTTCGGATTGCGGAACGCATCCGAGTGGAGCCCGCGCCGGTATATCTCCACCCGAAGAATCTCCTCGAACCGCACGTTGGCGAGTTGCACCTCCGGCCCGAAGTGATCGAGCAGCGCGAACTGCGCCGGCTTGGTGGGCGCCTCGAACACGACGACGCCCATGCCGAAGGCATCGACGAACCGCTCGGATAGATCTGCGTTGAAACGTCCGTCCATGTCGAACAGCCCCACGGCCCGGGCGCTCTCGCGGGCCTCGATGACGAGCTGGCGGGCCCCGGCACCAAGCCACGCCCGGCCCTGCTCGATGAGTGCCGATACGCCATCGTCGTCGAACCGCCCGCCGTGTTTCTTTCCGAGCTCGAACTGGACCTCGAGGCCACGATCGGCAGCTGCTCGGACGACGTCGTCGGGCCGGAGGTCGACGTCGGTGAATCCGTCCCCCGCCTCGATGCGATCGACGCCGATGTCGGCGCACAGGTCGAGGTACTCGAAGAACACACCTTGGGTCGCGGCGACCTCGTAGGGGCCCCCGCCGGTGACGGTCGTGACGCCGAGCTGCCGCGCGGTGGCCGTCTTGGCGCGGGTCGAGGCCTCGTTGGCGATCATCCAGCAGGCCATCGAGAGCTTGACGGTCGACAGCAGGTGGCCCGACTGGGCCAGGTGGCTGTCGAACTCCAACGGGGAATACCCGGGATCGAGGGCGCTGGTCGACGGAGTCGGTTGGGCGACCCCCAGTCGCTCGAGGTAGTGGGACAGTTGCATCGTGTATTCCCCTCCGGCTGGAGTCACACGGCCCCCACACGCCCTGGGGCGTGCGTCCCGTCGGCCTCCCAGCCTCTCGCACCCTGTGCTCGCCGTCCCAGCCGGCGGGCTTGAGTCCCCACTCTACGCGGTTCTCGGAGGACGTGACGGGAGAGGTTCAGGTCACGCGCCGTCGGCCGATGTAGCTCTCGTCGTGCCACGGCTCGTCGGCGACAGCCGCAGCGATGTGAGCGACCGCGTTCCATACGTCGGTGTGTCTGGTGTACAAAGGCGCCAATCCGAAGCGAGCGACGTCGGGAGTTCGGAAGTCGCCGATCACTCCCCGGTCGACGAGCAGGCGCACGATGGCGTACGCATGCTGGTGGCGGAGGCTCACCTGGCTGCCCCGCCGGTCGGGTGTCACGACCTCGAACTCGGGTAGTTGCTCATCGGCGAGTCGGATGAACAGGTCCGTCAGTGATCGGGACTTCGCCTCGACGGCGGCGAGGTCGACGTCGACGAACACGTCGAGTGCCGCGTCGAAAGCGGCCAGCGAGAGGATCGGAGGCGTGCCGATGGCGGCACGGTCGATGCCGGGCGCCGGTGTGAACTCGGGCGCGAAGGCAAAGGGGTCGGCGTGCCCGAACCAGCCGGTGACCGGGTTCTCGAAGGTCGGCAGGTGGCGCGGTGCGATGTAGAGGTAGGCCGG
>JBFKPQ010000295.1:0-2085 GCA_041628225.1 Acidimicrobiia bacterium | reverse complement strand
GCCGGCGCCTCCTCGAGTCGATGGAACTCGGCCGGGGCGGAGTGCTGTCCGACCGGGTGATCGGGGACGGCACGGCGCTGTGGGAAGCCATCGTCGAGCGCGACCTGGAAGGCATGGTGGCGAAGCGCCGATCGTCGGCGTATGAATCCGGCGGCCGGTCGAAGGCATGGCGGAAGATCGTCCACCGGCACACGCTCAGGGCCGTGGTAGGTGGCTGGTTGCCTGGTGACGACGGGAGTTCGGTACGGAGCCTGCTCCTCGGTCTTCGGGATGGAGACGGATGGCGATACATCGGCTCGGTCGGGTCCGGGTTCAGTGGCGCCGCGCTGGCAGCGCTCGCCGCAGCGTTCGAGGAGATGGAAACCTCCGACAGTCCGTTCGACCGCGGCGTCCCCGCCACGGCGCGATTCGTGGCGCCTCGTCTCGTCGTGCGTGTGCACTACCGCAACTGGACCGATGCGGGCGTGCTGCGCCACCCGGTGTTCGTCGGAGTGGACGATGCCGATCCCGACCAGGTGACGGTCGACGACGAACTCAGCTGAGTGCTCGAATGAGCAGTTCGGTGACGTAGGCCGAACGGTCGAGCCCGATCGCTTCCCGCCGTCGATCGAGGACGCTCAGGTCTTCCCGAAGGATGTTGAGCGGGATCTGCGTACGACCCGACTCTGCCCGTCGCCGGCTGCCGCGCAAAGCCATGCCTGGGCCCGTCCGGGCGTCGACGACGTCGTGGTCGACGGCGTCGGCGAACTCGATGAAAGCCGCGAGGATGATGTCGAGGTAGATCCGCTGTTCGCGGTCGGCCGTCCTTCGCAGGTCGGCCGCGATGCGGGTCGGCAGCGACAACGTGATCCGTTGCTTCTTGTCAGCCGTGGTCTTGCGCTGGGCCGGCTTCGGCCCCTCTGGTTTCGGAGCCGGACGAGGCGGCGGGGGAGGCGGCGCGACGACCGGGTCTGGAGCATCGAACCCAAACCCGCTGAGATCGCGCTTGCGCGTCATCCCGAACCGACCCGATGGTGCAGGTCGCCGAGCGACAGGAGCAACTCGGCGGCGAGACGCCGGTAGTCGTCGGCCAGTCCCTCGGCCGCCGACGAATACCGGGGGGTGCTCTCGCCCGCCTTCGACCGCCGGATCCGTTCGGCGATCGAGGTCCGTGCCTGCTCTTCCGAGGCCCGCGTCGAGTACTCGTGGGCGAGCATCCCGCCTCGACGCATGTCGAAGGCGCCGCGCTCCGAGCGGCGGATCACCGACTTCATGACCGGGGCACCCTCACCAAGCTCGGCGGCGAGCTGGCGACGGACTTCGGCGCGGATCACGGTGCCGGATGTCGAGAAGTCGAACAGCACCACGCCGAGCAGCTTCAGCATCGGGTTGGTGGTCCGCTTGATGGCTCCGAACTGGCGCGCCATCAACTCGAGGCCGTCGATCGAGCCCTCGTCGAACTTGACCGGAATCACCAGCCAGTGGGCGGCGGCCAGTGCCGCATCGACGGCCACGCCGCCGGCGGGAGGAGAGTCGATGACGACGAGGTCGTAGTCGGCGGCCACCGGCGCCAGCGCACGAGCGACGTCACCGATCGCCGAGGGATCCACGCTCCGGCGATTCGTCAGCACGGCCAGCAGGTCGGTGGTGTGGCTCCCTCCGCAGATGACATCGAGGCGCTCTCGCACCGAACGCAGGGGACGCAGCGGCGTGCCGGACACCACGGCCCGCAACAAGCCTTCGCCTTCGTCGGAGAGCTCCCGCTGCTTGTACCCGAGGTCCGAACCGAGGTTGCCCTGCGGGTCGAGATCGACGGCGAGCACACGCCACCCGGACCGGGCAGCGAGGCCGGCGATGTTGGCGCAGATCGAAGTCTTGCCGACCCCGCCCTTGCCGTTGCCGAACACCACGGCGTTGGGGATCACGTCAGCCCCGAGTATCGCGAATCATGCATGGTGTATATACATCGTATCGACACGGCATATGTAAGGCAAGTGTCGTGCCGCGGAGGCGTCAGCCGGCGGCGCGCTCGGCTTTGGTGGCTTCCACCGAGGCCTTGAGCGCTTCGAGGAGGTCGACGACCTTGGTGGGTTCGGGTGCCTCTGG
>JBFKPQ010000294.1:0-2096 GCA_041628225.1 Acidimicrobiia bacterium | reverse complement strand
GGTCGTGCCGGCCAGGAGCCCGTGGGGCCCGTCGGCGACGATGTCGATCCACACCGGGCCGTCGTTTCCCATGCCGACCGGAGCGGTGAACTCGTTCGTCCAGCGCGCTTGCACGGCATGCGGCGAGAGCTCGCCGACGAGTTCGACGAAGCGAACCGATCGAGGCAGGCCCGCTCCGATCTCCCGTTGCTCCGGGTCGGTGAGCCGTGCCAGGTTTCGAGCGACGGACTCGGCCACATCGCCGGACATGCCTACGACCGTCCCTACCGACAGCACACCGCCTCCGCCCTCGGCGACGGCCACCGCCGCCCCGGTGACGGTGACGACGATCGAGGTGGTGCCCGGAAGCTGTCCGGTCGAGTCGGCCAACACGACCACGTCGGCTTCGGCGGCAGACAGCTCACCGACGCGGACCCCAAGCTCGGGCGAGAACCGGCGATCCACGAACACGACGACTCGCCCGCCCTGGCGGAGTCGACTGAGGATCGCGCCGGCGTCGGACGTGACGAGGTGGTCGGTGTGGGGCAGCCACTCCAGCCACCGCCAGGCATCTTCGTCGTCCGTGAGGCAGGCGACGGATACGTCGGCGGGTCCGTGGTGCGTGGCGAGTTGCGCGATCCACGACTGGGCCACCTCGGCCCGGCGTGCGCCGACGATACCGACGATGGCTCCCTCGACGAGGCGGATGGTCAGTGGAACGGCCGGCCGGGACGCCGCTACCTCATCGACGACGGCTTGTGCGTCGGCTCCGGTGACCGAAGGACGGTCGGCCGGGCCGTATCCGACGAGGAGTTCCAGGAAGTCGTCGTGCACCGGCCGCCGTTCCCACAGTCGGTCGGAGGTGTCGCGGGCTCTCCAGACGCATTCGATGACCGGCGGGTGTGCGGTGGTGCGGAACCGGTGGTGCCAGGCGTACCAGCCCGTCACGTCGTCTCGAAAACGTTCGAGGTCTGCTGCGCGCCGACGCCCACCCGACCTCCGTCCGGACCGTCGTCGAACCTTGGCGTCGAGATGATTGAGGATGGCCATGAACGGGCCGATCAGCATGAAGAGGGCGAAGTGCCATCGGCGAAACATCGCAACGAGAACTGCGCCCATGAGGATGGGCCCCACGATCATGGTCCAGCGCAGCGGGGTCCCGAGAGGCGTGTCGTCCTCCGGTGCCGGGGGTTCTGGAAAGGCGGGCGGAGGCACGGGGATCGGCCGGGGCGGACGGTGCACCGCCAGCGCCGTCGACGAGACCGCCTCGGATCGGGTCCTCGACCGCATCCAAACGGTGTCGTCGAACTCGACGATCGCGACCGGTGGCCGCGCCGACTCGGGTGGTGGCGTGACGGCAGAACCACTCCGGATGCCGGCGATCCCGACGAGCTGCTCGGCGGCCGGACGTACGACCGCCGGCTCGACCGTGTGGACCTCCACGCCGTCGTACAACGGGAGGTCGGCAAGAGCCGTGGTGGGCGGAAAGTGGTGGTGGGCGATCCAGACACCGGCTTCGAACGCCGCCACGAGCGGATGATGTTCGGCGAGCCGTCCTAGGGTCAGCTCGCCAGGCGCCATCAGCGAGACCGCTCGGGACCCTTCCGGCGTGCTGATCACGCAACGGAGCCGTATGCCGCTCGGCTGGTCGGTGGTCGTCGTCATGATGCCGCGGCTCGGCGGACCAGTTCGGCCCCGATGTCACCGATCCAATACGCCATGGCCGACTCGGCGCGGTCCACGGCTGCGATCCACGCCCCGGCCTCGTCTTGGAGGGCGCTCGTCACGGGTGCGTCGATCGCGTCGGGGAGGGAATCCCGGTAGGCGCGGAGGTCCTGTTCGATGGCCGCCAGTTCGCGACGCAGCGTCACCAGCTGCCCTTGCGCCCACCGAAGCGTGTCGTCGTACGCGATGTCGTGTCTCCCGATCGGTGGGGACCGCGCCGGGCGCGGCCCCCGCAGGTGGCTTCGTCATCCCGTGGCGGCGAAGTTGAACGTCGTGGCGACGTCGGTCATCGCCTGGTCGTAGTTGGCGACGTTGCCCGAGGTGGTGTCGAGATTGGCCAGGAACTGGTTCATGACGCCACGGAACTCGGCGATCAACTCGCCGAACGTCGT
>JBFKPQ010000293.1:0-2101 GCA_041628225.1 Acidimicrobiia bacterium | reverse complement strand
TGCATCCGGAGGTGCTGGCCTACCGTCGCACGGCCGGCGAGGAGACCGTGTACGTGGCGATCAACTTCTCCGGCTTCCCCGAGCGCGTCGAGCTGCCGACCGGCGGCCTCGTGCTCACATCGACGGGAGAAAGGGCAGGAAGGGTCGACGCCGTGTTCATGCTGGCCCCACACGAGGGCGTGATCGTCGGCTGAGCTCACCGAAAGAGCCCACGAACCGTGTCCTCGTAGTTAGCGAGGAGGAGGCGTTCCGGCCATCGATCACACGACCGGCGACATCCCGGCCCGTAGGCTCTTTCGTAACTTCCTTGTCGCGCCCAGACCGAACGGTGGACAGGGGCTTTGGTCCCTACAGGGCACCGTTTCGGATGCCCATCCCGAACCAGACGGCGGCGGCGCCGAGGATGAGGATCAGCAGGAGCACCGACCAGAGCAAGAGGTAGCGCGTTTGCATGCGGCGCTCAGCGTACCGAGCGGGCCGCGGCGCCCGAAACCGTCCGGCACCGGTTGTCCGGGGATCCTCTAGCCTGGCCGGACACACCGAACCGCGGAGGGCATGTGTACGACGTCGTGATCGTGGGTGGAGGACCGGGCGGCTACGCCGCGGCTCTCTACGCGCACAACTTCGGGCTCAAAGTGGCCCTCGTCGAGAAGGACACGATTGGCGGTACCTGTCTGCTGCGCGGCTGCATTCCCGCCAAGACCTGGTTGCAGGCAGCCGAGGTCTTCACGACCGTGCAGGGAGCAGGGGAGTTCGGCGTCGTCGCCGGCGAAGCCACGTTCGACTGGTCGGCCGGACTGGCCCGCAAGAACAAGATCGTCCAGGGCCTCGTCTCCGGCCTGGGCGGCCTGCTGAAGCAGCGCAAGGTCGACATCATCGACGGATTCGGTCGCCTCGACGGCCCAAGTCGCGTCATCGTGACCGCCGCCGACGGCAGCGAGCAGATCGTCGAAGGGGCCAACATCGTCGTGGCCACGGGTTCTGCCCCGCGCTCCATACCCGGCTACGACTTCGATGGCGAGCGGATCGTGTCGTCCGACCACGCGCTGGACTGGGAGAGCCAGCCGGAGCGCGTGGCCATCATCGGGGGAGGCATCATCGGCTGCGAATTCGCCAGCATGCTCGCCGACTTCGGTTCGGAGGTCCACGTCTTCGACATCTTGGACCGGATCCTCCCCGGCGTCGACACACCGGCGGCCAACGAGCTGCAGAAGCACTTGAAGCGCCGCGGTGTGAAGTTCTCACTCGGGGCGTCGGTCGAACCTCCGGTGATCACCGACGAGGGCGTGACTGTCGCCTGGGACAAGGGGTCCGTCGATGTCGACGTGGTGTTGGTGGCGGTGGGCCGAGGCCCGCTCACGGAAGGACTCGGCCTCGAGACGACGCAGGTCGCCGTCGACCGCGGATACGTCATCGCCGATCGCGAGACACAACAGACCGCCGAACCCAACGTGTACGGCGTCGGCGATGTGCTCGCCGGCGTCCCTGGCCTGGCGCACGGTGCGTTCGCCGAGGCGATCGCGGCCATCACCCACATCGCCACCGGAGCCACGGCGCCGGTGAACTACCTCGCGCTCCCGAACGTCGTGTACACCCACCCCGAGCTCGCCGAGGTCGGACTCTCGGAAGAGCGTGCCCGCGAACAGGGTCTCGACGTCGAGGTGCACGACCACAGTTTCATCGGCGTCGGCCGTGCCCAGATCATCGGCCAGAACAAGGGGACGGTCCGCGTCGTGGCGCAAAAGGACGGCCCGATCATCGGAGCATCGGTCGTGGGTCCTCACGCCGGGGAGATGATCCACGAACTGATGTACGCCGTCGGCTGGGAGGCACTCCCCGAAGAAGCGGCCGCCTTCATCCACGCCCATCCGACACTGTCCGAGGCCGTCGGCGAAACGCTGCTGTCGGCGACCGGGCGTAGTCTGCACTGAGGAGGAGCGAGCGAATGGCAACCACCGTATCGATGCCCCAGTTGGGGGAGACCGTCACCGAGGGCACGATTCTGTCGTGGGCCAAGCAGGTGGGCGAGTCGGTGTCCGAGGACGAGGTGTTGGTGGAGATCTCGACGGACAAGGTGGATACGGAGGTTCCGTCGCCGGCG
>JBFKPQ010000292.1:0-2103 GCA_041628225.1 Acidimicrobiia bacterium | reverse complement strand
TGCGTCGCGGCAGTCGGCCGTCACCGGACACGCCTCGCAATCGGGTGTCGGGCGGCAGATGAGGGCCGCCAGATCCATCATCGCCTGATTCCAGCGATCGGCGACGCCGTCGGGGAGCGCCGCGGTCGCGGCTTCGCGCAACGCCCGTCCGTCGAGCGGCTCGCCCGCCCACCTCGACAGCACCCGTTTGAGGTTCGTATCCACCGCGGGCACCTGTTCACCGAAGGCGAAACAGGCCACCGCGGCGGCCGTGTACGGCCCGACTCCAGGCAGGGACTCCAACTCCACGGCCGTCGTCGGCCAGCCGCGCACCGAGATCTTCACGGCTGCCTCGCGCAGACGGAGCGCCCGCCGGTTGTAGCCCAGCCCGCTCCAGGCGGCCAGCACATCGACCGGCGTGGCTTCCGCCATCGCCGACGGGGTGGGGAATCGCTCCAGGAAGCCCGGGAAGCGTTCGGCCACGCGTCCGATCTGCGTCTGCTGGCTCATCACCTCGGACACGAGGATGTGCCATGGATCCCGGCTGGATCGCCAGGGGAGGTCTCGCCCGTGGGTGCGGTACCAGGCGAGCAGCCCGGCGCTCACGGACCGGGCGGCAGCGTCGTCGTGGTGGTAGGAGGCACCGTGGTGGTCGTCGTGGTCGTGGTGGGGGGAGGCGCGACCGCCAACGTCACCAGAACGCGGGCGCCAGGGAGCAGCTTGGTGCCGGCGTCGGGGAACTGCTCGGCGATGCGGCCGGCGAGGTCGGGGTCGACGACGGTTGCCGTGCTCTCCACCAACTCCAGCCCGAGCGGTTCGAGCAACGTTCGGGCTTCTTCCACGCTGCGGCCGATCAGGCTCGGCACCTCCACCTCCTCGGGTCCGAGGGAGACGAGGACCGTGATGGTCGTGCCGATGTCGATGAGCCCCGGCCCTGGGATCGTTTCGATCACCAGTCCTTCGGGTACTTCGTCGTCGAATTCGTCTTGACGCTGCACGGTCATGCCCGCCTCGGTCAGCACGAACTCGACGTCACGGAACGAACGACCGCGCAAGTCCTCCAGGAGGAACTGATCGGGCTCGACGGCCACGGTGAGGTCGACGGTCGATCCAGGCGGCAGTGGGGTGTTCGGAGCCGGGCTCTGTTCGAGGACCGTGCCGGCCTCCTCCTCGTCGGTGGTCTCCTCGGTCACCTCGCCGAGCTCCAGGCCGGCCTCGGTGAGCCTTCGGATCGCTTCGTCGAGCGTTTCACCCACAAGCGACGGAACGAGCGCTTCGTCCAGGCCGGTCGAGACGACGACCGTCACGATGGAACCCGCATCGACTTCGGTGCCTTCGACCGGATCGGTCGACACGACGATTCCCGCCGGGACCGACTCGTGGGCCGTGCGTGTGATCGACTCGGTGAGTGAGGCGTTGCGGATGGCGGTGACGGCGGCACCTTCGGTGAACCCGACGACCGCGGGTACCGACACGGTCTCGGGCGTATCGGAACCACCGAAGACGTTCTGGAACAGGATGACCAAGAGCACGACGAGCGTGAGCACCAGAAACGCGGTCGTAGCGATGAACCCTAGGTTCGAGCGGGCCGACGGCTGCGCCGCGACCTGACGGTACGTTTCGTCCGGGGGCACGGTCGGGGCCGGCATTGGTTCGAGCACGCGGGTGTGATCGTCGCCGTAGGCCGCCTGCGCGGCTGTTGGTTTATCGCCGCGGAGGTATCGCAAGAGGTCCTCACGCAGCTCGAGCGCCGACTGGTAGCGAGCTTCGGGAACCTTGTCCATGGCTCGCATCACGATCCGTTCCAGTCCCGGATCGATGTCGGGGTTGCCCGAAGACGGCAAAGCCGCGGGCTCCTGGACGTGCTGGTAGGCGACGGCCACCGGCGACTCGCCCGAAAACGGAGGCTGGCCCGTGAGCATCTCGTACAACACCACACCGAGTGAATAGATGTCGGATCGTTCGTCGAGCGCCTGGCCTTGAGCCTGTTCGGGGCTGAAATACGTGGCGGTGCCGATCACGGCGCCGGTCCTGGTGAGTTGGGCGGAGTCGTCCCACGCCAGCGCAATGCCGAAGTCGGTCACTTTCACCGTGCCGTCTTCGGCGAGCAGGATGTTGCCGGGT
>JBFKPQ010000291.1:0-2115 GCA_041628225.1 Acidimicrobiia bacterium | reverse complement strand
GCGGTCCTCCGGCAGCGTGAGCCACAGGAACATCCCGCCCTCGGGCCGGGTCCAGGTCACTCCCGGAAGATCCTGCTCGTCGAGCGCAGCGAGCATCAGGTCACGCTGCCGGTGGTAATGGTCCCGCACCCCGGGGAGGTGGGCTTCGAGGAACCCGTCGGCGAGCACGGCGGCTGCGATGGCCTGCGTCGTGGTGGCCGTATGGAGATCCGACGCCTGTTTGACCATGGTGAGCGGTCGCAAGATATCCGGTGCCGCCGCCACCCATCCCAAGCGGAAGCCAGGGACGAGGATCTTCGACAACGAGCCGCCATAGATCACGCGATCAGGGGCCAGCTCGAACAGGGTCGGGACGGGCCGACCCGAAAAACGCAAAGCGCCATACGGGTCGTCTTCGTAGATCACGCCGTCGTGGCGTCGTGCGATCTCGACGAGTTGGCGCCGACGCGGCTCGGACACCGTTCGGCCGGTCGGATTCGAGAACGTCGGATTCAGGTACAAGAGCACCGCCCCGCCGGAGAACGCCGCGTCCACCTGGTCGGGATCAGGGCCGTGCTCATCACCTGCGATGGCGACGTAGGTCGGTTCGTATACGTCGAACGCTCGCAAGGCGCCCATGTAGGTGGGTGACTCGACGATCACGGTTGCACCGGGATCGATGAACACTTTCCCGACGAGATCGAGGGCCTGCTGCGACCCCGACACGACGAGGACATCCTCAGGTCCTGCGGCTCCGGCCGTGCGAGCCGCCAGGAGCTCCCGCAACTCGGGCTCGCCTTCGGTCGTCGAATACTGAAGGCTGCTGCGGCGCGCGTCCGCGACCGCCTGAGCCATCGCCTCCGAGATGCGGGCGACGGGAAACAGCGAAGGAGCGGGAAGCCCGCCCGCAAACGAGATCACGTCGGGGCGCCGCGTCAGGTTGAGAATCTCGCGGATCGTCGACGGTTGGATGTTGGCGACGCGTTGCGCGAAGCGGACCAAGATCTACCCGGCCAGCGGGATGCGGAGCACGAGGTGTCCTTCCTCGACCGACCACGCCGCGTTGCCGACGAGGGCGTAATCGACGTGATCCGTCTCGGCCTGGGCGAGAAACAGCTTGCGCGCCTCTCCTTCCACGGGCGGGATCGGGCGGTCTTTCACCGCTTCGGCGCGGTCACGGAAGCGCTGCAGCATTGCGTCGACGTCGAATTCAGCCATGTGTCATCCTCCGCGACTCAGACTAAACACCTGGGTAGCCTGGGGGTGTGCAGCAGCCGCTCCTCATCGTCACCGGCAAAGGCGGCGTGGGCAAGTCTGCCGTCGCCTCCGCCCTCGCCATCGACGGAGCCCGTCGCGGACTCCGCGTTCTGGTGATCGGCATGGTCGACCGCCACGGTGTGGCGGGCCACCTGGGCGTCGACCACCTGGATTACGAACCCGCCGAAGTTCGCCCGGGTCTGTTTGCGATGGCGATCGACCGGCCGACGGCGCTCGACGAATACCTCCGCCTGCAACTCCACGTGCCGAAGTTCTCGAGGATCGGACCGATCGCCCGAGCGTTCGACGCCTTGGCGTCGGCGGCACCGGGCATCCGTGAGACGGTCACGATGGGCAAGGTGCTCTACGAGGCTCGCACCCAGGCCTGGGATCTCGTCGTGGCCGACGCTCCCCCATCGGGCCAGATCGGATCGCATCTCCGGGCGCCGCGCACCATTGCGGAGTTGGTGGGGGTGGGCCGCGTCCGCGAGCAGGTGCAGTGGATGGAGGAATGGACGGCGGATCCGGCCCGGACCGGCCTGGTGCTCGTATCTCTCGCCGAGGAGTTGCCCGCCATCGAAACGACCGAGGCACTCGCATGGCTGGATCACGAGCAGCTGATCGACGTCGCCGCCATCATCGCCAACCGTGTCCTCGAGCCACTCGGCGCAGCGGTTCCGGCCGATGTGGGGTCCCCCCTCGGCGCGGCGGCGGCACTTCATGACGGCATCCACGCCGAGCAGCAACGCTGGCTCGCCTCCCTCCCTGTCACCGAAGAACTCCCGTATCTCTTCGGTGTGACCGGTCCGGTCGAGGTCGCAGAACGTCTGGCCGATGCGCTGGAGGAGCGATGACCAAGCCGATCCTCGTGACCGGCGC
>JBFKPQ010000290.1:0-2166 GCA_041628225.1 Acidimicrobiia bacterium | reverse complement strand
GCGGTACCCGCCACGGTCACCTCGATGACCCGCCGAGCCGCCGCGAGTTGGTCGAGAGCCGCCAGTCCGTCGCCATCGGTGCGGAGCTCCACATCGTCGGTGGTGAGTGGCCCGAGGTTTCTCAGCAGGTCGTGGACACCATCGACGGGACGCACTCGGTAGCTGTCGGCGAGGTATTGGAGTTCGGACTCGAGGCTCTCGATGACGTCCACCGACAGCAATTCCCGCAACTCGCCTTCGCCGAGGAGTTCCCGCAGCAAGCCCCGGTCGAGGGTGAGCGCGGCGGCGCGTCGTTCGGCGAGCGGCGTGTCGGCCTCATAGAGATAGGCCGCCACGAACGAGAACAACAGCGACGCCGCGAACGGTGACGGAGCGTCGAGATCGACGTCGACGACACGGATCTTGCGGGCCCGAACGTCGGTGAGGATCTCGGTGAGCGCGGGCAGGTCGAAGTCGTCCTGGAGGATCTCCCGGTAGGTCTCGAGCATCATGGGGAAGGTCCCGAACTGTCGGGCGACCGCCAGTAGATCAGCCGAGCGGCGTCGTTGCAGCCAGAGCGGTGTGCGGCGACCGGGCCGCTGGCGGGGGAGGAGCAAGGCGCGGGCCGACGCCTCGCGGAAGCGAGCTGCGAACAGGGCTGTTTCGGCGACCTGATCGACGACCATCGCTTCGATGTCTTCCGGCTCCACGAGGAGTTCGTGCGGATCGGGTGGTTCGTCGGCGTCGGGGAATCGAAACGCGATGCCGTCGTCCGCCCAGATCACGTTCGGGTCATGGCCGAAGCGAGCGGCGAACTTCTTGCTGAGTGCCATCGCCCAGGGAGCGTGAACGCGCGCCCCGAACGGCGACAGGAGCACGAGCCGCCAGTCTCCGATCTCGTCGCGAAAGCGCTGAACCACGATGGTGCGGTCGGTCGGTAGCGCTCCCGTGGCTTCCTTCTCCTCCCGCAGGTAGGCGACCAGGTTCTCGACGGCTCGATCGTCGAGGTGGTAGTCGTCGGTCAGTTTGGTGCGAGCCGCGTCGTCGTCGAGCCCCGACAGCTCGCGAGTGAACGCTCCGAGTGCTTGGCCGGTCGGGAGCGGGCGGCCGGCCATGTCGCCGTGCCAGAACGGCATCTTGGCTCCGGGTTCGCCGGGGGCGGGGACGACTTCGACCCGGTCGTGGCTGATGTGGGTGATCTTCCACGCCGATGTGCCGAGCAGGAACACGTCGCCGACGCGGGACTCGTAGACCATCTCCTCGTCGAGTTCGCCCACCCGGCCACCTTCCGGTAGGTGAACGGTGTACAGGCCACGGTCCGGGATCGTGCCCGGGTTCTGGACGGCGAGTCGCTGTGCGCCGGGCCGCGCCTCGAGAGAACCCGACACTCGATCCCACACGATGCGCGGACGGAGTTCGGCGAAGAGGTCGGAGGGGTACCGTCCGGCCAGCATGTCGAGCGTGGCGTCGAACACGGCGCGGGTCAGCTCGGCATAGGGCGTGGCGCGGCGGACGAGGTCGAAGAGTCGGTCGGCCGTCCAGGTGTCCATCGCCGTCATGGCCACGATCTGCTGGGCCAGGACGTCGAGGGGGTTGCGCGGAATCGACGTCGCTTCCACCGCCCGGTCGCGCATGAGTTGCGCGACCACCGTCGACACGAGCAGGTCGCCTCGGTACTTGGGGAAGATGGTCATTCGGCTGACGGCACCGACCTGGTGTCCGGCCCGGCCGATTCTCTGCAGCCCGGAGGCCACCGAGGTGGGCGCCTCGACCTGGACGACGTGGTCGACGGCCCCCATGTCGATGCCGAGTTCGAGCGACGACGTGGCCACGACGGCCGGCAGGTCACCTCGCTTGAGTGACTCTTCGATGTCGACACGTTGTTCGCGGGCCACCGACCCGTGGTGGGCGCGCGTGATGTCGTCACCCGCCAGGCGGTTGAGTTCGCTCGACAGGCGTTCGGACAGTCGACGGCTGTTGGAGAAGACGATGGTCGAAGTGTTGTCCCGCACCACGTCGAGGATGCGTGGGTAGACCGACGGCCAGATCGACCGTTCGGTGGCGTCGTCTTCGACGACGGGTGCGGTCATGTCGTCGACCGGCACCACGATGTCGATTTCGAGCTCCTTGTCGCCGCCCGCGTCTACGAGCGTCACCGGGCGCGGTCGGAGCGTGTCGCCGTCGGTG
>JBFKPQ010000289.1:0-2171 GCA_041628225.1 Acidimicrobiia bacterium | reverse complement strand
GCGGCAACCGATGCTCGCTTCTGGCGGGATCGTGGTGTCGTGTGCCACGGCGCCGGGTCGTTCTGTGACCGGCTCTCATTTGCCGAATTCCTGACGATGTTCCACGGGCACGATGAGCGGGTGTCCGTCGCGTCGCTGCACCGGACGACGCACCTCTACGAGGTGACGCTCGAGGCCTTCGGTCGGCGGACGGCGTGACGGCGGTCGTCTGCGACCTCGACGGTGTCGTCTATCTCGGCACGGAACCCGTGCCAGGCGCCGCCGCGGCGTTGCAGGTGCTCGAGCGTTCGGGCGTGGAGCTCCGGTTCTGTACGAACAACTCGTCTCGGACGCCGGCGGCCACCGCCGACAAGATTCGAACCGTCACCGGATTCGATGTCTCGCCCGAGCAGGTCGTGACGTCGGCCCAGGCGGCCGCACACCTCCTCGCCGGGAGGGTGGGCGATGCCTTCGTCGTCGGCGGCGCCGGCATCCGTCAGGCACTTCGAGACGTCGGCATCCGTGAGGCGAGCGCCGATCGCGCCGAGGCGGTCGTCGTCGGACTGGATGTGGAATTGTCGTACGGCACCATTCGCGACGCGGGATTGGCGGTGCGTCGAGGGGCGCGCTTCGTGGCTACGAATCTGGACGCCACCTTCCCGACACCCGGAGGTCTGTGGCCGGGGGCCGGCTCGATCGCAGCGGCCATCGCGACCGCGGGTGGCCGCCAACCCGAGGTCGCCGGCAAACCTCACGTTCCGATGATCGAACTGGTGCGGTCCGGGTTGACATCTCAGGGCGAGGTGGTCGTCGTGGGGGACCGGATCGAGACCGACATCGGTCTCGGAGCGGCCGCGGGATGGAGAACGGTGCTCGTTTTGACCGGTGTCTCAGAGACCGCGCCGTCCGAGCCGTGCGGAGCCGATGCAGTGCTGCCGAGCCTGGCGGATCTACCGTCGTATCTGGCGCACGAACTGCAGTGGGAAGTGATGTGACCGCAGGCGGCGGATGAGCCACGGTCGTAGCAACGTGGCTGCCAGCAGGCCGAACACGAAGCCCGCGATGTGTGCTTCCCAGGCCACGTTGGTGGTCTCTGCCGAGATGAGGAACTGGCTTGCGAGCCAGACGGCCAGGAAGATCCATGCCGGCACGGCGATCGGAAGGTAAACGACCCACGTCGTGACACGTGCCCTGGGGAAGAGGACGAGATAAGCCCCCATGACGCCCGCGATGGCTCCGGAGGCGCCGACGATCGGTACCACGCTGTTCGGATTGAGTACGACGTGGGCACCGGATGCCACCAGCCCAGACAGCAGATAGAACCCGACGTAGGGAACCCGGCCGAAGGCGTCTTCGACGTTGTTGCCGAAGATCCACAGGGACCACATGTTGGCGAGCAGATGGACGAGACCACCGTGGAGGAACAACGACCACAGAAGACTCATCGGGATCGACTTGTTCGGAAACAGTTGCGGAGCCTCGGAGTCGGCGAGGCACCGGCCCGACGACAGCTCCACGGTGTCGAGGGGCTCGCCGGTCACGACCTCGCACGGAATGGTGGCCCGGTCGTACAGGTCTTCGGTCGGCGTCGACGACGGCACCTGCACTCCGAAGAACACGGCGAGCGAGGCCGCGATCAGCACCAGGGTCATGAGCGGCCTGGAGAGACCGGGGTTCGAGTCGCGGAGCGGGATCAATGCGTCAACCTGTCACACGGAGCGGCGATAATGGCCGTATGCATAGTACGACCCTGCCTTCGGACGATGAGACCTGCGACGTCGAAGCTTCGATCGAGCGTCTCTCCGATCTCGATCCGGCCGACGCTCCCGACCGCGCCGATGCGATTGCCGAACTGCTGACGCGCGCGCTGCGTACCGCGTGACCCGGACCCGGCTCGACGCAACACTCGCGGCGCGCGGCGCGACCCGCTCACGGGCCATGGCGCGCCGCCTCATCCGCGAAGGCAAGGTCATGGTCGAAGGCGTTGTCGAGCGTCGCCCGGCGCGTCGAGTCCTCCCCGAGGTCGCGGTCACCATCGACGCAGACCTCGGCCTCGTCGGCCGGGGCGGGCAGAAACTCCGCGGTGCCCTGGACGCGTTCGGTATCGACGTGAACGGCTGCACGGCGATCGACGTGGGAGCCTCGACCGGAGGGTTCACGCAGGTCCTGTTGGAACGTGGGGCGGCCTCGGT
>JBFKPQ010000288.1:0-2196 GCA_041628225.1 Acidimicrobiia bacterium | reverse complement strand
GTCGCGTATCTCGGACACGAATCGCTCGGTGTCACGGAGGTTGCGTTCGTACCGGGTGGCGCGACCGGCAATGCGGGTCGACTCGTCCAACACGGAGGCATGGCGGGGTCCGGTGGAATACACGGCTGCGTCCGACTTCACAACGACATGCGAGATCGAGTCGGTACGGGCGATCGCTCCGAACAGGGCCTGGCCGCCCAACACCATGCCTTCGTGAGCGCGAGTCGCTCCCAGTTCTGCCGATCGGTCGAGCGTCTGGAGGTGTATCACCGTCGTCGGCTCCGTCCGGATCACGAACCGGGCGAAGTCCAGCGAGTCGAGCGAGTAGCGGTGAAACGGAGCCGAGAACTCGATCCGCGGTGAGACCTCGTCGACGGCGACGACGTCGTGGTCGCGCTCGAGGGCACGGATGCACTGCCCGCCGATCCAGCTGCCGGCGCCTGTCACGAGGATGCGTTCCACGTCGGCAGTGTAGGGATTCGGTGACAGGCGATAGCATGGCCCGATGGAGTCAGTGGTCATGGAGTTCCCGCGGCATGAGGTGCCGATGTGGCTCGAGGAGATGGTGGACGAATTCACCGAAGATCCCCATTGCCATTTCGTCCTCGTGGGAGCCGACGACACCACGGTGATGTTCCTCTCGCTGTGGTCGGAGGGCGTCGCCGACGAGGTGGCGGCATCCATGGCGTCGATGGCCCCGCAGGCGCACGTTCGCAAGCTGACCGTCTCCGTGCCGGTACCCGCCTCGTGAGCGCCATGATGATCGTGATGGCGTTCGGCGCCGAGGCACACCAGGCCGCCGCCGTGGTCGAGCGTCTCCGGGCCGCCGGCTGCGAGGTGCATGTCAGTCGTGGGCAGAACCGGACGATCATCGGTGCGCTCGGCGAACGAGACGACCTCCAGCAGCTGCCGTGGGAGGCGATGCCGGGCGTCGAACGGGCCGTGCCCGTCTTGAAGCCCTTCAAGTTCGTCAGCCGTGACTTCCAGCCCGACGACACGGTCATCGCCGTGCGAGATACCTCCATCGGTGGCGGCACGCTGTCGGTCATCGCCGGTCCTTGCGCCGTCGAGAGCCGCGAACAGCTGTTTCGTACCGCTGAGGCCGTCACCAAGGCAGGAGCGACCGTCCTCCGCGGCGATGCCTTCAAGCCCCGCACGTCGCCGTACTCGTTCCAGGGCATGGGCGAAGCAGGTCTCGAACTCATGGCGGAAGCTCGCGACGTGTTCGGCCTGCCGTTCGTGTGCGAGGTGCTCGACCCTCGGGACGTGGACCTCGTGGCGTCGTATGCCGACATCCTGCGCGTCGGGACGCGCAACATGTCGAACTTCACGCTGCTGGCCGAAGTGGGACGGCAGCGCCGCCCCGTGCAGCTCAAGCGCGGGTTCACCGCCACGGTGGAGGAGTGGCTCAACGCCGCCGAGTTCATCTACAAGGAGGGAAACCACGACATCGTCCTGGTGGAGCGGGGCATCCGCACCTTCGAGACGGCGAGTCGCAACACCCTGGACATCACGGCCGTTCCTGTCCTGAAGGGCCTGTCCCACCTGCCGGTCGTCGTCGATCCGTCGCACGCAGGTGGTCATCGACCGTTGGTGGCGCCCCTGGCCCGTGCCGCGGTTGCCGTCGGAGCCGACGGCATCATGGTCGATGTGCATCCCGCTCCGGACACCGCGCTGGTCGACGGAGACCAAGCCCTGCTGCCGTCCGAGTTCGCGGACATGATGGTGTCGATCCGCCGCCTCGCCGATGCCATGGACACGAAGCTGGCATGAAGGCTGCCATCGCCGGCACCGGGCTGGTCGGTGCATCGATCGGTATGGCCCTTCGGTCGGCCGGATGGACGGTCGGCGGTTGGGATCCCGATCCTGAGGCCGCCGCTCGAGCCAAGGAGTTGGGCGCACTCGATACCGTGCACGGTTCGCTGGCCGAATTGGCCGACGCCGATGTCCTCCTCCTGGCCGGACCACCGGTCGCCATTCGTGAAACGGTTCGTGACCTGGCCACCGATGCACTCGTGGTGGACGTAGCCGGAGTGAAGGGTGACATCGTGCACGCCGCCCGGCACTTGCCTCACTTCGTGGGTACGCATCCGATGGCGGGCCGCGAGCATCCGGGTCCGGACGCGGCGTCGGCGGCGCTGTTCAAGGGAGCCGCCTGGATCGTCGTCACGGACGACGCCGACGAGGCCGACTTGG
>JBFKPQ010000287.1:0-2201 GCA_041628225.1 Acidimicrobiia bacterium | reverse complement strand
AGGGCGTACGACCCGGCCCGGTCGAGCGGCTCGCCGGTGGCGACGTACCAGTCGATGGCAGCGTCGTCGAGCGTCCGCATCGTCACATCGGTTTCGGCCACCGCGGCGCTGATCTCGTCACCCGCATGCACCGCCACGGCCGTGAGCACCCGGTGGGTACGTCCCTGCAGCCGGCGCAGCATGGCGCGGGCGTCGTCGTCCGACACCGGCTTGCCGAGGATCTCCCCGTCGAGGATCACGGCGGTGTCGGCGGCCAGGACCACCCCGCCGTTCACAGCCGCTGCCTTGGCGATGGCCACCCGCTCGACGTACGCCTCGGGCGTCTCGCCAGGCTGCACCGACTCGTCGACGTCGGGAACGACGACCACGAACTCGAGGCCGAGCCGAGCGAGGAACTCTCGGCGGCGCGGCGAACCAGACGCAAGGATCAACTGGGGCACGGAGACGAGGATACCGTTCTCACCCGCTTCTCATACACGGTTCAAGTCGGCTTCATAGCGACCAGGCATCGTTAGCCTCGACAGCAAGAAGGAGTGACATGCAGAAGCGCACCATCGCCGCCCTCTCGGTAGCCGCCGCAACCCTCGTGGCCGTGCCCACCATCGCCATGGCCCAGGAAACGACGGACGACACCACGCCGACGCACCGGCGCGGTGGCGAGAAGATCGAAACCGTCGCGGGTCTGTTGGGCATCGAAGAGGCCGACCTGCGAGTCGCCCTCCGAGATGGCGCCACGGTCGCCGAACTGGCCGAGGCCGCCGGCGTCGACATCGACGCCATAGCCGATGCGCTCGTGGCTCAGGCCGAAGAGCACCTCGCCGACCACGTCGCGGACGGACGCTTCACCGAAGAGGAAGCGGCCACCCGCCTCGCCGAACTCGAGGAGCACGTCGACGCCTTCTTGGCCGGCGAGGCAACGTTCGGCAACAAGGCATTCGGAGATCGCGGCTTCGGCCATCGCGGTGGTGGCCACTTCGGCATGGACCTGAGCGCCGTCACCGACCTCCTCGGACTCGAACCCACCGAACTCCGGGAGGCGCTCGCCGCCGGCTCCACGATCGCCCAGCTGGCCGAGGCCAACGGGTCGTCGGCTGACGAAGTGATCGCCGTGGCAGTCGCCGAAGTCGAAGCCCGCCTCGACGAGGCGGTCGCCGACGAACACCTCACCGCTGAGCAAGCCGCCGACATGCTCGCTATCGCCACCGACAAGATCACCGACCTCGTCAACGGCGACTACCCGGAGTTCAACCGGTTCGGCGGAGAAGATTTCCGTCGCCAGTTGGGCGCCGACATGGACGCCATCATCGACCTGCTCGGAATGGAGCCGCTGGAGCTGCGGCAGGCACTCGCCGAAGGAGCAACCATCGCCGAACTGGCCGAAGCCAACGGCTCGTCGGCCGACGAAGTGATCGCCGCCTCGGTGGCCGCCGCCGAAGCCCGCCTCGCCGACGCCGTAGCCGACGGATTGCTCACCGAGGATCAAGCAGCCGACATGTTGTCGCTGGCCACCGACAAGATCACCGAGATGGTGAACGGTGAGTTCTCCTTCGGAGGCTTCGACGGATTCCGGCAGGGCCACGGCCGACATGGCCAACTCGGCCGGCAGACCACCGACGCATAGACCCAACCGACCTCCTCCACGGAATACGGGGCCCCTCCCTCCGGGGCCCCGTATTCATGTGAAGGTAGGCTGCCCGCCATGCCTGACATCGCCGGATCGATCATCGGAGCAACCGTCAAACGCGTCGAAGACCCGCGCTTCATCCAGGGTCGAGGCCGCTACGTCGCCAACCTTCCCGAGCCGGCGGGTCTGCTGCATGTCGCGTTCGTCCGCTCCCCCGTCCCGCATGGAGTGATCGAGTCGATCGACGCCGACGAAGCCCGCCAGATGCCTGGTGTCGTCGGCGTCTTCGTGGCCGCCGACCTCGACATCCCCGACATCGAGCCAGGCCTTCGCATGGTCGCCAAGGAGATGGCCCGCCCCGCGCTGGCGCGCGACCGCGTGCGGATGGCCGGCGAGCTGGTGGCCGTCGTCGTGGCCGAGTCCGAGCGCCAGGCGGTCGACGCCGCCGACACGGTGTGGGTGGACATCGATCCACTCGATGGCGTGGCCTCGGCCATCGACGCGGCGGCCGAACATGCGCCGCGGCTGTACCCGGAGGTCGGAACGAACATCGTCTGGGACAACAACCCGGACTTCT
>JBFKPQ010000286.1:0-2241 GCA_041628225.1 Acidimicrobiia bacterium | reverse complement strand
GTCTCCGTGTGGGACGGCAGCTATCGGTATGAGTGGGCGATCCAGTGGACGAATGTCGGTCGCAGCGCACCCGGATGGCGGTACTGGGACCCGTCAGCCGGGTGGCTGTGGCTCGACATCGACGCTCCGCTCGACCCGGGCACCCACCGGTTCGAACTTTCCGGATCGGTCACGCCGCGCGCCGTGGAACTGGAGAGCTTCACCATCGATGGAACCACCCATGTGGTCGGTATCGATGTCGGTTCTGCGGTGGCCGATGATGTTGCGCCGATCGTGGCCGTGGCACTCCAACTCGACGGCAACCACGCCGGCGACCCCTACACGGTCACGATCCGCAACGTCACCCTCACCAGCAACTGACGCCCTCGTAGCGTCCGCCCGTGTCCCCCGTGCGGGCGGGCGCTACGTCGTCCCCGAGCTGCGCCGCGGCCCGTCAGGCCTCGTCTCGGTAGTCGACGATCAGGCGCGCCGAACGGTTGCGTGTCACATAGTTCCACGCCCATTGGACCATCACGAGCAGGCGGTTCTCGAAGCCGATCAGAAAGTAGAGGTGGATCGCCAGCCAGGCGATCCACGCCGGCCATCCGCCAAAGTGCACGTTCCCGAAGTCGGCGACGGCCGCGCTGCGGCCGATCGTGGCGAGGCTTCCCTTGTTGCGGTACCGGAACGGCTCCCGATCGTGGCCGGCGAGCTGGCCGCGTATCGATCGCGCCGTGTACCGGCCCATCTGAATGGCTGCCGGGGCGACGCCGGGTACGAGCTCGCCTTCCTGCTCGGAACGAGCGAGATCCCCGATCACGAATACCTCGGGCCGGTTGGGCAGGCCGAGTGTCTCGGTGACCTCGACGCGTCCGGCACGATCGAGCGTCGCCCCCGATCGCGCGAGTGCCGCCGCCAGCGGCGAAGCAGCTACTCCGGCTGCCCAGATGACCGCCGCCGTCTCGATGGTGTGCGCCGAGCCGTCTCGTTCGACGGTGACGTGGGCTGGTCCGATGTCCGTCACCCGGCAGCCGGTACGTACCTCCACCCCGAGGTCTTCGAGCTGCCGGACCGCCTTCTGTTGCAGGTCGTCTGGATACGACTGCAAGACGCCGTCGGTGGCTTCCACGAGCAGCACACGGGCTGTCGACGGATCGATGTGCGTGAAGTCGTGCTTGAGCGTGTGACGGGTCATCTCGGCGATGGTGCCGGCCAGTTCGACTCCGGTCGGGCCGCCTCCGACGACCACGAACTGCAGATCACCACCACCGAGGGCCTCGGCGCGTTCGAAGGCCGTGAAGATGCGGGTGCGGATGGCGACGGCATCGGCCAGTGTCTTGAGGCCAGGTGCATGCTGCTCCCAGCCGTCATTGCCGAAGTAGTGGTGCGTCACGCCTGCGGCAACCACGAGGCAGTCGTACTCGACCAGTTGCGATGCCGTGATCACCAAACGTTCGTCGAGGTCGAGGTCGGTGACCTCGTCCATGAGCACCGTCACGTTGCGCTGCCCACGGAGGATGTGGCGGATCGGAGATGCGATGTCGGCGGGGGAGAGTCCGCCCGTAGCGACCTGATACAACAGCGGCTGGAACAGATGATGGTTGGTGCGGTCGATGAGCGTGATATCGACGTCTGCCCGGCGCAGACCTCGCACGACGTTCAATCCCGCGAATCCGGCTCCGATGACGACGACGCGCATGCCCTCAACCTAGGTCGACGAGGCGACGCGGCCGGTCGAGACCCCACTGCGTGACGACGGTGACGAGCGCCGCCGCGACGAGCAAGCTCACTGCGGTTGCTGCCCAGGCCGCCTCATACGAGTAGCGGTCGATGATCCAGCCCAGCCCGGCCGGTCCCAGACCGGCGCCGAGGAAGATCCCGGCCTGTGTGGCGGCCGTCGAACCGGCCGGACGGCCTTGGTTGGCATTGACGACCCCATAGGTGAAGAGACCCGGCCAGGCCCATCCGGTCGCAAAGGCGATCACGGTGGCCGCGACAAAGCCTGATCCGGTCGTGAACCCCATGGCTGCGAAGGTCATCGCACCCATGGCGGTCAGGACCGCGACCCAACCGAGACCTTGGGCTCGGCGGCGATCGGCGAGTGCTCCGTAGCCTGCTCGTGCCGCGATCGAGGCCAACGAGCCGACGGCGAGAATGGTGCCGGCGGCGCCCGCATCGAAACCGCGCGCCAGCGCGGCGTCGACCTGGAATGTTCCGAGTGCGATGGCTGCGACGGTCGCGAAGGCGGACCCGATGCTGAGC
>JBFKPQ010000285.1:0-2275 GCA_041628225.1 Acidimicrobiia bacterium | reverse complement strand
TCGCCGACCTCGTGCGGAATTTCGACGAAGTGGCCGACTTGCTGGCTGGCACCGAATACGAATGGATGCTCGCCGATTGAGGAGGCGGAGGGCGTTCAGGCCCTTCGAAGCAGCCGCTTCCTGATCTCGTTCCAATGCTCGGTGTCCGGCGTCGCCTCGTGGAGCGTATCGAGGAGACGCTTCGTCGCTCCGACCGCGTCCGCGTGCAGGCCGGCCGCGTGACCCGCGAGTTGCTTGGCGAGCGCAAGTGCACCGCCGCGCTCCGTCAAGAGGGCCGCGAGACCGGCCGAGACGGCACCGTCGCCATCGATCGTCTCATTCAGCAGAAAGAGGCGAGCCGTGGTTTGACGGCCGACCGCTCGCTCGATTCGAGCGAGGCCGTCGGGGCGATAGAGAATGCCGAGCCGCGTGGCGGGAATCATGAAGGTTGCACCCTCGCCCGCGATCCGAACGTCGCAGGAGACCGCCAGCTCGACGCCGGCACCCAGACATGGCCCTTCGATGGCTGCGATCGTCGGAACCGCGACGCCGGCCACCGCATCCGCGGCCATGGCCAGGCCCTCTTCGATGGCGAGGTCGGTCTCGTCGAAGGAGAACTCGTCGAGGTCCGCTCCGGATGTGAACACCTCGCTCGTGCCGGTGAGCACGAGAGCCCGGACACCCTCACGCTCCAATCGTGCCACCATCTCGGCGATGCTGCGCATCATGTCGCGAGTGAGCGCATTGCGCTTCTCGGGGCGCGCGATGCGGATGATCCCAACGGCCGCATCCACCGTCACGTCGAGGCCTTGCACCGGGGCCACCCTACCGGTCGTAGTATCGCGCCGTGAGCCGCCCCGTTCGACCCGAGGTACCAGGGCCATGACCCCCACCAAGAACCCTATCGTCGTCGCGTACTGGAAGGCGCATCGGAAGGTGCTGGCGGCGACTCGCGGGCGGGTGGGCGCAAAGTCGTCACTCCTGCTGACCACGACCGGTCGAACGTCTGGAGAGCCGCGCGACGTCGCACTCTGGTACCTCACCGATGACGGCCGATTCGTGGTGGTGGCCTCCAACCTCGGCCAGGATCAGCACCCGCTCTGGTTCCGCAACCTCGAGGCCCAGCCGAAGGCGACGGTGACGCGGCACGGGACCGTGACTCCGGTGGAGGCGAGCGTCGCCACGGGCGACGAAGCCGAACGCCTCTTCGACCGCTTCCTGTCGGAGGTGTCGTCCGCCTACGCCGACTACCGGGAGCGAACCAGCCGTGAAATCCCGATCGTGATCCTCACCCCCGTATGAGCGCCCTCGACATCCCTGCGATTCGCAGCCGGTTCCCGGCGCTCCGACGCGAGCACAACGGGGGTCCGGTCGCCTACTTCGACGGACCCGGAGGAACGCAAGTACCGACCGATGTCATCGAGGCTATGGCTCGCGTCCTGTCGGACGGCGTCTCCAACCTGGGTACCCGCTTCGCCACCGCGCGGTACGCCAGCGAGATCACACAGGAAGCCCGCGCGGCCATGGCGGACTTCTTCGGCTCAAAGCCCGACGAGGTCGTGTTCGGTCAGAACATGACGAGCCTCACGTTCGCGATGAGCCGCGCCCTGTCGCGTACCTGGCAGCCAGGCGACGAGATCGTGGTCACCGACCTGGATCACGACGCCAACCGCTCGCCGTGGGTGCTGGCAGCTCGAGATCGTGGCGTCACGGTGCGCGTAGCGCACTTCGATCCGGCGACCGGCACACTGGATCCTCGAGCAGTGGCCGGCGTGATCAACCCACGCACCCGCCTCGTCGCCGTGACATATGCGTCGAACGCGCTCGGCACCATCGTCGACGTCGCTGCAATCGCTGCGTTGGCGCGTGCAGCAAACGCGGTGTCGTATGTCGATGCCGTGCACTTCGCACCGCATGGTCCCATCGACGTCCGCGAGATCGGCTGCGACTTCCTGGTCGCTTCTGCGTACAAGTTCTTCGGCCCGCATACGGGTTGCCTGATCGGCAGGGCAGATCTGCTTGCCTCGCTCGAGTCCTACAAGGTCGTGCCCGCGCCGACCGACGGCCCAGCCAAGTGGGAGACGGGAACCCAGAGCTTCGAGAGCCTGGCCGGGGTCACGGCCGCGGTGGACTACCTGGCGAGCCTCGGAAGCGGGACCGCCCGGCGCGCGCGACTAGTGAACGCCATGGGAGCGATTCAGATCTACGAAGCCGAGTTGTCCGAGAGGTTCCTCGCCGGTATCGGCCAACTCGACCACATCCGGTTGTACGGCCCACCCGCCGGACGGCGGGCGCC
>JBFKPQ010000284.1:0-2323 GCA_041628225.1 Acidimicrobiia bacterium | reverse complement strand
CGGCCAGGTCGCGAGCCGTGTACGCGGCGTTCTCGTCGGGTCCATGGGTGTCGACGAACTCGATGAGCCGTTTGGTGGCGGCTACCGCTTCGGGACCGCAGCGCAACAGGGACCGGATCTCCTTCTCGATGGCCGCGTCGAGGTCCTCGTGCACCTCCGTGATGAGGCCGAGCCGGTGGGCCGTGGCGGCGTCCATCACCGTGGCGTTCAGGAACGTCCGCCGGGCATTGGCGGCGCCCATCCGCTTGACGACGAACGGGGAGATGTTCGACGGGCCCAGGCCGAGCGTCACCTCGGTGAGGGCGAACCGTGCCGTGGGAACCGCGAACGCCATGTCGCAGACCGAAATCATGCCGATGCCGCCGCCGTACGCCTGCCCGTTGACCCGGGCGATCGTGAGCACGGGGAGGCGATCGAGACGGCGCAACATCGAGGCGAGACCACCCGAGTTGGCGACGCGTTCGGCGTGGCTGAGGTGCAGCTGCGTCTTCATCCACTCGAGATCTCCGCCGGCACAGAAGGATGCACCGGCCCCCGTGAGGATCAGCGCCCGGATCGGTGACGTCTCGACGTGTTCGCAGATGTCGACGATGTCGGCCATGAAATCGGGGCCCATGACATTGTGCCGGTCCGGCTGGTTGAACGTGGCAGTGGCCACGCCCCGGTCGTCGACGTCGAAGACGGTCTGTCGTAGCTCCATCGTCACATCCTGAACACTCGGTACGCACCGTCGGGCTCGGTTTGGCGGGCGGCGATGGCGAGCGCCATGCCGAGCGCGTCGCGGGTGGCGACGGGATCGATGAGCCCGTCGTCCCACAGCCGTGAGGTGGCGTAGTACGGATTGGACTGCGTCTCGTACTGCTCTCGCACTTCGGCGCGGAGCCGTTCGATGTCGGCTTCGGTGGTCTGGTCGGCCTTGAGGCCGCCGAGCCGGATGTCGACGAGCACGGTCTGGGCGGTTTCGGCGGACATGGTGGCGATGCGGCTGTTGGGCCAGGCGAAGAGGAAGCGAGGGTCGAACCCGCGGCCGCACATGCCGTAGTTGCCGGCGCCATAGCTGCCGCCCACCAGGACCGTGTACTTGGGCACGATGGCGTTGGCGACCGCGTTGACCATCTTGGCGCCGTCCTTGGCGATGCCGCCCGCCTCGGCGTCCTTGCCGACCATGTACCCGGTGGTGTTCTGGAGGAAGAGCAGCGGTATCTTGCGCTGGTTGCACATCTCGATGAAGTGGGTCGCCTTGAGGGCTCCTTCGGAAAAGATGATGCCGTTGTTGCCGATGATCCCGACGAGGTGGCCCCAGATCCGGGCGAAGCCGCACACGACGGTCTCGCCGTAGCGCGGCTTGAACTCCCAGAACTCGGAGGCGTCGACGAGCCGCGCCACGATGTCCCGGATGTCGAACGGGATTCGCGTGTCGGCGTTGATGATCCCGTAGATCTCGGTCGGGTCGTACGCCGGCGGTCGCGGCTCGACGACGTCCATCCAACCGGCGCGGTCGTGGATCGACGGCTGGTTGAGATTCGCGACGACCTCGCGGAGCTGGGCGTAGGCCTCGGCTTCGTCGTAGGCGATGTAGTCGGCGACTCCCGACTGGCGGGTGTGGACGTCGGCGCCGCCGAGGGTCTCCGGATCGACGATCTCGTTGAGTGCCGCCTTCACGATCGGGGGGCCACCGAGATAGATGCGACCGATGTCCTTGACGATCACGACCTCGTCGGACAGGGCCGGCACATAGGCGCCTCCGGCCGTGCAGCCACCCAGCACCACCGACAGCTGGGGGAGGCCCCGAGCAGACATTCGCGCCTGCCGGTAGAAGGTCCCGCCGAAGTGGTCACGATCGGGGAACACCTCATCCTGCATCGGGAGAAAGGCGCCGCCGGAGTCGACGAGGTAGACCGTCGGCAGGCTGTTCTCCTCGGCGATCTGTTGGGCACGCACGTGCTTCTTGATCGACGCAGGCGCGAGGCTGCCGCCCTTCACGGTGGCGTCGTTGGCGATGATCATGCAGGGCACGCCGTGCACGATTCCGATGCCCGTCACGATGCCGGCCCCCGGGTAGGCGTCGTCGTATTGGCCCCAGGCGGCGAGGGTCGAGAGTTCGAGGAAGGGTGTGTCTTCGTCGATCACCATGTCGATGCGGTCGCGCACCATCACCTTGCCGCGGTCGAGGTGTCGGGCTATCGACCGGTCGCGGCCCTCTCCGCCCTCGATGACCCACTCCATCCGCTCGCGCAGGACGCGAAGTTCTTCCTCGTAGGCGAGGCGATTCTCCGAGAATCGATTCGATGTCGGATCGACGGATGTGTCGAGCCGTCTCATG
>JBFKPQ010000283.1:0-2363 GCA_041628225.1 Acidimicrobiia bacterium | reverse complement strand
GCCATCGCGGCCCTCGCCTACGGCACCGAGACCATCCGCCGCGTCGACAAGATCGTCGGACCCGGCAATGCCTGGGTGACCGCCGCCAAACTGGCGGTGTACGGCGCCTGCGCCATCGACCTTCCGGCCGGTCCCTCCGAGGTGCTGGTCCTGGCCGACGACACCGCCGATCCCCGTCTCGTGGCCATCGACCTGCTGTGCCAGGCCGAACACGGGCCCGACTCCCCCGCCCTCCTGGTCACGACCGATCCGGATCTCGCCCAGTCGGTCGAACGAGAGCTGGCCGAGCTCCTGCCGACGCTGGACCGCGCCGCCATTCTCGACAAATCGCTGCGCGACCACGGCGTGGCCGTGCTGGCTCCGAACCTGCCCTCCGCCACCGACTTCGCCAACGCCTATGCGCCCGAACACGTGACGATCCTCACGCACGACCCCGCGGCCGTGGCGGAGACCATCACCGCGGCCGGCTCGGTGTATGTCGGCGAATGGTCGCCCGAATCGGCCGGCGACTACGCCACCGGCGCCAACCACGTGCTGCCGACCGGCGGCCTCGCCGGTGCGTGCGGACCGCTGTCGGTCGCCGACTTCGGATCGTGGCGGCAGATCCAGACCCTCACCCGAACCGGGCTCGCCACGCTCGCCCCGACCATCACGACGCTCGCCGCCGCCGAAGGCCTCACCGCCCACGGTCTGGCGTGCACCCTGCGCTTCGAAAGGAGCACCGATGAGTGAACGCACCGCCCACCAGACTCGCACGACGCGCGAGACGAATGTCACGGTCGACCTCGACCTCGACGGCTCGGGCACGTCCGACGTGCAAACCGGCGTTGGGTTCCTCGACCACCTCCTGGCGTCACTGTCGCACCACAGCCTCATCGACCTGACCGTCCGCACCGAAGGCGACCTCCACATCGACGACCACCACACGGTCGAGGACACGATGATCACCCTTGGCCACGCGCTCGCAACAGCGCTGGGTGAGAGAGCGGGCATCGCAAGATTCGGTGACGCCACCGTCCCCATGGACGAAGCGCGCGCCTCGGCGGCCCTCGACGTGGGCGGCCGCCCGTACGCGGTCGTCGACGTACCCCTGTGCACCGAGCGCATCGGCAACTTCACCAACCAGAACTTCGCCCACGGGCTCGAAGCGCTCTGTCAGTCCGCCGGCTTCACCCTGCACGTCGACGCCCAGGGGACCAACGATCACCACATCGCCGAGGCGGCCATCAAGGCCGTGGCACGGGCGCTCCGACAGGCGGTGGCCATCGACGAGCGTCGCGCCGGCGTGGCATCGACCAAAGGCGCCGTCGAGCGATGACCACGATCGCAGTCATCGATCACGGCGCAGGCAACCTCGTATCGATCGCCCAGGCGCTCGAACGGACGGGCGCCCGCGTCGTCGTGGCCGACGCACCGCGCGGCATCGAAGGCGCCGACGGTGTCGTCCTGCCGGGAGTGGGCGCCACCCGCGCGGTGATGAACGGCATCTCGTCAGCAGGGTTCACCGATGCGGTGGCGAACTGGGAAGGCCCCCTGCTCGGCATCTGCGTCGGCATGCAGGTCCTGTTCGACTCCAGCGCCGAAGACGGCGCCGAGTGTTTCGGATTGATCGGCGGCAAGGTGCAGCCGCTCGCCGACGCGCCCCGGCTTCCCCACATCGGCTGGAACGACGTGGCCTTCGCCGACGACCCGCTGTTCGCCGGCCTCGACGATCAACCCACCTTCTACTTCGTGCACGGCTACGCACCTGAGCCGGTCGACCCCGACGTGGCCATCGGCACCACCGTCTACGGCCGGCCGTTCGTGTCGGCGGTGCGGTCGGGACCGCGCGTCGGCACGCAGTTCCACCCGGAGCGCTCCGGCGCCAACGGCCTGCAGGTCCTCGCCAACTTCGTGAAGGAATGTACGTAGATGCTGCGGACCCGGATCATCCCCTGTCTCGACGTGCGCGACGGTCGTGTGGTCAAGGGCGTCAACTTCGTCAACCTGACCGATGAAGGCGACCCGGTCGAGTTGGCGGCTCGCTACGCCACGGAGGGCGCCGACGAGATCTGCTACCTCGACATCTCGGCCTCGCCGCAGGGCCGCGGGACGCTCCTCGACGTGGTGCGCCGAACGGCCTCTCAGGTGTTCGTACCCCTCACGGTCGGAGGCGGGGTCCGATCGCCCGACGACATGAAGGCGGTGCTGCGCGCCGGGGCCGACAAGGTGGCCGTGAACACTGCCGCCGTGTCCGATCCCGACCTGCTCGGATCGTGCGCACGCCAGTTCGGCAGCCAATGCGTGGTCCTGGCGATCGACGCGCGGCGCACCGCGGACGGCTGGTTCGAGGTCGTCGTCAACGGAGGCCGAACATCCACGGG
>JBFKPQ010000282.1:0-2452 GCA_041628225.1 Acidimicrobiia bacterium | reverse complement strand
ATCGCCACAGGGCTCGACACCGTCTCCACGCGCTCCTGGTACCGCCGCAGCGCGGCAACCCGGGCTGGGCGAATGTCCTCGTGCGGCAGCACTCGGCCATCGAGCACGTCCTCCATCGACAACCCACCGACAACGCCCGTCAGGCGGCCCGATCCGTCGGACAGCCGGTAGATGTGAAAGCCCGTCGGCGCGGGCACGAAGGCGCCGTCGGTCACGAGTCGTTCGAGACCCCGCGCGGCGGCTTCCAGGGCGGTCTCGGTGTCCGCCTCGGGAAGAGCATTCAGAAAACTCAGCGGATGGCGAACGGCTTCGTCGTGACGTTCGGCCGCAGTCAGAGAATCGAACGGTGGGATGGCGACTTCTGCCGCAACTGCCCCGCTCACGACCATCAGGTCCACAGGGGCGAGACGCACCATCAGGCGTTGGCCGCCTGGAAGTCCTCCATGAAGCCGACCAGTGCCTCGACGGACTCGTTGGGCAGTGCGTTGTAGAGCGAGGCCCGAACGCCTCCGACGCTGCGGTGCCCTTTGAGATTCACCAGGTCGCGGTCGGCCGCGGCGGCCACGAAGTCCCGTTCGAGGTCTTCGGTGGGGAGCCGGAACACCACATTCATGAGCGAGCGGCTGTCCTGCTCGACGGGGCTTCGATAGAACCCACCGGAGCCGTCGATGGCGGCGTACAGCCTTCCCGCCTTGGCCTCGGCGCGCCGCTGCATCTCCTGGAGCCCACCTTCGGACTCCACCCAGCCGAGCACCTTGCCCATCATGTAGATGGCGAACACGGGAGGGGTGTTGAACATCGAATCCTTGGCGGCGTGGAGGTCGTAACGCAGGTAGGCGGCGAGCTCACGATTGGCCGTTTCGAGCACGGAGCGCCGCACGAACGTGAGCGCGACGCCGGCCGGCCCGAGGTTCTTCTGGGCGCCACCGTAGACGAGGTCGAATCGATCCCAAGGAATGGGTCGCGACATGTATTCCGATGAAAGATCGGCGACCAACGGCACCCCGAGGTCGGGGAACTCCGGGAGTCGAATGCCCCCGATGGTCTCGTTGGCCGTGACGTGGAGATAGCGCGTGTTCGGCTGGAGCGCGACCTCTTCGGGGCGCGGAGCACGCCGATAGCCCTCATCGCGGCCGTCCCAGGCCCGATAGACGTCTCCGTGGTACCCGCCATCTTCGACGGCGCGCGTCGCCCAAGCGCCGGTGTCCACGTACGCTCCCAGCTCGCTCTGCTTCAGCAGATTCATCGGGATCATTGCGAACTGGAGCGTGGCCCCTCCGCCGAGCAGGAGCACCTCGAAATCGTCCGGCGCTCCGAAGACCTCGGCGGCCTTGCGCATCGCTTGATGGTGAACCTCGTCGTAGGCCTTCGACCGGTGGCTCATCTCGATGAGCGACATGCCGGCGCCGCGGTAGTCGACGAACTCCGCCTGCGCCTCTTCGAGCACCTCGACCGGGAGCGTGCACGGCCCGGCGCTGAAGTTGTGGACTCGCACGGCTACTCCTCGCTGCTGATGGTCACCGCCAGGACATGCTCGACTTCTCGAAGCCGGTTCGCCAAATCCCGATCGATGGGGGTGTCGGTTCGAATGGTGGCCACCGCCGTCGGGGCATGCCGGAACAGCCGGTTGTCCATCTGCGCCACGTTGACGTCGGCGCTGCGCAGCACCGTCAGAACGTCCGAGAGCACGCCAACGCGGTCGAGATGCCGGACGACCACCACACACTGACCGCGCGGCACGGTCTCGAGGTTCACACAATTGACAATCGTCCCGGCGGCGTAGGCGTCGATGAGGTCGACGACGCCTTCGGCCACTGCCTGCTGGGCCTGTTCAGTCGAAGCTCCGATGTGATGCGTCCCATACACCCTGGGGTGCGCCGCCAGTGCGGAGGAGAAATCGCCATCCGTCGACGGCTCGTCCTTGAAGACATCCACGCCCGCCCACATGTCGCGCCCGTCCAGCGCTCGGATCAGGGCCGCTTCGTCGACCACCTCCCCTCGGCTGGTGTTGATGATCCAGGCGCCGTCGCGGCACATGGCGAGGAACTCGTCGTCGACGAGGTCCCGGGTCTCGTCGTTCAGCGGCACATGGAGAGAAACGATGTCGCTCTGCGCCAGCATCTCCTCATCGGTCGCCACGAAGCGGACACCCGCCTCGCGGGCGCGGTGAACGACGTCAGCGGGTCGCCCTTCACGGTGGACCGCCACCACGTCGACGCCGAAGGCGGCCGCCCGACGGGCGAGCTCCAGCCCGATGCCGCCGACACCGACGATGCCGAGGGTCTTGCCGGCGAGACCGTCGGCCTCGGCATACGTCTTCTTCTTCCACTTTCCGGCGCGAAGGTCCGCCACCGCATCGGGAATCTTGCGATCGAGAGCCAGGATGAGTCCCATGGCGAGCTCGGCGACGGCGATGGCGTTCCGACCGGGAACGTTGGACACGTAGATACCT
>JBFKPQ010000281.1:0-2457 GCA_041628225.1 Acidimicrobiia bacterium | reverse complement strand
GGTCGGCCGAGAGGTCTTCGGCAACATCGGGCCGGCGCTGCAGGCCATGTTCTATGTGGGTGTCGCCGGTTTCCTGGCGCTGACGTTCTATCTCTTCTCTCGTCGAGCCGAGAACTGGCAGCGGGGTGCCGCCGACGACCGGACCGGACGATGGTCCGAGCGCATCCGACGCCTCGACGAAGGCCTCCGCATGAAGACGCTCATGCGTGACCGAGCCGCGGGCCTGATGCATGCCATGGTGTACTACGGCTTCTTGGTGCTCTTCCTGGGTACGGTGACGCTCGAGATCGACCACCTCCTGCCGATCAGATTCAAGTTCCTCCAGGGCGGCGTGTACCAGGCGTATTCGGCCATCCTCGATCTGGCTGCGCTCGTGTTCCTGGGAGGCCTGGCCTGGGCGTTCGCCCGCCGGTACGTGCAGCGCCCGTGGCGGCTGCGGTCGAAGACCAAGCCGGAGGACGGCTGGATCCTCGGCACGCTGGCGATCATCGGGGTGACCGGCCTGGCCACCGAAGCCGCTCGGATAGCCCTCGAAGGCAGGCCGTCATTCGAGATGGCCTCGTTCGTCGGCTATCCGTTGAGTTTCCTCGTGCCGGAGGCGTCAGCGGCCGGGATCCACCAGACGTTCTGGGTCGTACACGCGGTCGCATTCATGGGGTTCTTGGTGGTGCTTCCCACCACCAAGCTCCGCCACATGGTGACGTCCCCGGCCAACATGTTCCTCTCGCCGAATGACCGACCCAAGGGAGCGATGCGTCCGCTGCCAAACCTCATGGAAGCCGACATCGAAACGATCGGCGCGTCCGTCATCGGTGACTTCACGTGGAAACAGATCTTCGACACCGACGCGTGCACCATCTGCGGGCGGTGCACATCCGTGTGTCCGGCGAATCTGACCGGAAAGCCTCTCGACCCGCGTGAGATGGTGCTCAAGGTCGGCGAGGTGGCGGCCTCGACGGCACCCCACACCATCACCCCTCCCGTGTCGATGGCAGCCGGCATCACCATCGACTCCGACTCGGTGTTCGAGCGGGTCCATCCCGAGGAGTTGTGGTCGTGCACGACGTGCGGCGCCTGCGACGAGATCTGTCCGGTCAACATCGAGATCCTCGACAAGATCCTGGACATGCGCCGGTACAAGAGCCTCATGGAGGCCGACTTCCCGACGGAGCTCGGCAAGGCCTACGTGGCGATGGAGAACCAGGGCAACCCGTGGGGCCTGTCGCAGCAGAACCGGGCCGACTGGACGTTGTCACTCGACTTCGAGGTCCCGATCCTCGGAGAGAACGGCGTGGAGCGAGCGGACTACCTGTTCTGGGTCGGCTGCGCAGGTTCGTTCGACGATCGCAACACGGCCGTCAGTCAGGCGACGGCCCGTCTCCTCCACGAAGCGGGCATCGATTTCGCCATCTTGGGTGGTCAAGAGCTCTGCAACGGCGATCCGGCGCGCCGGTCCGGCAACGAGTACGTGTACCAACAACTGGCGCTCCAGAACATCGAAACGCTCGGCTCGTACGGGGTCACGCGCATCGTGACGCAGTGCCCGCATTGCTTCAACACGTTGCTGAACGAGTATCCGCAGCTCGGCGGACACTACGAGGTCGTGCATCACACCCAACTCCTGGCAGAGTTGCTGCGCGATCAGCGACTCCGGACCGATGGGAGCGCCGCCAAACGGACCGTGACGTACCACGATCCCTGCTACCTCGGTCGACACAACGACGTGTATCGCGCCCCACGCCAGGTGGTGGCCGCCACCGGCGACGTGACCATGGTGGAGATGCGCCGGCACGGCACCAAGGGCCTGTGCTGTGGGGCCGGCGGCGCCCGGTTCTGGATGGAGGAACAGACCGGCAAGAAGATCAACATCGAGCGTGCCGAAGAGGCCCTCGAGACGGGTGCGTCCGAGATCGCGGTCTCCTGTCCGTACTGCTACGTCATGATCGACGACGGCGTCAAGGAGCTGGGTCGAGACGATGTCGTCGTCCGCGACGTCTCGATGATGGTCGCCGACGTGCTCGTGACCGACGAGTCGACCGAGTGAGCGTCGCCGCGTGAGACGCCACCCTCCGTGGTAGCGTGACGCAGCTCGGGCCCGGGTGGGCCTCGGGGAGGAGCTGACAGAGAGCGATCGGGATGATCGACGACCAGGCCACGCATCGATGGGAAGGGCGCGTGTGGGCGTCCCGCATCGTGCGTCTCGTCGCTTTCCTGGTTCCGGTCCTTGCCGCCGTTGCGGCCGCCATCGTCGTATCCCGGCTCCTACCGCGTCCCGACACCGGGATCGGCATCGTCGGTTGGTGGGCGGCCCTGATCGGCGTCGCCACCGCGGTCATGGTCGGCGTCGACCGGCTGGCTCGCAAGCTCCTTCCGCTCGCAGTGCTCATGCGGATGACGATGATCTTCCCGGACGACGCGCCCAGTCGGATGAAAGTCGTGGGGGGGGGGGGGGGGGGG
>JBFKPQ010000280.1:0-2461 GCA_041628225.1 Acidimicrobiia bacterium | reverse complement strand
GTGCAGACGGTGAGCTGCTCCGAGTCCGGCGATACCCGACCCGACGATGGCGATGTGCATGGTGAAGGACCTCCCCCATGCATACGGAGCCGAAACATCGGTGGATCAGTCGGCGTCGGCCATCTCCCCGACCGGTACCAGTCGTTGGAGGCGGGGGAGGAGATCGAACCAGCGGTAGAACAGCAGTGTGGATGCCGCATAGAGCACCGCCATGACGACGAAGGGTGTCCGGAAGTCACCTCCGGCCATGAGCGCCGCTCCCCAATAGCCGGCACCAGCCGACAGGGCGCTGCCGACGAAGGCGCTGATGCCCGTGTAGGTGGCCCGCTCGGTGGGATGGAGACGGTCCATCGTGAAGTTCTCGTAGACAGGCCCCGACATGTTGAAGAGCCCCGTTCGCAGCACGAAGGCGAAGCCGGCCAGCGAGACGACCTGCGTGGGGGCGGCGAGCGACGGGGAATAGCCGAGCAGCAAGATGAACGGGATGGCGGCGGCCCGCGTCAGCCAAATGGCCCTCGTCGTGCCGAGCCACGCCACGGCTTTCGGGGCGGCGAGAGCCGAGACGGCCAAGACGAGGGAGCCGGCCGCAAAGATGATCCCCACTTCGTGCTCGTGGGCGTGGCCGTCCTCGACCAGGAACACGTTGGTGAGACGCAGCACGAACCCGCCTCCGAGCGACAGCAGCGCTCCGATGGCCACGAACCGAAACACCAGCAGCGGATTGCGGAGTCCGAACACCGATCCGTCGGCCGGTTCGAGACGCGCCGCAGCGACCTCATCCGATACGTAGCGCCGCATCATCACCGCCGGAACGAGCGACACGAACCACCAGGCGATGCCCGCGTACACGGCCCAGCGAAAGGCGTCCAGCTCGGTCAGGTTGCGCGACGACTCGAGCCAACCGGGTAGGAAACCCGCCGTCAGGGCGCCGACCATGGCGGCCAGTGTGCGGAAGCTCGACCCGAAGCTGAACAGGTGGAGGCGCTCGCCCGGTTCGGAGTTTTCGGCGATGAACGGCGACTCCGTGACGTGGTGGAGTGCGCCGAAGGCGGCACTGACACCCGAGGCGACGAGGATGATGGTCGGGTCGAGTGATGAGATCAGCACCACGGCGGCGATGGCCCCGCCACCGTCGCCGATGATGAATCCCCACTTGCGGTCCATGCGGTCCGCCATGCGACCGGCCGGGATCGATGCCAGCGCTCCGGCCACACCCTGCACTGCGAGGCGGAGACCGACAAAGGCGATGTCGAACCCGGCGGCCAGCAGGTAGAGGTTGAAGAGCACCTCCCACGTGCCGTGGATGACGTCCATCCCGAAGATGTGGAGGATGTACAGGCGGGCATTGCGACTGAACCGCCGGAGAGCCTCCACATAGGAGATCTGATCGGTGTGCGTCTGCGCCATGCGCACGACTCTACGACTTGAAGCACACTTCAAGTCAAGGGGTTTCTCGAGGGTTGCCGGGAGCGGTGCGGAGGAGGGCCGAGCGCTCAGAACCGGAGGAGGGCCGATCCCCAGGTGTACCCCGATCCGAAGGCGGACAGAGCGACCAGCATGCCGTGTTCGAGGTGGCCCGCTTCGACCGCCATGTCCATGCCGATGGGGATGGTACCGGCCGTCGTGTTTCCGAACCGCTCGATCGTGTTGAACACCCGCTCGGACGGGATATCCATCCGCTTGGCGACCGCCTCGTTGATGCGCAGGTTGGCTTGGTGAAAGAAGAACCGATCGACTTCGGCGAGCGTTCGGCCATTGGCGTCGAGCGCCTCCGTGATCGACTCGGGCATCCGTCGGACGGCGTTGAGGAACACCCTCTTACCGTCCATGATCGGGAAGTGCCGCCCCGCTTCGATGTCGTCGACCGAGATCCGGTGACCCGGCATTGCCTGGCCGGGAGCTTCTGCCCACAAGACCCGTGCGTGCCGACCGTCGGCGTGTAGATGCGTCGAGTAGATCTGCGAGTCGTCGTCGCCGGCCACGTCGTGGGCCTCGAGGACGACGGCGCCGGCGCCGTCGCCGAAGAGCGCGGCGATGTCCTTCCCGGACGGCGATGCGTCGATCCCCTTGGAGTGAACCTCTGCGCCGGCGAGCAGAACTCGCTGTGCCTGGCCGGTTCGCAGATACGCATCGGCCACCGAGAGGCCGTAGATGAAGCCGGAACACTGCTGGCGAAGGTCGATGGCGGGGATGTCGGGGACGTCGAGCTTGGCCTGTAAGAAGCAGCCGACGCCCGGGAAGTCGTGATCGGGGCTCATCGTGGCGACCACGATCATGTCGAGGTCGGAGGCGGTCAGTCCGGCTCGGTCCAAGGCGCGGCGCGACGCTTCGGCGGCGAGGTCGGACGTGGTGGTGGTCCCGTCCACCCACCGGCGTTCGTTGATGCCCGACCGTTCCTCGATCCAGTCGGCCGTCACCCCCAGCTGAGCGGCGAGTTCGGCATTGGTGACCACGCGGTCGG
>JBFKPQ010000279.1:0-2491 GCA_041628225.1 Acidimicrobiia bacterium | reverse complement strand
GTTCTCGGCCTCGATCAACATGTTGATGGACGACATCCCGTCACCGACCACTTCTGGCCTCCGCCGTTCGATCGCGGCGATCGCTTGGCCTCCGAGGACGAGGATCCGGTACTCGGTACCGTCCGACTGGCCTTCGATCAGCACGCGATTGCCGTCGAACCGGACTGCGCCGAGCACCGCGCGCCACGCCTCGGAGGGGGCCATCACCGAACCGGTGATGCCCGAGCCCGCCCCGGTCGCGGCAGCCGGCTTCACGACGGACGGGCCGTGCTCAGCCGCGTATGCGACCGCCTCGCTCAGGTGCGTGGTCGGAAACACGCGATGTGCCGGCACCGTCAGGCCGGCGTCAGCGAGCAGTCGATGGCACAAGGGCTTGTCGCCGGAGACGTGGGCGGTAACGGGGTCATCCAGGGGGACGAGGTCACGCCACAGGCGTACACAGTTGGAGTCTCGGCGGATCTCCAGGACATCGCCACCGAGATCGTGCCAGGTGGCGCCGATCTCGACGGCGGCCGTCGTCCACAGGTGCCGGTACAGCTCTCGACGGAGCCGGTCCAAGAGGCCTGCTTCGTTTTTGGTTAGACGCCAGGCGCGCGACGGGCCGATCGAGACCGTGCGGTCGACGACGAGACCGGCTGCCGCGCCCAGTCGCCCCGTGCGGAGTGCCGTGGCGTAGAGCGGTGTGAGGCGGTCGGCGAACCGGCTCACGTGCGTCGATCCGTGACGACCCGTCCGGCGAAGTGTCCGAGCATGGCCGCGAACGGCACAGGATCGTCGGCGGCCCACCATGCCCCTTCTTTGACGCCGCGGAGTGACGACAACCATTGCCGAGCCGACAAGCGACCGTCGTGGCGGTACCGCACGCTCGAGATGATGTCGTTGCCCTCGAGGACCCACTTGCGTCCTGGCATCGGTGCCCCGGTTTCATACGGCTGCTCGGTCAGGTCCAAGTAGAGCACACGCGCCACGTCGTAGCCCAGCGAGTCGACGAACAAACGAAACGTCGATCCCAGTCGGGGATTCACGTCGAGCAGTTTGTACGTGTCGTCCCGCTCGTCGTAGCGGTAACCGAGGTCGACCGGGCCCGTGTAGCCGATGGTCTCGAGAAGGCGGATCGTCTGGTCCGTGAGATCCGTGTGCGGCTCGCACACACCGAGGCTCGTGAAGCCCGTGTAGGCGGGCGACTGGCGGAGCTTGCGCGCCGACAACCCGAACCGGCACCTCGCAGTCGCGTCGAAGTAGCCATCGAACATCCAGATGGTCTCAGGGCCGCCGGGGATGTACTCCTGAATGAGCAGGTTCGGTGTCCTCGTCCACGGCTCGTCCGCGTAGGCGGACCGAACGTCATCGGCGGTCTCGGCGATCGCCACGCTCGGACGTTCCATGCCGTGGCCGACCCAGTTGGCGATGCGCTTCATAACCACCGGGAACCGGGACACCGCCAGCGCGTGCTCGAGTTCGTCCGCCGACTTCGGGGTGATCACATCGGCCGTGGGGATGCCGTGCTCTCGGCATAGATCATGGAGGCCTTGCTTGCTGCTCAAGCGCCCGGCGAGGTCCGGGTCGGGCAGTGCCATGCGGAACCGGCCGGCCAGTTCTCGGGCGTGGGTGCCGATGATGGCGGCGGCGCGGTCGTCGACGGGAAGCAGTACGGTACCGGCCGGAACGTCCAGGCGGCAGAGGCGGTCGGCGGCTTCGGAGTCGGCGGCGTGGATCGGGAAGGGGTGCACCGCATCGACATACCGGGAGCGGAGTGCCATGCGGTTGTCCAACGGATGGGCCCAGTGGACGGGGACCCCCCACCTGCCCAGGGAGCGTGCGACGCCCAGGCCGCCGTAGTGATGCGATGTCTGGCCGGAGACGATCACGACGGGCGCGCGCGCATCGGGCGTCATGGGCCGACCTCCACGACGCGGCCTTCGGCGAGGCGGTGACCGCACGGGAGGTCGTCGATGTGGTCGACGATGAAGTCGAGATCGTCGAGTTGTCCCGTACGGCGCAGATAGTCGACGGACTCCGACTGCAGCATGGCTTCGAGCGGCTGTCCATCCCACTGGTCGATCATCGTGGTCGTTGCGGTGTCGCCGGCTTCGAATCCGTGCATGCACAGCGCGGCGGCGATCCGGGCGCAACCCAGTCGGTCCTCGGCACGGAACACTCCTCGTGTGCCTGCTCCGACCACGAGCACGTCGTCGCCGCCCTCGGCGAGGATGGCCGCGAGCGCCGAGGGCGTCCGCAGGGAGCCGACGTAGGCGTTGGCGAAGCGTGCGGCGGCTTCGGTCATGAGCGGCGTCCCCGAGGACGACAAGAGAACGATCGGCCGAGACTGCCTCGGCAACCGGTCGATCGTGGCGGGTGTATTGCCGAGATCGAACCCGTAAGGGGTATGGCCCCCGAGTTCGCCTGCCAGGAGCGGATCGGGCAGCAGACCGGCCAGCTCCATGGCGTGGTCCAGTGATGATGCCGGGTAACACGTCCATCCCCGATGGGC
>JBFKPQ010000278.1:0-2498 GCA_041628225.1 Acidimicrobiia bacterium | reverse complement strand
GGTGTCGTAGGACGCCGACACGATCAGCGCGTGCTTGAAACGAAAGACTCGCTTCGGCACTCGGGCCGTTTCCCGTAGGAGGTCGCGACGCTGTAGCTCGATGAGCGCTTCGTCGATGCCGGCGACGTCCGACACGAGAGCCGCCAACTCGTCGAACCGGAACTCCCGGCCGATGACGCTGGCGGCCTGCGCAACGTGCCGGACGTCGGCGTCGAGGCGGTCGAGTCGTGTCGTCAGGACGGCAGCCAAGTTGTCGGGCACCGGGAACGCGTCGACGTCTCCGGTCGCCACCCACCGGCCGTCGCGCTGGGCGACGATCCCTTGATCGATCATCGATCGAACCACTTCCTCGAGGAAGAAGGGGTTGCCGTCGGCCCTTTCGAGGATCGTGCTGCGGACGTGTTCGGTCAGGGCATCGATGTCGAGGAGCGCCGACACGAGGTGGCGCGCGTCGTCGTCTGCCAGGGCACTGAGGTGGATCGTGCGGTAACGGTGTGGAAAATCGCGTTCGGCGTTTTCGTGCACCCGCCATGACGGGTCGTCGCGTCGGGGGCGGAACGCCAGGACGAGGAGGAGCGCGGACCGGTCGGTCAGGCGCAGCAATTCGAGAACGAGATCGATGGTGGCCGAGTCCGCCCAGTGGAGGTCTTCGAACACGAGCACCAGAGGTCGGGCGCGAGCCATCGATTCGAAAAGCTCGAGGCAGGACCGCACGACCTCGCCGCGCAACGCCGCCGGTTCGAGGTAACCCACACGATTCGTGTGGTCGCCGGGCAACTCGATGCCGAGGAGGTGGGCGAGGAATGGTGCCACCTGGTTGACCCGACTGGGGAGGACGCTCGCGACGGCACCTTCCACGGCTTGCCACTGGTCGATGGGCGAGGTCGAGGGTGTGATCCCGGCCACGCTCCGCAGGATCTCGAGGATCGGGGAATATGGCGTCGCGGTTTCGTACGAGAGCGAGCGGCCGAGATGCCATTCGACGGTGGAGGTCTCCACAGTGCGGCCGAGTTCGGTGATGAGGCGCGACTTGCCGAGTCCGGCGTCTCCGATCACCGAAACGATGGCGCCGTGACCACCGGCGAGGCCGTCGAACGCCTCCACAGCCAGTTCCATCTCCCGATCGCGGCCGATCAACGGTGCCGCCAAGCCCTCGATTCCCCGTTCACGGGTGGGACTCGCGTGAAGGCCGACGACCCGGTATGCCGCAATGGGTTCGGTGCGACCTTTCACCTGTATCGGTCCGAGATCTTCGACCTCGAAGATCCCCTGAGCGAGCCGTATCGTATTTTCGGAGACGCGGACCGTCCCGGGCTCAGCGGTCTGTTCCATGCGTGCTGCCACGTTTACGGCATCGCCCATCACGGTGTACTCAACCCGCAGGTCCGACCCGACCGCCCCGACGACGACCAGTCCGGTGTTGATACCGACGCGGACGTCGATGTCGATGTCCCAATCCCGCTTGATCTTCTCCTTGTACGGTTGGATCGCGTCGATGATCTCGAGGCCGGCGCGGACGGCGCGCTCGGGGTCGTCCTCGTGGGCGATGGGGGCGCCGAAGAACGCCAGGACGGCGTCGCCGAGGAGGCGGGCCAGGGTGCCCTCGTAGCGGTAGACGGGGGCGATGAGGTGTTCGAACGCTCCGTTCATGATGTCGGCCCACTCTTCGGGGTCGAGGTTTTCCGCGGCGGTCGTCGAGCCCTTGATGTCGCAGAACAGCATGGTGACGGTGCGTCGCTCGCCCTTCATTTCACCGCGGCTCGCCGCGTCTTGGAGCTTGGCGGCCAGCTCCGACGGCATGTAGCGCCGCAGCTTGTCGTCGCCCCCTGCGGCCGCAGCTGCAGCAGGACGGGCTGCTGTTGTAGGGGGAGCGCCTTCGACCTTGTGGCCACACTTCACGCAGAAAGCGGCTCCGTCGGGCAGATCAGCGGCGCAGTTTGGGCACGACCGAGTCATCGCCGTGCCACATCCCATGCAGAACGCGGCACCGTCGGGGTTGGCGACACCGCAGTTCGAACAATTCAACTCAGCCCTCGCATGACGCTACGGAGCGTACTCATCGACGTCGAGAGCATGTGCGTTCGTAGGTGGCGCAGGTCGCGGTGAGCTCCGAGCGCCCAGAGCGATCGGCGAAGGCGCTCGTCTTCATCTCGCCGATGATCGCGCGCCGAAAAGGCCGGGGCCCATGGATACTGTGCGGCTTCCTGCCGGCCTGGTCTTCTTCGCCATACGAGCAGCCCGCAGCTGACCCGGGCTTCGGCCTAGCGTGCGTGGCAATGACGAACGCCCTCCTGGACGGAATCCGAGTCATCGACTTGTCGCGCGTGCTCGCCGGGCCGCTGGCCGCCATGCTGCTCGGCGACCTCGGCGCCGACGTGGTCAAGGTCGAGCGTCCCGGCATCGGAGACGAAACCCGCTCCTGGGGTCCTCCGTTCGCCGGTGACCCGGAGCAAGGGATGTCCGCCTACTACCTGTCGGTCAACCGGAACAAACGAGGC
>JBFKPQ010000277.1:0-2536 GCA_041628225.1 Acidimicrobiia bacterium | reverse complement strand
GGCCTACCTGACGGTGTCGGGTCAGAACTCCAACAACTCGGTGCGGGTCACCGAGGACTTCCTGCAGGCGGTGATCAACGACGAGGACTGGCAGCTCACGAACCGCACCGATGGATCGGTTCGCAAGACGATCAAGGCCCGCGACCTGTGGCGCCAGATCGCCGACGCCGCCTGGGCGTGCGCCGATCCCGGCATGCAGTACCACACGACCATCAACGAGTGGCACACGTGCCCCGCCGGCGGTGAGATACGCGCCTCGAACCCGTGCTCGGAGTACATGTTCCTCGACGACACGGCCTGCAACCTGGCGTCGATGAACCTCGTCCGCTTCTACGACGAGGTGTCGGGCGCCTTCGACCTCGACGCCTACCGTCATGCCATTCGGCTGTGGACGATGGTCCTCGAGATCTCCGTGACGATGGCCCATTTCCCGTCGGCCGCCATCGCCCAGGGTTCCTTCGATTACCGCACGCTGGGCCTGGGGTACGCCAATCTGGGTTCGCTGCTGATGCGCATGGGCATTCCCTATGACTCCGACGAGGGTCGGGCGATCGCCGGCGCGTTGACGTCGATCATGACGGGTTATTCGTACGCCACGTCGGCCGAGATGGCTTCGACGCCGATCGGCCCGTTCCCGAAGTTCGCCGAGAACCGCGACAACATGCTGCGGGTCATGCGCAACCATCGGAAGGCGGCGTACGACCGGGACGACCTCGACGGCGTGTCCCATCACGTGATGGGTATCGACGCCGAGCTGTGCCCGGATGACATGCTCGAGGCGGCTCGCCAGGCGTGGGACCTGGCGGTCGACCGGGGTGAGCGTCACGGATTCCGTAACGCTCAAGCGACGGTGCTTGCACCGACTGGCACGATCGGTCTGCTCATGGACTGTGACACGACGGGCGTTGAGCCTGATTTCGCTCTCGTGAAGTTCAAGAAGCTGGCAGGAGGCGGTTACTTCAAGATCGTGAACCAGTCGGTGGCACCGGCGCTTCGCCAACTCGGCTACACCACCGACGATATCGACGACGTCGTCGATTACGTGGTCGGCACCATGTCGCTGCTGGGCGCCCCGCACATCAACCGGGCGTCGCTCACCGAGAAGGGTTTCACGGCCGAAGAGGTCGGCAAGCTCGAGCAAGCCCTGCCGGGCGTGTTCGAACTGAAGCATGCCTTCAACGTGTTCGTGGTGGGCGAAGAGGCGCTGCAGCGGCTCGGGTTCACCGCCGACGACTACACGGCGTGGGACTTCGACCTGCTCGCCGAGCTGGGTTTCACGAAAGCGCAGATCAACGAGGCCAACGACCACATCTGCGGCCGTCAGACCATCGAAGGCGCCCCGCACGTCGCCGACGAGCATCTGCCGGTGTTCGACACGGCGAACCGCAACGGCAAGTACGGCCGCCGGTTCATCCACCACACCGGCCACATCAAGATGATGGCCGCCGCACAGCCGTTCATCTCGGGGGCCATCTCGAAGACGATCAACATGCCGAACGAGGTGTCGATCGAAGACGTCCAAGAGGCGTATCAGATGTCGTGGGAACTCGGCATCAAGGCGATGGCCCTGTACCGGGACGGCTCGAAGGCGTCGCAGGTGCTGATGTCGACCACCGAGGAAGCCGACTCGACCGACGAGGACGACGACGCCGTGGTGTCGGCCATCGAGGAAGAGAAGAAGATCGCCTGGGGCGCGATCCCGGCCGGCATGTCGCCGACGCAGGCGTACGCCGCCGGTATGCGTCCGCCGCGCTTCATGCTGCCGTCCCGCCGGGCCGGCTTCAACCAGGAAGCTCGGATCGGTGGCCACAAGGTATTCTTGCGAACCGGCGAGTACGACGACGGCACGCTCGGTGAGATCTTCATCGACCTGGCCAAAGAAGGCGCCACGCTGAAGGGCATCCTGTCGTGCTTCGCCATCGCGGTGTCGAAGGGCTTGCAGTACGGCGTGCCGTTGGACGAGTTCGTCAACACGTTCACGTTCCAGACGTTCGAGCCCCGCGGCATGGTGGAGGGCCATCCGAACATCAAGATGTCCAACTCGATCGTGGACTACGTGTTCCGTGCCCTGGGCGTGGAGTACCTGGAGCGCGACGATCTGGCGCAGGTGCCGCCGGACCGGGAGATCGGCGCTCTGCCGGAGCCTCCGTCGGGCATGGCGGTCGATGCCGGCTACCAGCTTGACCTGACCGACGCGGCGGCCGAACGGGACGTGGACGCGGTGCAAGCTGCGGCGGCGATCGCCGACTCGAACGTGTCGGTGGCTACGCCAGCGAAGGTGCCGGCCGGATCGAACGGCTCGGGAGGAGCGAAGGCGTCGGCGGCGGTCGCCTCGGCGGCTGCAGCATCCGGCGCCGTGGCGACGGCCGAGGTGGCGACCAAGGCGGACCTGGCGGACATGGCGCTGAGCGAAAACATGGGCGACGCCCCCGTGTGCAGCAACTGCGGCCACATGACGGTCCGCAACGGCAGCTGCTACGTGTGCCTGACGTGCGGAGACACGACAGGCTGTAGCTGACGTCGCACCATCGCAAGC
>JBFKPQ010000276.1:0-2546 GCA_041628225.1 Acidimicrobiia bacterium | reverse complement strand
CCCCGCCACTACGATGTATGGCAGGGCAAGGCGGACCTCTCCCCACCCGACGGTCGACAGACGTCCGAGGATCCACGTGTACACGACGCGCAGGCTGTCGGCATTCCGCTGTTGCACGAACGTCTGCAGCGCGGTCAAGAACGCTGCAATGGCAACGCCGGCGAGGATGAGCGTGGTTGCGGTCCGCCCGACGCGGGCGGAGTAGCCGAGCACGTAGGTGAGCGCCACGCCGCCGAGCGCACCGGCGAACGCAAACACGGGAACCAACGCGCTGGCCGGGCCCAGCGCCACGATGGCGAGCGTCGCTCCGAGGCCGGCCCCGGCCGCCACTCCAAGTAGGTACGGATCGGCGAGCGGGTTGCGAAAGGCCCCTTGATACGAGGCGCCCGCGAGTCCCAACATGCCTCCGACCAGGCCCCCGAGCACGACGCGCGGCAGTCGTATCTCCCAGAAGATGGCGCGCTGGGCGTCGGTCAATGTCGCCGCACGACCGAATCGCTCGCCGACGGCTCCGACGATGTCGGTCAGCGTCAGATCGGCAGGGCCGATCAACATCCCCGCCACGAAGGCAGCCGCCAAGAGGCCGAAGGCCGCGGCCGTCGACCGGGCACCGAGACGCGTCGGGCGGGGTCCGGCGAGCATCAGCCGGCCAAGCCGATCGTCGCTTCCACGATCGTGCGGAGGAGATCCACGATCCGCGGACCCCATCGCGAGGCGATGTCGTCGTCCAGTTCGACCACCCCGCCGTTGACGACGGCGTCGATGGTCCCCCAACCAGGCCGGGCGGCCACCGTCTCAGCCGATTCGGCACAACAGATCGTGTCGGCCAGGAAGATGAGGTCGGGATTCGCCTCGATGATGAACTCCGGGGACAACTGCGGGTAGCCGAAGCCGTCGGTGTCGGCGGGGTCGGCAATGTTCTCCAGACCGGCCATGGCGTAGAGCTCCCCGAGGAACGTGGCGGAGGTCACCGAATAGAGGGTGCCGTCGAGCTCGTGGTAGTAGGTCGGTGCTTCGTCGAAGTCCGGGACGGAGTCGACCAGTTCGTCGATGTCGGATTCCATCTCGTCGATCAGCGCGTCGGCCTCGTCGGGGTGACCGGTCACCTCGCCGAGCTGCTCGATTTGTGTGAAGACGTCTTCGAGTGCGAAGGCGGCCGGCTGCACGAGCACGGGCACGCCGACGGCCTCGAGGCCGGAGACGAGCTCACCCGGATCGAAGAACACGATCACCAGGTCGGGCTCGAACGCCAGCAACGCCTCGATGTTGGCGTCGAATCCAGACAGCTCGGTCGTCGGCGCCTCCGCCGGATAGTTGGAGAACGCATCAGCCGCGATCACCTGGGCGCCGGCGCCGATGGCGAACAGCGTTTCGGTTGCGGTCGACGACAGCGAGATGATGCGTTGCGGTTCCGTCTCGACGGTCACGTCGCCATTGGCCGCAGTCACGGTCACCGGGAAGTCGGTCTCGACGATCGTCGTCGGAGCCGGCCCCGCGGTCGTCGTGGTGGCAAGCATGGTGGTCGCCGGCGCTGCGGGGGTCGCGGTCGCCGGTGGCGCCTGCGCCGTGGTCGGGGCCACCCCCGGTTGATCGGTCTCGGCGCAAGCTGTCAGAGCCAGCATCGAGGCGGTGAGCAAGATCAGTGTGCGGCGCATGGATTCCTCCTTCGTGGGAGGAGTCCTGACGCCGGGGGATCTGCCCCTCCTCCGGAGGCTCGCCCACCGCCACACGTCAGGCGACCTGGCTCGTCCCCGAAGGGCATCACAGTTGCGGGACAGCACCGGAATCGCACCGGATTTCGCTACACGTGCGGCGCTCGGATCTCGGGATCCGAGAGCACGTCCACGATAGCGGCCGATCGGCCGGCTGGAGTCGGGAACTTCACGAGGGCCGGTGGCGTCAGAATCGACATGCACCGACTACTCATCATCGTCCTCTTCTTCACGGCCCTGATCGTGGTTCCGGCCCAGCGAGCCGACGCATGTTCTTGTGCCCTCCTGCCGGTCGACCAGATGCTCGAGATGCACGACGCCGCATTCATCGGAACGTTGACTGGAGTGGGTGGGCCGGTGGCGCGCGGTGACCTCGGCGAGGAAGCGATCTTCACTTTCGAGGTCGAGGAGTGGCTGGTGGGCGATGGCGAGGCCACCGTGGACGTGCGGTCACCCAGCTCAGGTGCCGCGTGCGGGTTCGAGATCCCGATCGGCACGACGGCCGGTATCTTCGTGTGGGCAGGTCCCGGCGGTTGGCACGGCGGCTTATGTTCGACCATGGCTGCCGACGTCCTGCGCGCCGGGTTGACACCGTTGAACGTCGAGTCGATCGACCGGCCGGCCGCGGTCGTGTACGGCGGCTCCGGCAAGCACCGGATCATCGCCATCGACGGGTCTGGGAACGTGACCGCGCTTCTGCCAGACGATGGCGCCGAGCACTGGGTCAACGACATCAGCATCTGCCCGGGCGGCAGCCATCTCCTCGAGAACACGGGAGAAACGCTCGTGGTTCGATCGCTGGCGGACCTGTCGACAGCCGCGACCCACGACGTG
>JBFKPQ010000275.1:0-2562 GCA_041628225.1 Acidimicrobiia bacterium | reverse complement strand
GGCCGGAGGCCAGGTTCCGGGAGCATCTCGCCCGGCGCCGTCGGGCATAGACTCAGCGGAATGTATCCCGAACACTACGAATTCGACATCGTGCTGCGCGACGGGGCCGTAGCCCGGTTCCGTCCCATCACCCCAGCCGACTCCGGCGACCTCGTGCGCTTCTTCGATCGCCTCGGCCAGCAGTCGCGGTACTTCCGGTTCTTCCGGGTCAAGGAGCGGCTCACCGAAGAGGAGGTGGTGTACTTCACGACGATCGACTACCAGGACCGGATGGCATTCGTGGCGTACGAGGACGACGCCATGGTCGCGGTCGGCCGGTACGACCGCAGTGCCGACGATGCACAGGCGGCCGAAGTGGCGTTTGCCGTGGCGGATGACCGGCAGGGCAACGGCATCGGAACGCAGTTGCTCCAACTCCTGACGACGTACGCCCGTTCCAACGGTATCGAGCAGTTTCGGGCGTTCGTCCTGCCGGACAATCTTCAGATGATGCGCGTCTTCCGGAACTCCGGATACGAGTTGCACCGGACGCTCGAAGAGGGCGTGTACACGGTGGGCTTTCCCGTGGCGGACTCGGTCGAGTCCCGGGCCGCAGAAGCGCGTCGGGAACAGCGAGCCGTCGCGGCGTCCATCCTCCCGATCTTCTACCCACGGTCGGTGGCGGTCATCGGGGCCAGTCGGACGGAGACGTCGATCGGAGCGCGCCTGTTTCGCAACCTGATGCGAACCGATTTCTCCGGAGTCGTCTACCCCGTGAACCCTTCCACCGACGTCGTCGGTTCGGTGCGGACGTATCCCACCGTCCTCGACGTTCCTGACGACGTCGATCTGGCCATGATCGTGGTACCCGCCGCCCACGTGCTCGACGTCGTCCGCCAGTGCGCCCAGAAGGGCGTGCGCGGGCTCGTCGTGATCTCGGCCGGATTCTCCGAGATCGGTCCCGAAGGGGCAGCGAGAGAGGCTGAACTGCTCGAGATCGTGCGGTCCGGTGGCATGCGAATGGTGGGGCCCAACTGCATGGGTGTCTTGAACACGGACCCGGCGGTGAGCCTGAACGGGACCTTCGCGCCGGTCTTCCCGCCGCGCGGCAACGTGGCGATGCTGTCGCAATCGGGCGCCCTCGGCATCGCCATCTTGGACTACGCCCGACGTCACGACATCGGTATCTCGACGTTCGTGTCGGTCGGCAACAAGGCGGACGTGTCCGGCAACGATCTCATCCTCAGCTGGGAAGAGGACCCGGCGACCGATGTGATCGTCATGTATCTCGAGTCGTTTGGTAACCCGCGCCGGTTCGCTCGCATCGCCCGGCGGATCGCCCGCAAGAAGCCCATCGTGGCGGTCAAATCGGGCCGAACGGCCGCCGGAACGCGAGCCGCCTCGTCACACACCGGCGCGCTGGCCTCCGTCGACACCGCCGTCGACGCTCTCTTTTCGCAGACCGGCGTCATCCGTACGGACACCATCGAGGAGTTGTTCGACGTCGCCAGCCTGCTCGCCAACCAGCCGCTCCCGGCGGGACGCCGGGTCGGTGTGGTGACGAATGCCGGTGGTCCGGGCATCTTGGCGGCCGACGCCATCGAGTCCAACGGCCTCGAGCTTCCCGAATTCTCCGCGGCGTTGCAGGACGAACTCCAGACCGTTCTTCCGGCGGAGGCTGCCACCCGCAACCCGGTCGACCTCATCGCCTCCGCTGGTCCCACCGAGTACGCGCATGCCGTTCGGGTGATGATCGAGTCCGGGGAGGTCGATTCGGTCATCGGGATCCACATCCCGACCACCGAAGAAGGCGGCGTCGACATCGGCGCGGCGGTGCTCGACGCGGTCGAGGCGGCCGACGGCGCCGACGCCATCACCAAGTTGGCCGTCCTGATGCGGTCGGGTGACCTGATGCGGGGCCTGCAGCGCGGCGATCTCGTCATTCCCGCCTATGAGTTCCCTGAGGCGGCGGCGCATGCCCTGGCGAGGGCGGTCCGGTATTCCGAGTGGCGGTCGTCGCCGATCGGTGCTGTCCCGCAATTCGCAGATGTCGACGAAGCTGCCGCCGCATCGGTCGTTGACGACGCGCTGGATCGGCTCGGCGGCGGCGGATGGATGACCGACACGGAAGTCGCCGCGCTCCTCGGGACGTTTGGTCTGCCGTTGCCGGCGTCCGATGTCGTGGCCGACGCCGACGCGGCGGCCGCGGCGGCCGCACGGATCGAAGGACCGGTGGCGATGAAGGTCGTCGCGCCTTCGGCGCTGCACAAGTCCGACATCGGCGGAGTGCGACTCGACATTCACGGTGAGGACGCGGTGCGGGCGACGTTCGCCGAGCTGATGGCTCTCGTCGACGACGCCGAAGGCGTCCTCGTCCAGCAGATGGTCGAAGGTGGACACGAGGTGCTCGTCGGCATGACCGAAGATCCGAGCTTCGGCCCGCTCATCGTGTTCGGGATGGGTGGCGTATTCGTCGAACTCCTCGGCGACGTGTCGTTTCGCGTGCACCCGATCACGGATCTCGAAGCCGCCTCGATGGTGCGCGGCATCAAGTCGGCCAAACTGCTGGACGGCTATCGCGGG
>JBFKPQ010000274.1:0-2620 GCA_041628225.1 Acidimicrobiia bacterium | reverse complement strand
GTGGCCCGGGTCAACGAGTCCGTGTCCCACGTCGAACAGATCCGCAAGCACGTCGTGGTCGACGAGCAATGGAGCCCGGAGTCGGGCGAGGTGACCCCTTCACTGAAGCTGCGGCGGCGGATCGTCATGGACCGTTACGCCGACATCATCGAGGGCCTGTATCCATCGCGCTGATCACGTGCCGGCCATGCCGGCCGTTCCCGAGGCAGGGAGTTCCCTCGAGGGGAACTCCGGACCGGCGGCCCCTCGTTGGCTCCGCGGTTGGGGGTTTTGGGAAGGAGAACTCCGGACGGAGCGGCCACCGGCCGCTCCGCGCTATCGTCAAGGCCATCGGAAACCCCACCGCACGGAGGCGTCATGCAGGAATACACGAGCCCGGGCGAGGTCACGCTCGATCCCACGGAAACCGTTCCGGATGGCCTGTTTCGCGCCGAGCGCGAACACCCCCATCGCGCCGCACTCGCCTATCGATCGGGCGACGCGTTCGTCGATGTGACGACGGCCGAGTTCGCCGACAAGGTTCGGCGCATCGCCGCCGGATTCATGGCGCTCGGTATCGAAAAGGGTGAGCGCATCTGTCTCTTTTCCCCCACGCGTATCGAGTTCACGTACGTCGACTACGCCATCTGGGCGGCCGGATGCGCCACGGTCACCATCTACGAGACGTCGTCGGCCGAACAGGTCGAATGGATCGTCAAGGACTCAGGCGCCGTGGCCGTCGTGGCAGCCGACGACGACCTCGTCGAGACGTTCAACGAGCGCGCCGGTCATCTCGGGACGTGTGAGCACGTCTTCTCCATGGACTCGGGCGGCCTCGATCACCTGATCGAGCTCGGCAAGGACATCACCGACGAACAGGTCATGGAGCGCATGGGATCTGTCGCCCAAGACGACCTCGCCACACTCGTCTATACGTCCGGCACGACCGGCCTCCCAAAGGGCTGTCATCTCACGCACCGCAATTTCGTGTGGGTGGTGCACAACACGGTTTCCGAAGCCACCGAGGTGTTGCGCTCGGGCGGATCGACCCTGATGTTCTTGCCGTTGGCGCACATCTTCGCCCGGCTCGTCGAGGTGGCTTCGGTCAACCAGGGCGTGAAGATCTCGTACGCCACCGGCATCGAGAACCTCGTCGAGGAGCTGAGCATGACCCAGCCGACGTTCGTGTTCTCGGTTCCGCGCGTCTTCGAAAAGGTGTACAACCGGGCGGTCACCAGCGCCAACGACGACGGCAAGGGCAAGATCTTCATGGCGGCGGTCGACACGGCCATCCAGTACGCCAAGCAGAAGGAAGCCGGTGCCATCGGCATCGCGACGCGGCTCAAGCACATGGTGTTCGACAAGCTCGTGTACTCGAAGCTCCGCGCCGTGTTCGGTGGTCGTGCCGAATATGCGATCTCGGGCGGTGCCGCCCTCGGTGAACGGCTCGGCTACTTCTTCAGCGGTATCGGCGTGACCGTGCTCGAAGGGTATGGCCTCACCGAGACTTCGGCGGCGTCGACCGTCAACCGGCCGGGCCAGGTCAAGATCGGGTCGGTCGGAAGACCGATCCCGGGTGCTTCGATCCGGATCGCCGACGACGGTGAGGTGCTGATCAAGGGCGGCCACGTGTTCTCGGGCTACTGGAACAACGATGCGGCGTCGGCCGAGGCGCTGAGCGAAGACGGTTGGTTCCACTCGGGCGACATCGGGACGCTCGACGACGAAGGGTTCCTGCGCATCACCGGACGCAAGAAGGAGATCATCGTCACGGCCGGCGGCAAGAACGTCGCACCGGCGGTGCTCGAGGATCGGCTGCGTGCGCATCCGCTCGTGAGCCAGTGCATGGTGGTCGGTGACGCCCAGCCGTTCATCGCGGTCATGGTCACCATCGACCCCGAGGAGTTCCCTCGCTGGTGTGCAGAACACGGCAAGGCCGGAGATCTCTCCGAACTCGTGGACGACGTCGATCTACGCGAGTCGATCCAGGCCGCGATTCAGGACGCCAACAAGGCCGTCTCGAAGGCGGAGGCCATCAAGGAGTTCCGGATCCTGCCTGCGGACTTCACGATCGAAGGCGGGGAGATGACGCCAACGCTCAAGGTGAAGCGTCGGATCGTCGCCGACAAGTACGCCCACGTCCTGGACGACATCTACACCAAGAAGGGCTGACCGGCCCTACTCGGCGGGCGTGAACGTCCGTTAACTGGCGGTCACGCGGGCAGCTAATCTGCCCGCGTGATCATCGCCAACGGAGAATGAGCATGTCCGACATCACCTTTGACAACCGCGTCGCCATCGTCACCGGTTCTGGCGGCGGGTTGGGCAAGACCTACGCCACAGAGCTCGCCCGCCGAGGTGCTCGGGTCGTCGTCAACGACCTTGGAGGCAGCGTCGACGGAACCGGCGCCAGCTCGATGGCCGCTGACGCCGTTGTGGAGGAGATCAAGGCCGCCGGCGGCGAGGCCGTGGCCAACTACGACTCCGTGAGCACGCCGGAAACCGGCGCAGCCATCGTGCAGACGGCGATCGACACATGGGGCCGGGTGGACGTCCTCATCAACAACGCCGGCATCCTGCGGGACGCAAGCTTTGCGAAGATGACGACCGAACAGATCGATGCCGTCCTCGACGTGCATCT
>JBFKPQ010000273.1:0-2637 GCA_041628225.1 Acidimicrobiia bacterium | reverse complement strand
TGGTTCATCATGAGGACGGCGAGATTGCCTGCCACCTTGATCTTGCCGGTCATGAAGGCCGTCTGCGTGTTGAGGTCGCCCTTGGAGATGCCGGCGGCGGTCTCGTAGTCCGACGTGATCGTGGCATCGGCGCCTTCGATCTCGCCCAGGGACAGCTCGGAGGAGCCGTCGGCGATCTTGAGGTAGTAGTTGACCGAGCCGGCGTCGCTGCCGTCGGTGACGGTGAACTGGATGCCGAGCGGGTTGGCCGAAGCGATCGCTCCCTTGAAGCCGTCGTGGTTGGCGAGGGCTTCGTCGAGGGCGGCGGCCCAATCTTCACTGAGGTACTGGACACCCATTGGCGGCGTTGCTCCTTGTGCGCGAGAGCCGCAGGTTAGCAGTGGTCGCCGGGGTGGGGCTCAGCGCCAGAGCGTGGGTTCGGAACCGAACAGCAGTCCCGACGGTCCGAAGCCGTTGCGGATTTCCGTCGGGAGCATGTCCTTGTCGAACACGAATCCGGTCATCTGTTCGATGCCCGACGGACCGATGTTCCTGCAGCCCGGACCGGCCGGGTCACAGATGAGTGCCGTGCCGTGGCCCGGGAAGAACTCGATGCCGCACGAGCCGGCGCTGCAGTTCATCCACAGACCGTCTAGGAACACGGGCTCGAAGTCGACGATCGTACGCCATTCAGAGGTACCCGACGGCCATGCGGCCTCTAGGAACCTTGGGATGGACCCGAACCGCGGAGAGTACTGGAGGTCCAGCGAGAAGATCTGGCCCGTTCCGGGGTAGTCGGTGAAGCACTGGTTCATCTGCGTACGCGCGGCCGCGCCGCCGGCCACGAAGTTGGCGTTCAGCGGATCACACGAAGCATGCACGGCTCCGGCGCCCGCGAGGAGGAAATCCCAGAGCGGCTTGTTGTCGACGGTGTGGTAGTCGGCCGGGTTGTTGCCGTTGGCGATCGTTCGGGTGGGGTAACCGGCCGGGTACGACTGCAGCCGCGACGGCCGGTTGAACGATCCGAACAGCTGATTCGACACGAGACCGGTGAAGAGCGATGAACCATTTCCTGTTCGCGGATTCAGTTGGTTGATGAAGGGGTCGGCACCGCACACGTCCTGTTCGAGGTCTTCGCCCGCCGACCAGATGCTGACGAAATGGTCGATTCCCAACGCCAGGTTCAAGGCGAAGCGGGCGTTGACGCCTCCGCTGCACTGGCGGGTGGTACCGAGGTCGTCGTTGCCGAACGTGGGGCTGTTGATCATGTAGAAGTTGCCGCTGCTGGGGCCGTCGCAGGGCGGCACGGAAGGTCCGTTCGAGCCGGTGCGGATGCACGTGTCGCCGGGTCCCGCGCCGCTGAGAAGGCCGAACGGGAGCACGTCGCTCGTGTCGATCGGCTGCAGGCGGGCGATGGCGAACGCAAACGTGTCGAGGGAATTCACACCGAAGATCGCACCGAACGGCGTGTCGAACGGCTGATCGGGCACGCGCACCCGCACGTAGCCTTCGCCGTCGGCGGAGATGCAGTCGTAGGTGACGCCGGAGGCGTCGGTGAGCGGCGTGAAGTTGAGCCCGAAGTCCGTTTTGCCCGAGTCGACGCACGCGGCCCACATCGTGTCCCACTCGGCGGTCGTGTACGTGGTGACGACGTTCTTCTCGACGTACTCGCGGGCTTCCCGGATGATGTCGTCTTCGTCGGCGTACGACTCGAGCGCGCCCGCCATGACGCCGGCGTCGGCCGCCGACTGGGCCTGTCGGCGCTCGTTGTAGCCGAGCCCCACATCGACGGCGAGCGCCGCGAAACCGAGGAACAACACCATCATCGATGCCACCATGATGAGGGTGGCGCCTTCTTCATTGCGGAGAAGACGCATCATGGGCAGGTCGCTCCGCCAGGTCCGTTCGTGGCCCAGTTCGAGTCCTGTTCCACCCGAATCGATACCGTCGTTTCGATGTCGTTCGGCACGAACGGGTCCATGAATCCCGTGAGCGAGTCGTAGGGGTTGATTCGCACCGTGACGGTGGCCTCGTCGCCGACGACGCCAGGATCCTCGAAGATGACGATCTGGCCGCTGGCAAAGTCCATGCTGTCGCACACCGTCGTGACCATGGCGCCGGTGGTGTCGGCGTCGACGGCGGCCAGACGTGCGCCCTCGCGCGCTCCGTGACGGACATCGAGGTTGTTGCCGAGGTACCAACTGAACTCGATGATGCCGAGTACGAGCAGGATGAGCAGCGGCGCGATGAAAGCGAACTCGACGAGTGCCGCACCGCGGTCGTTCGAGTGATTGCGTTTGAACCTGGCGATCATGTCCCTCTTTGCACCCGGTGGGTGCATCCCCCTTTGCAGCGCAGTCGCGGGATGGCCTCTGTCGTTACACGCGTGCTCATGCACCGTGCATTCGGAAGCAGCCCCTCGACCCGTGGCCGCAAGCGTACCAGTCGACGCGAGTTACTTCAATGAAAGTATCGGCAGATACTCGACGAACTCAAGGATTTCGGGCGGATTCAGGGGCGTTGTCCTGCCAGCCGCCGGTTCTTGAACTTGGCCTTCATGTAGTCGAGGTTCATCAGTGCGATGAAGTCGATCGAGATGCTCTTCGGGCAGGCCAGTTCGCACTCTCCGTGGTTGGTGCAGGATCCGAAGAATTCCTC
>JBFKPQ010000272.1:0-2645 GCA_041628225.1 Acidimicrobiia bacterium | reverse complement strand
GCTCGCATGGACTTCGAGCTGCCCTCCATCAGCCGGGAGTTCGGCGAGATGGTCGAACGGACGCTCAACGGCGAGTTGCGGCGCGACTACGAGACGGCGATCCGCTACCTCGAGCGTGACGTGGCCCTCGCCGATCCCGACCTCATCCGCACGAAGGTCAACCTCATCCCCGAACACATCTCCACCATCCGCGTCGTGGACATCGTGGGTCTCGACAAGCAGGCAGACGGCGGAACGCACGTCCGGTCGACGGCCGAGGTCGGTGACATCCGCGTCCTGAAGACCGAGTCGAAGGGGAAGGCCAACAAGCGCATCAGGATCGAGATCGTCGAGTGATCGACTTCGTCCTGGGGCTCTACCTCGCCGCGCTGGTGGCACGAGGCTGGCTACGAGGGTTCGTGCGAGAGCTCATGGATCTCGTCGGGTTGGTGCTCGGCCTCGTGGTTGCGTTTCGCCTGTCGGAACCGCTCGGTGAGTTCGTGTCGTCGTGGTCGGGCATGGGGCCCGGAGCCAGCCGGGTCACCGCCGGCATCGTGCTGTTCATCCTCGTGGGTCTGCTGGCCGCAGTCGGCGCCCACTACCTCGCCAAGATCTTCAAGCGGCCGGGACTCGAGATGAGCAATCGGGCGCTCGGCGCGGGCTTGGCCGTGACCTGGGCTTGGGCGCTGGCGACGGTCATCGTTTCCGTGCTCGTGATCCTTCCCATGCCACTGGCCGTGGCCGACCAGCTCGAGAGGTCCGCGCTCGTCCGCATGTTGACGGATCCCGAACTGCCCACGCAACAGGCGTTCCACGCCGTGGCCGGCAACCGCGTCGTCGAGAACATCCTGTCGATTCAACGCTTGGTCGGAAATCGCCAGATCATCCTCGAAGAGGGCGAGTCGCTGCCCCTCGAACCCGCCGACCCGTCGGAGCTGGCGCGCGAACCGGCCGATGCCGACGAGGTCTTCGACCTCCTCAACGAAGCCCGAGTCGATGCCGGCTTGCCTCCGCTGGCGTGGTCGGAAGCGCTGGCCGAAGTGGGCTACGGGCACGCGACAGAGATGTACGTCGAGGGGTATTTCGCGCACGAGTCGCCGACCACGGGAACCGTCGCCGACCGGATCCGAGCCCAAGGCGTCACCGTGCGACTCGCCGGTGAGAACTTGGCGCTGGCGGCGGCCCCGTTCCTGGTGCATGAGGGGCTCATGGGGTCGGAGGGTCATCGCGCCAACATCTTGCGTCCGGAGTTCCGACGGGTCGGGATCGGAGCGGTGCAAGGTCCGCATGGGCTCATGGTCGTCCAGGTTTTCTCCGGATGAATCCCACTGCCGAACGCGTGGTGGCCGAGTTCTGTGCGGCGTACGGGCCGTATGTGCGGACGCGGCTCGGCGGGACGGCGCCGATCATCGAAGTAGCGATCGCCTCCGGCGAAGTGTGGCTGCGTGAGCAGTTGATGGCGTTGCTCGTCCAGCCGTTCGCGCAGCAGCAACGCGGACCTCTGGAGGTGCTGCAGGAGGCGATCCGCTTTCCCACCGAGGCACTCACCGAGGCGGGAGTCGAACCGCCCCTCCGTGACGAGCCGTCGGTGGCCGCGTTGCCGGGCGATCTCTACGCCCTGGCGCCGATCTCGTCGCGTGACCTGGGAGAGGCGGCCTGGATGGCACATCTCGAGTGGGGTGCGACCAAGGCCGCCGCGCTCGACGACGGCTAGGCGAGCGAGCCGGTTCCGCGTGTACCCTCGATGATGGGAGTTCACGAGGGGAGTTTGTCGTGCCGACGTTCATCGATCCGAAGCTGTCGATCGTTCTGCCAACGGAGTTACCGGCCACTGTGGTCGTCGATCCTTCTGGACCCGTGGCGAACGTTACGGTGGAGTTCGGCGTACAGGTGTTCTACAACGAGCCCGGCGGCCCATGGGACGGAACCGTTCACATAGCGGGCATTGATGACCCGCTCGTAACAGAACTCTTCCTGCTTGCTCAGTTTCACGTTCCACGTTACGAGCTTCCCGACGAACCCCTACCTCCCAAGCATCGCCTGAGCAGCTTCGCGATCATGGCGGTAGTTCCTGTTCAAGAGCTGAACGAAGACCCAGATGTCGACAGGCGATTTGTCGAGGACCAATCTGCCTGGATCCCGGGCCTAGGTCCGTGGATCCATATCGAAGGCTCCTCACAGCCTGCGACGATCCCGCGGCCAGAGGGCGGACCGGTGGGCGGATTAGGTCCGCTCAGGGGGTATAGGCGCACGTTGGGCTACGTTGTCGAGACCGCACACGATGATGAGCTCTTGGCGACTCTCCGGCTATCAGACGGCGCCGGCAACGGTGCATCAGCTGCAACGGAACAGGTCACTCTGACGGTATAGCAGCAAGCCGCGACGGCTAGCTCTGCGCGGCCGCCTGCAGCTCGGAGAAGGCGTCGTGCAGGCACGCCACGAAGGCCTCCGTGTCGGGCATGAGGTCCCAGTCGGCATTGATGCCCCATGCGACCTCCCCGTTGTAGGAGAACAGCGCGATCGCGTAGCCGTGGTTCTCCCAGAGCGGCACGAGGGCGTACTGGTGTTCCAGACGTGCTTCGAGCAGGTACAGCGGGAACTGTGGGCCCGGCACGTTGGTGATCGTCGTCGCGAACGGCCGGCGTCCGGCGGCGAGACGCGAGGCG
>JBFKPQ010000271.1:0-2685 GCA_041628225.1 Acidimicrobiia bacterium | reverse complement strand
GGACGGCGGTGCGGTGGAACCCGATGCGGCGCGACACGCGGTCGATCGGGAGCGCGTCGGGGCCGGCTATCTCTGCCAGCGTGCCGCGCACAACCCGCTTCAGGGCTTCGACCTGGAAGGGGCGGTCCTGGCCCATGGCGAAGCCCAGGCCGAACCAGGCGTCGGTGTCGCTCTTGGCGGTGATGTGGGGAATGCCGAACCGGTCGCGGTCGACCCGGATCGAACCGGAGGCTCCGGGCACGATGACGATGCCGTCGAGCTTGGGCAGACGCCGCCCGAGAGCCGTTTGCATCGCTCGCTTGATCGGGTGCATCGCTGCCTTTTGGCCGGGCTCGTGATGCTAGGAGGAACGACCCGGGTTGAAACCGGGCGGAGCGCGGCGAGCGGTTCTCGAGTGCGTCGGCTTCGGGTTCAGCCGTCGGCGGTGATGAAGTCGATCAGTTCCTGACGGACAACGTCGACCTTGTCGTTGTCGACCTGGCACGTGCCGGCCCGGGCATGCCCGCCGCCGCCGTGGCCCAGCATCAGTTCCCCGACGTTGGTGTTGGAGGTCCGGTTGAAGATGGAGTGGCCGACCGCGAACACCGTGTTCTGTCGTTGCCGCCCCCAGATGACGTGCATCGAGATGTTGCACTGGGGATAGAGGGCGTAGATCATGAAGCGGTTGCCCGGCCAGATGGTCTCTTCGTCGCGCAGGTCGAGTTCAACCAGGTTTTCGTGGACCGTGGCGCAGCGCCGAATCTGATCCTTGAAGCGGTCCTCGTACTCGAAGTAGAGCTCGACTCGTTCCCTGACGTCGGGGAGTTGGAGGATCTCCTCGATGACGTGGTCACGGCAGTAGTCGATCAGCTGCATCATGAGCTGGTAGTTGGAGATGCGGAAGTGGTGGAACCGGCCGAGGCCGGTCCGTGCGTCCATCACGAAGCTGAGGAGTTCCCACCCGGACGGCCGCAACACGTCGGTCATGTCGAACCTGGCGGCATCGGCCTTGTCCACCGCAACCATCATCTCGTCCGAGATGGTCGGGAACGCCTCGGGCCCGCCGTAGTAGTCGTACACAACGCGGGCCGCGGACGGGGCGTCGGGGTCGATGATGTAGTTCGCTTTGCCTTCGGGATTGCGCAGCGTCTCCGAGTAGTGGTGGTCGAACACGAGATGGGCGCCTTCGACGTAGGGCAGGTTCGTGCAGATGTCACGATCGGTGATGGCGATCGATCCGTCCTGCATGTCCTTGGGATGGACGAACTTGATGTCGTCGATCATGTCGAGCTCTTTGAACAGGACGGCACTCACGAGGCCGTCCATGTCGGAGCGCGTGACGAGGCGGTACTTCTTGTCGGACACGAAAACCCTCTCTCCTGACCATGAGAGGAATCGGCGTTGCCGCAGCGCGTCTTGACCGATTAGGGGCGGTATCCGCCGGGCCGCGGTCCGAGGTCGTGACGAACCCGGGTGTAGGCGAGACCGATCCAGTCGCACAGCAGCGGCCGGGTGTCGAGCGGGTCGATGATCTCTTCGATGTCGAACGCTTCGGCGGTCCGCAGCGGTGAGCGCACGGCTTCGAAGCTCTCCAGGAGCTCTTCTCGCAGCGTGTCGGCGTCGTCGGCCTCGGCGAGCGCCCGGCGGTAGGCGGCTTCGATGCCCCCTTCGAGCGGCAGCGATCCCCAGTCGGCGCTGGGCCATGCCACGCGCAGGTCGGGGTCGCCCCTGTCGACGAACGCCGCTCCGGCCACGCCGAACGCACGCCGCACGATCACCGAGAAGAAAGGCACCCGCAGTTGGTACAACGCCGAGATCGCCGTGACGCCGTGCCGGATGGTGGCGGCGCGCTCGGCGGCGCTGCCGATGGCGAAGCCCGGCTGGTCGACGAACGACACGATGGGAACGTGGAACGTGTCGCAGAGGTCGACGAAGCGGCGCAGCTTGTCGGATGCGTCCGCCGTCAGCGTGCCGCCCCAATGCGCCGGATCCGAGGCCAGGACGCCGACCGGGTAGCCGTCGAGCCGACTCAGTCCCGTTACGAGCGACCGGCCCCAGCCCGCGCCGATCTCGAAGAAGCTCGCCGTGTCGACGACATGGCCGATCAAGGCGCGCGGGTCGTAGCCGCGGCGGCGATCGCGCGGGATGATCGACGCCAGCTCCGGATCCCGCCGTTCGGGCTCGTCGGTGGGCGTGATTCGTCCGGGCGCGTCCCAGACGCTGGCGGGCAGGAACGAGAGGAAGCGACGTATGGCGGCGAAGGCATCGAGCTCGGTCGCCACGACGGTATCGACGGTTCCGTTGGCGCCGTGTACCGCGCTCCCACCGAGGTCCTCTTTGTCGACCTCCTCGTGCGTGGCGTAGGCGACGAGAGGCGGTCCGGCGACGAACACCTGTGACGTCTGCTCCACCATGACCGAGTAGTGGGAGGCGGCAACACGGGCCGCCCCGAGCCCGGCGACGGATCCGAGGGCGGCGGCCACCACCGGGACCTCGCCGAGGATGTCGATCTGGTCCTGCCAGCCGGGGAGCGGTGGGACGTACGTGCGTCCCCAGTCCTGGTAGGTCTTGACCGAGCCCCCGCCGCCCGATCCGTCGACGAGCCTGACGACGGGAATGCGCAGCTCGCGTGCGAGTTGCTCGGAGTAGACCATCTTGCGGTGGATGGAGGCGTCGGCGGCGCCACCCCGCACGGTGAAGTCGTGG
>JBFKPQ010000270.1:0-2735 GCA_041628225.1 Acidimicrobiia bacterium | reverse complement strand
GCGGCGGTCGCGGCGATCGCCACGACGGTGTTGTTCGGGATGGCCTGCCGAGTGATGACGAGACCCGTTCCGACGCCCCCGATCGCCACGAGGACCAGCGTGACCGCGTGTGACGTTCGGGGCCCGACCAGGGAGGCGAGAGCCAGAAGGGCCAACCCGACCAGTGGCGGCCCGAACGCGACCCCGAGCGCGAACCACAAGATCGGCAGCCCGGACACCCGGTTGGCGACGAACACCTCAGGAGTGGTGCCATACAGGTCGAGCAGCGGCACCGCCACCGCCGTGGCGCTCAACGCGCACAGGACGAGAAAGCGTTTCCAAAGCGGTTGCTGATCGAACCCCGACACCGGCAGGATTGTACGGGGCCTCGCGCCCAAGCCGTCAGACGCGCTCGCCGAGCATTGCCTCCTCGTACCAGACCTTCAACGCCGACACCGCCTTACTTGGGACAGGGGAGGCGACTCTGTGTCAGCGGCTCCGGGTGATTGCTCTTTCGGCGAGCGCTGGTGCCCAGAGCCTCGCAAGCAGTTGTCCGTGGAGCTAGCCGTCGGGCAGGATCGCCGGATCGGCGATGGCGGATGTCCCGAACTCGGCGATGATCGTCAGCTGTCCGGTGCCTTCTGGTACCAACGCCGTATCGATCACGAACGAGAAGCCAGCCTGCAGCAAGCTGTCTTTGTACCAGCCAACGACGGTGGGAGGCCCAGCGGTAACGAGTGATGACCCGGCGAAGACGTAGATTTGATCGGGTGCGACACGGGCGTTCACATCAACGGCCAGGCCTGTTACGACCCAACCGTCGTCGGTGGCCTGGACCTCGTCGACTTGCAGGCGCCGGTTGCCCTCTGGTTCGAGTTCGAGGGTGCGGCCGTCGGCGGTGACGAACTCGAGGTCGACGTCACCTTCAGAGCCTGTCAGCCATCGTGCACCGTCCCACACCATCAGCGTCACCTCGTTGGTCCCTTCGTCCAGGTATTCCTCGGCGATGAGACCGCGCAACTGGCCGCCGGTGGGCGTGTCGCGAACCAGGAACCCGGTGCCGGCCACCCGCCCGTTGACGACCACCAATACGTCGTCGGACTCGACGCCGGCCGGAAGCTCGACCCGGCCGGACACCAACGTCTGCGTGATGCCCCGATCTCCGTAGCCGACGGGATATTCGAACGACCAGCGCAAGTCCGTGTCGATGACGGCATCGGGTGCGGACGGTCCGACGAGGGAGGCGTGCGGTCCGACGGCAGCCACCGCCTCCCACGACGACTGGTCCGGGACCAGGCGATGGTTCCAGTCGACCTGCGCGAACAGCGAGGCCAGGTCGGTGTCGGCTCCTTCGGTCGAGCAGCACCAATACACGATCTCGTGGGGACGGTTCGTGCCGGCGACCGTGCGCAGGTCGATGCCGTCGAAGGACCACTCGGTCTCGATTTCGAGTGCGCCGACGATGGTGGGAACGATGTCGATGCCGTAGGCGGGTTCGTCGACGATGCCACCCTCCGTCTGGCCTGGATACTTGATGAACAACGGCACTCGATACAGGTCGTTGCGGTTGTTCTCGTACGGCCAGCGGCGGTGCTCGCCGGCCGTGAACGACGCGCCGTGATCGGACACGACGATCACCATCGCGTCTTCCCACATGCCGGCACCTTCGAGGCGGCCGATCAGCGCCCCGAGCATCTGGTCGAGAAAGCCGGTCTGGTAGAGGTGCCGCTGGAATCCCAACCGTCCCAGATTCTGGTCGTCGACCCAGAACCCCGAACCCGCGACCCCGTCGACCTCGGTGTACTGCTCGGGACGCTCGTAATGGGTTCCGGAGGGGTTGATACGCCACGGGACATGTGGGGAGGGCAGGTGCGTGTAATGCAGCGTGGGCGGTTCGTCCCGGCCGATACCGTCGATGATTCGCTGGAGCCAATCGATCCAGTCGCTCCGAACGCCGGCCGGCGGGACGTCGAAACCGTCGACGTCGGCGGCGCCCGGCCCGGCGTCGCCCTGGCCCAGGAATCCTCGCCACGCATTGTCGATGCTGGGGAGAGCATTCCGTCCGGCGGCCGGCAGAGCCAGATGGCCGTAGACGACGCCGACATCACCGAGCAACGAGGCGAACCGGGCCGGCGTCCGCCCGGCGAAGTCGCCGCAGACCTCGTCGGGACACAGCGCGGCTACACCCTCGATGACGTGCATGTCGTACGATCCGTCGAGCAGCGTGAACAGGTTGTCGGGATGGTCGATCACCGACGGGCTCAGACCCTTCTCGACGAGCCGGCCGGTCATGATCGACGGAACCGACTGGGTGGTGGCAATCGACACCGACATGGCGTTGCGGTACCACGTGCCCTCGCGGGCGAGCCGGCCGAAGTTGGGGAAGAGAGCTTCATTGATGGTCCCGTCCGGCGTCATCAGTGACGCGGTGGGCAGCTCGTCCAACTGGATGAACACGACGGACTGGAGATTGCCGACCCCTCCGTCGGTGTGGAGCGGTGCCTCGGTCGATCCCCAGATGAGGCGCGACGACGGCGACACCGCCACGAACAGCACGAGCGCCCCCGGCAGCGCGACCGAGAAGAGCGCCAGCAGGTTCTCCACGTGATGCGCGAGCCACACCACCACCGCGGCGATGGCGGCGGTCGCGGCGATCGCCACGACGGTGTTGTTCGGGATGGCCTGCCGAGTGATGACGAGACCCGTTCCGACGCCCCCGATCGCCACGAGGACCAGCGTGACCGCGTGTGACGTTC
>JBFKPQ010000269.1:0-2740 GCA_041628225.1 Acidimicrobiia bacterium | reverse complement strand
GGCCGACATAGGCGTCGATGGCCGAGGTCGTGGGGAGCGTGCCGTTCATGCCTTCACCTCTCTCAACAGGAGATCCATGACTTCGCCGAACCGGCGCCAGGTCTTGGCGGCCATCGCCAACTGGTTCTCGCCGTTCGATGTCAGCCGGTAGTACTTGCGGTTCGGTCCCGCCTCAGACGGGAGGGTGTACGACTCGAGATAGCCCTGGTCGGCGAGCCGCCGCAGCGTGCCGTACACGGAGGCCTCACCTACGTCTTCGAGCCCGGCCGTTCGTAGCTGGGTCACGATGTCGTAGCCGTACCCTTCGCGATCCGACAGCACCGCCAAGACGGCTAGATCGAGTGTTCCTTTGAGCAGCTGTGTCGAGTCCATTGCTCCTCTCCGTTCCAGAGTATTCCGTATTGCACAGTAGCGCGCGCCTCGTGCCATGTCGAGGGAACCGCGCCCGTCGTGCCGGGGTAGGTAGGACGAGCAGGAGGAACCCGGATGCGTTGGATCGTTGGATTGGTGGTGGCTGGGGCAGCCATGGTGCTGTTCGCCTTCGCGGAGCTACCGGTCGCCGGTACGCCGGCCGCTGCACCGCCCGTCTCGGTGCCGGCCCCCGACCTCGCGGCCCCGCGACCGTCCGGCGCCGTCGACGTCGAAGAGGTGGGCGAGGTGCCGGAGGCTGGGCCGGTCGTCGTTGCGAGCGACGGCTCGGTGGAGTTCTTCACACTGGCTCGATCCACGGAGACTCTCCTCGTCGCGAGAGAAACGGCTACCGGGACGATCGACACGATGGCGGTCCTGTCCACCGGCGATCTCGACGTCCGGACGGTTTCGCATCGCGGTGATCGGGTGACGCTCGGCGAGCGCCTGCCCGAAGGCGCCTCGATCTACGCGCCGGGGCCCCGCAAGGAGACCGCGCTCGTCGTCGTGGACGTCGGCCGCGACCGGATCCGCCGTTACGACGTCTCCGGGAACGTAGAACCGGAGGCGTTTTCGACCCGCGGCGACCGCCTGTTCGTGATCGAACACATCCCGGCCGAGGCTCCCGTTCGGTACCGGGTGGCTTCCCTCAACCTCGCCTCCGGTGAGTTGGAACCGGTGCTCGGCCCCGACAAGAAGCCGCTGGATGAAGAGATGCAGGGCATCGGCCGCCGCCAGGTGTTCTCGCCTGGCGGTGACGTGCTCTACACGCTGTACACCAGACAGGATTCCGTGAGTCCGCACGGCCATCAGGGTTTCGTGCACGTGCTGTACCTGACCGACGGCTTCGCGGTGTGCATCGACCTTCCGCACGGGTTCGGAGAGGGCGAGGTCGGCACCGCCGATCTGGCGGTCGACGGGACGGGAGATGTCCTGTGGGTGATCGACACGCACACCAACCGGGCGGCCCGGCTCGACACGACGGCCGACGGTCCGCTCGGTGTGGCGGTGAGCGAGGTCGTCGACCTACCCGCCCTTTGGCGCGGTCAGCCGGTCACGATCGAGGCCTGGGATGACGGCGGTCTGGACCTCGACCTCGCCGGAACGGCGATGCGCTGGGAGCCGTGAGCTACTTCAGCAACAGCGTGTCGAGGCGGCGGCCGGCGATCACGACCCCCACGAGACCGAGCGCCAAGAGGTAGCCGACGTGGCCGATCAGCGTCATGTCGAACACGCCGAGCGTGAGGGCCCGCAGCAGCTCGACGCCGTGATAGAGCGGCGAGATCCGGACCACGTTCTGGAGGAACGACGGGTACACATCGAGCGGATAGAACGTCGCTGAGAACAGGAACAAGGGCATCGTGGCCAGCGTGACGAAGTCGAAGTCCTGCCATGACCGCATGAACGTGGTGGTCGCCATGCCGATGGCTCCGAACGCGAACCCGATGAGGAGCGCGGCGGGCAGCGCAGCGAAGCCCCACATCGACGGCATGAGGCCCATGGCCAGCATGACGATGAGGAACCCGAATGCGTAGATGGCGCCCCGGATGAGCGACCACGTGATCTCGCCGACCGCGATGTCGGCGACGCCAACGGGCGTCGACAGGATGGCGTCGTAGATCTTGCCGTACTTCAGCTTGAAGAAGATGTTCATCGTCGACTCGAACACGGCGCCGTTCATCGCCGACGCTCCCAGCAACGCCGGCGCTACGAACTGCGCATAGGAGATGACCGTTCCGCCGGGGCCTTCGAAGTCGCCGACGAGCGCGCCGATGCCGATGCCCAGTGAGAACAGGTAGAAGAGCGGTTCGAAGAACCCCGAGAAAATGATGAGCCAGCCACGGCGGTAGACGAGCACATTGCGCTCGAGCAGTCGAGTGGCTCGCGAGCCACCCCGCACCGTTGGCGGGATCATGCGTTGGACGAGGGTGCCCGACGTCACGGCAGCAGCCGTTTCTGCATGGCCTTGCGGGCCAGCAGCGTGCCGACGACCACGAACATCGCCAGATAGGTGGTGTGCGCCCACCACGGGAGCGCGGGATCGATGCGGAGCGCCACGGCGCGCGTCAGTTCCACGCCGTGCCACAGCGGTGTGGCGACGGCGGCGGGCTCCATCCAGTCGGGCAACTGGCTGACGGGAAAGAACGTGCCCGAGAACAAGAACAGCGGCGTGATGGCGAACCGGAACAGTGTGGTGAGGCCGACTTCGGATTCGAGGTGGGCGGTGAAGGCGGTGATCGGAGCGGCGAACGCCATGCCCGTGAGCACCGCAGGTCCGATCGCCAGGACGCCCCACGGGAGCGCCACGGCACCGAAGAGCGCCATGACGAAG
>JBFKPQ010000268.1:0-2750 GCA_041628225.1 Acidimicrobiia bacterium | reverse complement strand
GGCTGTCATCGGGGAACCTGGTCATCGGCGACCGTCTCGCGATCGGCGACGACGTCGTGCTCGAAGTGTCGGCCCCGCGGATTCCGTGCGGGACGCTGGCGCGCCGAATGCTCGACCGAGACTTCATCGAGCGATTCCGTGCGGCGCGCAGACCCGGCGCCTACACGAGGGTCATCGCCGGCGGGAGGCTGCAGGTGGGGGATGCGGTGAAACTCGTGCCATATGCAGGGTCGCGGTTCACGCTGCTCGAGCACTTCGATCTCGCCTACGACCGTGATCCGGCGCCGGAGCTGATCGCGCGAGCGCTGGCGGCGCCGGTCGACGACCGGAGCCGATCCCAGTACTCGGGCTGACTCACCGGACGGCGTGACTCCGTTCGTGGTCGAGGGTCGTCAACGCCTCCAGAACGGCGGCGCGGGTGTCGTCGTCGAGCGCTTCCCACACCGCCGCAGCCGATGAGTTCGTCTCGTCCTCGATGGCGTCACGAAACGCCCGACCCTCCTCGGTGATCGTGCCGTCCTCGTTCAGGAACCCCCGCTCGACCAGGAGTCGCATGGGATGCTCGAGCGGAATGCCCTGCCAGGCCTCGGTGAGCACGATTGCCTCCGTCGGGCCCAGTTCGGCTTCGTTGAGGACCTCCGCATGGCAATCGGCGCGGAGATACCGGAGCTTGGTCAGGAGATGGTGGACCAAGAAGGCGTCTGATCCGATCGGGCGCGGCAGCTCGCCGAAGAGTCGGGCGAGCTCGAACCCGCGGCCCGGGTAACGACCGGGGATGTCGTCTGCCAGCCGGTTGAGTGGCTCGATGAGGACGGCGAGTTCGGGTCGGTCGGCCCAGAGTTCCTCCATGACCGATCGCTGGAGATCGGTCAGCTGGACCGCCAGGTCGCGCGCCTTGTCCGTCGCCGTGAACGAGTCGTCTTCCAGCAGACCGGCTCCGCGGGCTGCGGAGATCGAGGCAGCGATCTGCGGCTCCTGGGCGTAGCGATGGAGACGGCGAAGTGTCTCTTCGGACTCGCAGCCTGCGATGATGAAGGGACGCAAGTTGATGAGGAGCCCGGCCCGTTCCAATCCGGTCGCCTCCTTCCACGCAGCCGCCTCCTTGGGGTGGACCACCCGGATCTGATGGTGCACGGCGAGTACGAGCCGATCGACATGCGGAGCGACTTCTTCGGCAAACGGTGCGAGTCGGTTCATGTCTCCGATCTTCGCGAATCTGCGGTGACCGTGCGGGCGAACCGGGCGGCGTTGGCCTTTCGTCTTCGGCGCCGGGGATTTCGGCCATGGACAGCCGGCCCGTGGCAAGGTATGAATGCGCGGAACAAACCGAAGGAGCAACGAACGATGTCAGTCACACTTGCCGATCGCGCCGAAGAAGCGGTCCATCTCATCGAAGACACGTCGAAGCGAGCCATCAAGAAAGCCGAGAAGGCGGCCGTCCGGGCAGAGAGGGCAGCCGAGAAGGCGCTGGCCGAGTCGAGTTCGAAGACGAAGTTCATCGTCGGCTTCCTCGTCGGAGCCGTCATCTTCGGAATCGTGTACTCGATCGTTCAGAAGAAGAAGGAAGAGCAGAGCAACTGAAGCAACCTCCCCCGGCTTTCGTCGGGGGAGGGACGTCCAAAAGTCCGCGGTTACGGCACGTCCGGATCGAGGTTGGCGTCACCACCGAGATACCGGTCGACGGGCACCACTGGTCCGCCTGCCGTGGCGGCATACGCAGGGTTGATCGCCGAGTCGGCTTCGTACTCTGGCACCCACCATGTGGGCATGTCCGGGTCGAGGTTGGCGTCGAGCCCGAGGAACCGCTCGACCGTCACGACCGGGCCGCCGAGCGTCGCGACCACCGACGGGTCGGTGGTCGTATCGAAGGCGAACTCCGGCATGTACCAAGCCGGCATGTCGGGGTCGAGGTTGGCGTCGAGTCCGACGAACCGTTCGAACGTCACAACGGGGCCGCCCAACGCGGCCACCACGGCCGGATCGGTTGCGGTGTCGTTTGCGTACTCGGTGAGCCACTCGTGTGACGCCACGACATCGGGGTCGAGGTTGGCGTCGAGTCCGAGGAATCGATCTGCCGCAACCACGGGCCCGCCGGCGCGAGCCGCGTAGGCCGGATCGGTGAGGGTGTCGGCGGCGTATTCGGGCAGCCACTCGTGGTCGATGTCGCCGGTCCGCGTTCCGAAGATCGCAACGAGCAGCAATGCCAATAGGAGGATCGCCCCGCCGAACCAACCGACCCGATGCCAGCGCGGAACCAGAGGGATCGGACGCCTGACGATGACAGGACGTTCTTGCTGGAGGGCCATGATCGCCTCCCAACGGGAAGTCCCCCCTTCGGCCTGATCGTCTCACCGGCGCGTCTTCGGACCAGGGACGAACGGCCCTATGTGCTCAGGTTCGATGGAATCGTGGGGGAGATGGGACCGCTGCCCCGGTCAGGTCTTGTCGCGGCGGCGGCTGATGATGAGGAGGCCGAACGCCAGCCACACGGCACCCACACCCAGTGCCGCAGCCAACCACGGGAATTCCGAATCGGTCGGCGCCGGTGCTGCGACCTGGTCGGGTGCGGTGGTGGAGGGGGTGGGTTGGTCGGGAGCGGTGGTCGGAGGAGGCGCGGTGTCGTTCTCGAAGGATGCCGATCCATCCACGAGCGCGATGTTCCACAGGGTCGCGTTGGGGAACGTGCGGACCTCCGTCACGGGTCCGTCGCCCTCCGAGAACATGAGGGTGCCCTCGCGAATGGCGAGCGC
>JBFKPQ010000267.1:0-2764 GCA_041628225.1 Acidimicrobiia bacterium | reverse complement strand
GGCATGGTTCCCGAAATGAGGTGCCGCGAAACGGCCTCAGCCCAGCTTGGAGGCGATGGTTCCGGCGCTGCGCAACGCCGTGCCGTCGGCCCCCGCCGTCGTGTACTGACGGGCGGGTCCGGCGAGCACCTCGTCGAGCATGCTCCGCAACAGGTCGGGGCGGGTCACGGGCGGATCGACCCACAGATAGGCCGCCAGACTGCCGGGGATCGTGTTGACCTCATTGACGTACACGATGCCCTCATGCTCGAGGAAATCGATCCGGGCCACCGAGCGCAACCTCGCCAGGCGCGTCACGGTCGCGGCCATCGAGCGGATCGACGCGGTCATCTCCGATGGGACCTCGGCGGGGAGCTGACGGCGAGCCGAGTCCATGCCGCCCTCCCCCACGAGGTATTTCTGGCGGTAGTCGTAGATGGCGTCGCCCTCCCGGAGAGGGGCTTCGATGGCGGACACCTCGAGCGTCGGATGCGTACGCACCGCGATGTTGAGATCTCGACTACCTGCCAGAAACGGCTCGACCACGCCACCATCGCGCATGTGGGGTGAGGTCTCGAGCAGAGCTCCGATCGTGGCGTGATCGTCGACGACGGAGATGCCGATCGAAGATCCCCCGTACCTCGGCTTCACGATGAACGGGGGGTCGAACGGTGGTGGCACGGCGGGGTCGGCGAGCACACGGGGCAGACTCGGCAATCCCGCGCCGGCCATGACCCCGCCGAACGCCAGCTTGTCCATGCCGAGCGCCGAAGCCGCCGCGTCGGGACCGGTATACCGGAGACCGGCGAGGTCGAACAGACCCTGGAGCGTGCCGTCCTCCCCAGGTCCACCGTGGCAGGCGTTCAAGACGGCTGTCACCCCCAGCGCCTTCTTCTTGGCGAAGAACCCGCCACCGGGTTCGGCCTCGAAGCGCAGTGGCCTCGCCTTGGGCGGAACCCCGTCGGCGAAATCGGCTGCCTCCGCCGTCGGCGACACCAAGAACCACTGTCCCGTCTTGGTCCAGTAGATGGCGTCGACGTCGCGGCCCTCGTTCGTGAGAGCACGGGCCGCCTGGAGACCGGTGAGGATGGAGATGTCGTGTTCGGGCGACGGTCCGCCGAACACCACCGCGGGCTTCGACACGTTCGGCTCCTATGGATAGTGATCGGGAAGGTCGTTCTCGTAGAGCACGGCGTCGCCGGGTCCGAGCGAGCTCTTGACCCACTCCACGGCTTCTGGCCGAGACCCGACCACGATAACGGAGGCCTGGGTCTGGGCCACGCCTTCCGTGAGTGCCCGACGGTTCGTGCGACCCACGATGACCACGGTGTCGGCGAAGTCGCCCGCCTGCTGTCCGAACTCCCGGTTGGCGGCCACTTGTTCCTCGCCGAGTTCCACCATGCCCGGGGTCACCACGACGCGGCGTCCCGACCCCAATCTGGCGAGCGTCGCGAGCGCGGAGGCCGCACCTGCCGGATTCGAGTTGTAGGTGTCGTCGACGATGACGAATCCCGCGTCCGACGTCAGGATGCGCTGGCGATGCGCGGGCGTCGTGACCTCGGCGAGCGAGCCAGCCGCCCCATCGAGTGGGATTCCCAGTCCGACCGCGACTCCGACCGCACAGGCCAGATTGGTGGGTAGCGGGACCGGGCCGACCGTCGCCACGGGTTCACCGTCCACCGATATCTCCCAACCACCACCGGCGGGTGTGAGTCGCACGTCGGCATCGGGGTTCTGCACGGAGCACCGAATCACGCGTGGCGCCCTCACGTCGCCGACCAGACGTTCGAGCCGTTCGTCGTCGACGTTGAGGACCGCCACATCGACACCCTCCAAGATCTCCCGTTTGGCGGTCACGATGGCGTCCAGCGAACCGAAACGCTCGAGATGGACCGGCCCGATCGCCGTGATCACGCCGACCTTCGGCGGGATCCACGAGCACAGATCGGCGATCTCGCCGGGACCGTACGTCCCCATCTCTGCGATGAACACGTCGGTGCCCGGCACCAGATGTTCGTTGATCGCCCGAGCCAGACCCATGCGGTTGTTGAAGCTGGCAGGGCTCGCCACCGTCTGTCGGTGCGGAGCGAGCAGGCGGCGCACGTACTCCTTGGTCGTGGTCTTTCCATAGGAGCCCGTGATCGCCACCACCGTGGGCTGCACCTGGTCGAGCGTGCGTCTCGCCTGATCGACCCACCTGGTTCCGGACCGCACCTCCAGCGGCCAGGCGATGGCGAGCGCCAGGTCCACCAATACCGGCAGGCCGATCAACGCGAGCCCCACACCGCGTCCGTCCCACACCACGGTGGCAGGTACGCCAACGATCAGCCATACGACACCCAGGATGCCGGCCGTTCGCTTCAAGCGCGCCGTCCACGCGAGCGGTGACGACGTTCCCTTCAGGCCGAGACCCAGCGGACCGGCGGCGGTGCCCAGCGCCACGATGGCCAGCCACCAGCGAGTGGGCGAGAACATCGCCAGAAGTGCCGCAATGGCCATCGTCAGCCACATGATCAGGTTCACGGAGTCCACGCTCCACCAGCGGCGGGCAAAAGCCGTCACCGACCCCGCCAGATAGTGCTCACGTTGCGCGACGCGCAGCCAGCGGATCGCACCCAATCCGGCGCCAGCGGTCGCGACGACAAAGACGACCCACCCCATCAGCGTTGCGCCACCAGGTCGGCGAGTATCTGCCGTACCACGTCGGGACGTTCGCGATGGACGTCGTGGCCCACGCCTTCGAGCACGTCGAACGTCACGTCGGCATCTCTGGCCTTCAGCCGTT
>JBFKPQ010000266.1:0-2772 GCA_041628225.1 Acidimicrobiia bacterium | reverse complement strand
CCCAGCGGCCGGCCGGCATCGTCAAGGACTCGATCCGTGCGAACACCAACCTGAAGATCTCGCTGCGTGTCCAGGATCCGTCGGACGGCCGTGACGTCGTCGACGACGCCGCACCGGCTCACCTTCCGCGAACGATCCCCGGCCGCGGCTACGTCCGATTCGGCCCAGCCGAACTGATCGAATTCCAGAGCGCCTACGTCAGCGGCTCGGGCGCCGAGGCGGCCACCGTCGACATTCGGTGCTTGGGCGAGGTTGAGGCGTCTCCGGTGCGGCCCGACGGCAGAGCACGGGACCTGGCGACCATCGTGGCGGCGTGTCGGGCGGCGGCCGCCGCCGGACGGCACCCGCGGCCGCGCACCCCGTGGCCCGACCCCCTGCCGGACTCCTTGGCGCTGAGCGCCATCGAGACCGGTTCGGGAATCGCCTATGCACTCGCCGACGAACCCGATCTTCAGCGCCACACCCCCTTTGGCTGGGAGCCCGACCGGGGCCACGCCCTTTTCTACGGCCTGCCCGGATCGGGAGCCGAGGTGGCCGTGGCTGCCATCGTCGCGGCGCTGAGCAGTACCGAGGCCTCGGCGACCACCGAGATCTTCGTGCTCCGCCACGGCACCGCGACGATTCCCGACACGCCGCTGGTGGCTCAACCGGTGGAGGCCGACGACGCCGAACGCCGGCATCGACTCATCCGCCGGCTCGGGGGCCTCCTCGACACACGCCGGGCCGCGCCTACCGCCGGTAACGATCGTCGGACGTTCCTCGTCGTCGACGACATCGCCGACGTTCTGCTCGGCCTCGAGCCGTACCATCTCGCTGCCGTGCTCGATGCCTTCGTCGATGTCCTCACGAGAGGCCATGCGTACGGTATCCACGTCGTGGCCACGGCCAGGGACGTGAACGCGGTCCGGCTACGCCTTGCAGGATCGTTCACCCACCGGCTCGCGTTCGGGTTCGCCGATCCGACGATCTGGGCGTCGCTCGGCGTGCCTCCCCGATCGGCCCCGCCCGACGTGGTTGGCCGTGGCATCGAGCTCGCCGGTCTCCGAATCGTGCAGGTGGCCACCGAATGGAACGTCGAGGTCCGCGACCCGGCGGCCCGCCGCCCGACCATTCCGCTGCTCCCGGCGACCACGGCCGCGGACGGACTCACGGCGGGCCGAACCGAGACGGGGTGGTGGCTCCCGGTCGGACTCGACGACGACTTGGAAGACGCCGGCCTCCGGGTCGACGAACACGACCACGTTGCGGTGGTCGGACCGGCGCGATCCGGCAAGAGTACGGCACTCCTCACGCTCGCCCGCACCCTCCGGTCGAGCGACGAGCATCTCACGCTCGTAGCGGTTGCTCCGCGGCGTTCGCCGCTGATCACCTGGGACGGTTTCGACCACATCGTCACCGACCCGGAGGCCACCGCAGACCTGGCGCGCGGACTCGCAGCCGCCGAACACCCGGTGGTCGTCGTGGTGGACGACGCCGAGATGGTCGACGGCTTCGACGACGTCATCCGCAGCCGCCGGGTGCCGGTCACGTTCCTGGCCGGCATCCGCATGGAAGACGCGGCGGGCTTGTACACGCATTGGACGCGTCGCGTTCTTCAGAGCCGATTGGGGGTCCTCCTCCAGCCGCGCGACGGGGCTGGAGACCTGCTGGGGGTCCGTCTACCGAAGGGGGCCGGGCACATGCCACCAGGGCGCGGCTATCTGGTGCAGGACGGGACAGCTCGCCTGATCCAGGCGGCGCAGTGAGGAGTGGCGCCCTCGGCAGGATTCGAACCTGCGCACCCGGCTCCGGAGGCCGGTGCTCTATCCCCTGAGCTACGAGGGCGTGCGGAGCACGAGTGTATCAGCCGCCGCTCGAGGCAAACCGAGCCATCCAGCGCTCGAGTCGTGCCATGGCTTCGGCGATGTCGTCGACCGCCTCCGAGTACGAGAAGCGGACGAACCGATGTCCTTCGATCGGATCGAAATCGATCCCAGGGGTGACAGCCACACCCGTCTCGGACAGCCACCTCCGGCACAGCTCCTGACTGTCGATACCCAGCGCCGAGACATCGACCCACACATAGAACGCCCCATCCGGAGGCGCGAACTCGATGAGACCAATGCGCCGGAGGCCTTCGAGCAGCACGGCTCGCCCGGTCCGGTACCTGGCGACGTTCGCCTCTAGTTCGTCGGTGCTGTCGAACGCCTCGAGCGCGGCCAACTGCGCCAGCGTGGGTGGACAGATGAACAGGTTCTGGGCGAGCCGCTCGATCGGTCGCACCAATTCGTCGGGGGCCACCAGCCATCCGAGGCGCCAGCCGGTCATCGAGTAGTACTTCGAAAAGGACTGAACGACGACGGCGCGATCGGTGGCGGCCAGCGCCGTCGGCGCCGGTCCCGCATAGGTGATGCCGTGGTAGATCTCGTCGGCGATGAGCTGGATCCCCAGGCGGTCGCACGCGTCCACGATGGCCTCCTGCTCGTCCAATGTGAACACCGTTCCCGTTGGATTCGATGGGCTGGCGGTCACGAGGCCGTCGAGTGGCCCGGACGCCTCGATGTCGGCCGGTGTCGGAACGTATCGGTTGCGAGGACCGACCCGGATGCCGACCGCTTCGAGCCCGAGCGAGGCGATGACGTTGCGGTAGGCGGCATAGCCGGGATCGGTGATACCGACGCGCGCGCCATGATCGAAGGCGGCGAGCAGCACCAGAACAAAGGCGCCCGAGGCGCCGGAGGTCATGACGACACGCTCCACGGGAAGGTCGACGCCGTATTGCTCGGCGTAGTG
>JBFKPQ010000265.1:0-2781 GCA_041628225.1 Acidimicrobiia bacterium | reverse complement strand
GGTGGGACAGGTGCGGAGACTCCGGCACGCGACGCAGCGGAAGGCAGGGGCGTACCCACGCAGATGCGTGAAGACGAACGCCGTCTGCTCGTGGGCGACGGCGGCCCGAAGCGCGATGCGGACGCGGTCGGTCACGATTCCGGAGCCCGGCGGCTCTTCGGTCCGGTCGACGATCTCGACGAGGGGCCAGAGCCGGTCGGCCGAGGGCCGGACCAGTCGGGCGCCGGCCGCCACGAGTTCCGACGTCGGAACGCTCGACACGAACACCGCATCGAAGCCCTCGATCGTCGCGCGTTTCCTGATCACCTCACGCACGTGGAACGTCGGCGTCTGTTTCGCCTTCATGGCCCGTCGCCCCTCTTCGACGACGACGACGACACCGAGGTCGGTCACCGGCCAGAACGAGAGCCGTTCGGTGCCCACGACGATCAGGCCAGGCTGAGTGGCGGCGCGACCCCAGATCGTCGTCACCCGGGCGGCCGAAACGGACGGTGTCACCGTCAGCACACGCTTGCCGAACACGGCGGCGAGATGTTCGGTGAGGCCCATGACCTCGACTTCCGTCGGTGCGATCACCATGGCGGAGCGCCCGGCGCCGATCGTTCCGGCCAGGCGCTCGACCATCGGTCCGATCCGGTGTCGACGGCCCGACAACAGGATGGTGGCGGGGCCACGAACCTTCTCGGCGGGCGGCTCCGCCACCGGTTCGACGGTGAGATCCCGGGCCGGGCGGCGCGGCGCGTTGGGGGGTGCGGGACGTCCGAGTGTGGCACTCAGCGGTCCGACGTAGTGCCGCGAGGCCCACTGGAGTGTCCGCAGTAGCCGCTCGTCGAAGATGGGCAGGTCGCCGGTCACTCCCGCGACGTCCTTCAGGCCTTCGGTGTCGCCGTCGTCGATGTCGACCACGTACCCGCGGACGCGCCGACCCGACAACGGGATGCGCACGATGCTGCCCACCTCGACGCTCAGCGTGTCCGGGATGCGGTAGCGGAAGCCGCCGTCGATGGCGAACGACGGAACGTCAGGTACGACGTGGGCTCTCAGAGCGCTTCCGCGGCCTTCGCCAGCTCGGCCGCCTGGTCGGTCGACTCCCATGTGAATCCGGTCTCGTTGCGCCCGAAGTGGCCGTAGGCGGCGGTTGGTGTGAACACAGGCGCCCGCAACCCGAGGCGTTCGATGATGGCGGCCGGTCGAAAGTCGAAGAACTCGCCGAGCAAGTGCTCGAGTTTCTGAGGGTCCACCTGTTCGGTGCCGAACGTGTCGAGGTAGAGCGAGAACGGGTGGGCTTGCCCGATGGCGTACGACACCTGCAGTTCGCACCGCGTGGCCAATCCGGCGGCGACGACGTTCTTGGCGGCGTGTCGCGCCGCGTAGGCCGCCGAGCGGTCGACCTTGGTGGGGTCCTTGCCGCTGAACGCTCCCCCACCATGTCGGGCGTATCCGCCGTAGGTGTCCACGATGATCTTGCGCCCCGTCAGTCCGGTATCGCCGTGCGGCCCACCGATCACGAACCGACCGGACGGATTGACGATGAACTCGCTGCCGTCGAGAAGCTCGGCGGGTATGGAAGCTTCGACGACGTGCTTCCAGATCTCGTCGCGAATCTCGTCGGCTCCGTCCACCGAGGGGTCGTGTTGCGTGGAGACGAGCACGCGCTCGATACGGACCGGACGCTCTCCGTCGTACTCCACCGTGATCTGGGTCTTGCCGTCCGGCCGCAGGTACGGGAGGGTGCCGGCCTTACGAACGTCGGCCAGCGTCCGCGCGATGGCGTGGGCGTAGTGGATCGGAGCGGGCATGAGTGCGTCGGTCTCGTTCGTCGCGTACCCGAACATGAGGCCCTGGTCGCCGGCGCCGAGTTGGTCGAGTGCATCGTCGGAGCCCTTGCGCGCCTCCCACGAGCGGTCGACGCCTCCGGCGATGTCGGCACTCTGACGGTGCGCCACCACCTGCACCTCGACGGTATCGGCCGAGAACTCCGGGTCGTCGACGTAACCGATCTCGTGAATCGCCCAGCGCGCCGCGTTCTCGAAGTCGACGTCGACGGAGGTGCGGAGTTCCCCCGCCAGCACCACCAACCGGGAGGTGACGAGGGTCTCGCAGGCCACCCGACCCTCCGGATCGGCGGCCAACACCGCGTCGAGAACGGCGTCAGAGATGCGGTCGGCCACCTTGTCGGGGTGACCTTCCGTGACGGACTCGGACGTGAAGTACCAGCGGCGCATGGCGGCGAGTATACGGGCGGTCAGACGGGAAGTGCGCGGTCGCGCAGTCGCTCGACGATCAGGCCGAGCAGGCGGTCCGCCACCTCGGTCTTGGGAAGGATCGGCCACTCGGCACTCGATCCGTCCGGCGAGAACACGGTGACCTGGTTCGTATCGGTACCGAAGCCGCTGCCGGCGGCGGAGACGTCGTTCGCCACCAGCAGATCGACACCGTAGGTCGTCGCCTTGCGGATGGCGTCGTCGAGCGCACCGGTCTGAGCGGCGAACCCGACAAGCAGGGGGCGGGGGTCCATGGCGGCCACCCCTTCGAGAATGTTGGGGGTCGGCTCGAAGACGACCTCGGGAATCCCATCGACACGGCGCAGCTTGCGGTCGTGGGGCTGGGCGGGACGAAAATCTGCGACGGCTGCAGCCAGGATGACAGCATCGGCGTGTCCGGCTTCCGCCCACGTGGCTGCTGCCATCTCGGCGGCCGTCTCGACGGGAACGACCTTCACCCCGGGCGGATCGGGCAGGGAGGAACTGGAGACGAGCACCACGTCGGCTCCGAGTCGTG
>JBFKPQ010000264.1:0-2785 GCA_041628225.1 Acidimicrobiia bacterium | reverse complement strand
ACGGCGATCACCCATCCCGCGATCGCAATGAGGTACGCGCCGGCCAGGGCGGCGACGCCGAACGCCACCATCGTGGCGCGCCAGACCTGCTGCGCGGACAGCAGGCCCGAAGCGACGACGCGCGTGGGTCCGACTCGGTCGGTGTCGGCGCCGCGGGCGGCATCCGAGGCGTCGTTGGCGAAGTTGGCGGCCACCTGGATGGCAAGGGCGCCCACGAGGGCAGATCCAAAGGCGTCGAGCCGAAAGACCCCGTCGCCTGCCGCCAGACCGCCACCCACGGCGACCGGCGCCACCGCCGCCCAGAGGGTCGGAAGCCGGGCGGCGAGGATCCACGGACGCGTCAGAAGTGCCACGGAAAGCGGGTGTAGTCCTGGTCGCGCTTGTCCAAGAAAGCGTCGCGTCCCTCTTGGGCTTCGGCGGTGCCGTACGCCAGGCGAGTGGCTTCGCCCGCGAACAGCTGCTGACCCACGAGGCCGTCGTCGGGGAGATTGAAGGCGTACTTGAGCATGCGGATGGCGGTCGGGCTCTTGGCGTTGATCGCGGCCGCCCACTCCAGGGCCACCTTTTCGAGATCTTCGTGGTCGACGACTGCGTTCACCATGCCCATGTGATGGGCGTCGTCGGCCGTGTGGTCGCCGCCGATGAAAAAGATCTGACGTGCGAACTTCTGGCCGACCTGCCGGGCCAGGAGCGCCGATCCGTAGCCTCCGTCGAACGAGGCGACGTCGGCGTCGGTCTGTTTGAACACGGCGTGTTGGCGGCTCGCCAGCGTCAGGTCGCACACGACGTGGAGGCTGTGTCCGCCGCCCGCCGCCCAGCCGGGCACGACTGCGATGACGGCTTTGGGCATAAACCGGATGAGCCGTTGCACCTCGAGGATGTGGAGCCGGCCGAGGCGGGCCGGATCGATGCCCTCGGACCCTTCGTACTGGTAGCCGTCGCGTCCACGGATCCGCTGGTCGCCGCCCGAGCAGAAGGCCCAGCCGTCGTCCTTGGGGGAGGGGCCGTTGCCGGTGATGAGGACGACGCCGACGTCGGGCGTCATGCGGGCGTGGTCGAGTGCCCGGTACAACTCGTCGACCGTGTGCGGCCGAAAGGCGTTGCGGACCTCGGGTCGGTCGAACGCCACCCGGACGGTGCCCTGATCGACGGCCCGGTGATACGTGATGTCGGTGAAGTCGAACCCGGGAACCTCGTTCCAGGCTTCGGGATCGAACAGTGCGGAGACCATGGCGCTTCCTTCGGCGGCGACGTCGATACTGTAGAGCCGTGATCGAAGACTGGCTGTCGGCTGCCGCCCGAGCCGCGCCTGACGCACCGTTCGTGACGGCCGGTGGGCAGGTGTGGACGTACGCCGACGTCGAGGACCTCGTGGCGCGGCGCGCCGGCGGTGCGGCCTTCGCCCCCGGCGACGTCGTGGCCGTCCTCGCCGACAACACGCTCGAGTCGATCGTCACCGTGCTGGCCCTCTGGCGAGTGGGTGCGGCGTGCCAGCTCGTCAACACGCGGTTGACCCGGGCAGAGGTCGAGGCGCAACTCGGAGCTTCCGGTGCCGTCGGGGTCGCCGAAGGTGGTGGCTCTGGTGCCCCTCGACCGGGAACCGAGCACGATCCTGCGGACGCGGCGCTCGTCGTGTTCACGTCCGGTTCGCAGGGTGCTCCACGGGGGGTCGTGCTCACCTGGGGGAACCTGGCGGCTGCGGTCTCGGCCTCGGCCGACCACCTCCGGCACACGTCGGACGACCGTTGGCTGTGTGTCCTGCCGCTCTTCCACGTCGGCGGAATGTCGATCGTCCTGCGCTCGCTGTGGTGCCGGTCGGAGCTGGTGCTGCACGAACGGTTCCAGGCGGACGCGGTGGCTGCCACCCTCCGGGAGGTCACGCTCGGTTCGCTCGTCGCGGCGTCGTTGCGGACCGTGCTGGAGGCAGACCCGGGGCCATACGACGGGTTGCGGGCCCTTCTCGTCGGAGGTGGCTCGACCCCCCAACCGCTCGTCGACCGAGCCGTGCGTGCCGGACTCCCGGTGCTGTCAACGTACGGCATGACCGAGGCCGGTTCGCAGATCGCCACGGCCGCCGAGGTGGGCGCGCGGCAGGTGATGCCGATCCCGGGAGCCGAAGTCGACATCGCTCCCGACGGCGAGATCCTGGTCCGCGGTCCGATGGTGGCCGAACGGTGGATCGACGGCCACCGGCGCGCCCCGGACGAGTGGTTGGCCACGGGAGACGTCGGCGAGTGGCTGGGAGACGGAGCGTTCCGGGTGCTCGGACGAAAGGATGACCTGATCATCACCGGTGGCGAGAACGTGATGCCCGACGAAGTCGAGGCAGTACTCCGCTCGGTGCCCGGGGTGCGTGACGTCCTCGTGCTCGGTGTGGACGATCCGGCCTGGGGTCAGCGGGTGGCCGCGCTGTTGGTGGGTGACGCCGAACCGGCCGCGGTGGCCCAAGCGGCTCGATCGGGGCTCGCAGGCTTCAAGATCCCCACACGGTGGCTCACCGTCGACGACCTGCCTCGCACGTCGATCGGTAAGCCGTCGCGCCGCCTGGCAGCCGCACTGTTCGAGGAGCGGCTGTGACCGACGACCTCCCCGTGGGCGACCGGCACGTCATCCCGGCGGCGGAGTTGGACTGGACCTTCGGGCCGTCCGGCGGACCCGGTGGCCAGCATGCCAACCGATCCAACACGAGAGCCGAACTCCGGTACGACCTCGGGCGCTCCTCCGTGTTCGAGAGCGACCTCCAGCAGACGATGCTCGGCCAGATCGATCACGCCGACGGTGTGGT
>JBFKPQ010000263.1:0-2785 GCA_041628225.1 Acidimicrobiia bacterium | reverse complement strand
GATGGCATCGAAGTCGAGCGCTCGGCCCAACAGGCGGACTTCCGGCGCCGCCGACGTGATGTCCATGTAGCAGCGGAGATAGTCGACCACCGCAACGTGGTGACCGCGCTCGCGCGCCGCCTCCACGAGCCGTGAGGTGGAGTACAGGCGCGGGTTACGGGACAGGATGCCGATCTGCATGGCGCCGAGGTTCTACTCCGCCCCCGGCGTGCGAGGCGTCAAGAACGGCATCATGTTGCGCAACTTGCGCCCGACCGCTTCGATCGGGTGGTCCTGCTCTTCGGCCCTTCGGGCGAGCAGGTTCGTCGAGCCGCCGCGGGTCTCGGCGATGAACTCCCTGGCGAAGTCGCCCGACTGGATCTCCCCGAGGATCTGCTGCATGACTTCGCGGGTCTCGGGCGTGACGACGCGCGGACCCCGCGTGTAGTCGCCGTATTCGGCGGTATCGGAGATCGAGTAACGCATCCACGACAGCCCGCCTTCGTACAGCAGATCCACGATGAGCTTCAGCTCGTGCAGCGTCTCGAAATAGGCTGATTCCGGCTGGTAGCCCGCGTCGACGAGCGTCGTGAAGGCAGCCTTGATCATCTCCGACACGCCGCCGCACAGGATCACCTGCTCGCCGAAGAGGTCGGTCTCGGTCTCCTCTTTGAACGTCGTCTCGAGCACCCCGGCCCGCGCGCCGCCGATGGCCGCCGCATACGACAGGCCCAGAGCGTGAGCGGATCCCGTCGCGTCCTGGTGGACCGCGATCAGGCATGGCACGCCGGAACCCTCCGTGTAGGTGCGTCGCACGAGATGTCCCGGACCCTTCGGGGCGACCATGAGCACGTCGACGAACTCCGGCGGCTCGATCTCCCCGAAGTGGATGTTGAAGCCGTGGGCGAACATGAGGGCGTTACCCGGCTCGAGGTTCGGGAGGATCTCCTTGGCGAACAGCTCGGCCTGGAACTGGTCGGGCACGAGCACCATGACCACGTCGGCGGCCCGGACCGCTTCGGCGGGAGGCAGGACCCGCAGTCCGGCTTCCTCAACCCGAGTACGGCTGGCAGATCCTTCGCGCAGGCCGACCACCACGTCGACACCCGACTCGTGCATGTTCATCGCGTGGGCGTGGCCCTGGCTGCCGAAGCCCAGCACGGCGACGGTCTTGCTGGAGATGATGCTCGGGTCCGTGTCCTTCTCGTAATACATGGTTGCCATCGATGCGCTCCCGGGATGTCGGTGTGCAGCGAGTATCGCCGCCCCGATCGGGCGGTGTCAAAGGCGAGCCCACTACCGTGATGCGCCGTGTTCACGATCCGCCAAGCCGACCTGATCGCCGACCGGCAGGCCATCGCCGACCTGTTCTGGGAGTACCTCGTGTGGGCGGACCGAGAATTGACCGCGCGGTACGACGTCGCCCTCGACATCGGCCGCCTACAGGACGAGGCGCTGGCCTCGCTCGACGGGTTCGCTCCGCCGGTGGGCCGCTTGTTACTGGCCTTCGACGACGACCTACTCGGGTGCGCCTGCCTCAAGCACCTCGCGGGTGACATCGGTGAGATCAAGCGCATGTATGTGCGACCGCGCGGCCGGCGAGCCGGTGTCGGACGCCGAATGCTCGACGATCTGACCGCCGCCGCTCGCCGGGCCGGCTACGGGCGTCTCCGCCTCGACAGCGTCCAGTTCATGACCGAGGCCCACTCGCTCTATCAGTCGGCCGGGTTCGTCGAGATCGACGCCTACCCGGGCAGCGAGATCCCGGCCGAGTTCCAACGCCACTGGGTCTTCATGGAGAAGATCCTCTAGCGGCCCCGCCAGCGGGGCGGCCGCTTCTCGGTGAACGCCTGCGGCCCTTCCTGCGCGTCTTCGGACGCGAGCATCCGCTCATACGACGCCACATCGCCCGACCGCAAGTGCGAGAGGGCATCGGCTACGGACCGACTCTCCGAGCGAGTGGCCACGTCGATGATCGCCGCCACCGCCAGCGGCGCTGCCGCCACCACTTCTTCCGCCAGCGACCGGGCCGCGTCCATCAGGTCGGCCGCCGGCACGACCCGGTTCACGAGGCCGTGCCGTTCGGCTTCGGCAGCCGTCAGACGGCGGCCGCCGAACAGCACCTCGAAGGCCAGGGCCCGCGGCAGGACCTTCGGCAGCCGCACGGACCCGACGTCGGGGATGATGCCCACCCGGGTCTCGGGCATCAGGAACTGGGCATGATCCGCGGCGACGACGAGATGGGCGGCGAGCACCATCTCGAAGCCGCCGCCGACCGCCATCCCGTTGACGGCGACGATGACGGGCTTGCGAAGGTCCGGCAATTCGGGGAATCCGCCGAATCCTCCCGGCCCGTAGTCGGACTCGTACGCTTCACCACCGGCCGCGGCCTCGAGGTCCCACCCGGCCGTGAAGAACCGCTCTCCCGCCCCGGTGAGGATGGCCACCCGCAGATCGGGATCGTCGCGGAATGACTGGAACACCTCCCCCATCCGACGACTCAGGTCGGCGTCGATGGCGTTGGCCTTGGGTCGGTCGATGGTCACGGTGAGGATCGGCGGGTCCCGGTCAACGATCAGGGTCATCTCAGCTCCTTCATCAAGACGTCGGCGATCCACACGTCGTCAGCGGTCATGAGCAGAGGGTTGATCTCGAGTTCCCAACCCTCTTCGACAGCCACTTCTCCCAGCCGCACGATCACGTCGACGGCAACCTCGATGGCAGCGCGTCGCAGGCCTCGGTAGCCATCCCACAGCGGGTACGACCGCAGACTCCCGAACGCGTCGAGCAGTGCGGCTGCGTCGGT
>JBFKPQ010000262.1:0-2786 GCA_041628225.1 Acidimicrobiia bacterium | reverse complement strand
GAACACCACCGGCCCGCGCAGTTCGCGTCGCTCGATCAGGTCGATGAGCCCGGCCGCACCCTTGCCGGAGTAGATCGGGTCGCAGATGATGGCTTCGGTCCGAGCGAAGAGGCGTATGGCGCGTCTGGTCGCGTCGTTGGCGATGGCGTAGCCGTCGCCGAGTTGATCGAATCTCACGTCGACGTCGTCTCCCACATGGTCCAGACCGATTCGCTCCCCGGCCGCGGCGGCCAGCGCAGCGAGCTCGGCGGGAACGTCGGCGTACATCGCGGCGGCATCGATGCCGATGATGCGGACGCGCCGGCCGGTGAGCGCTCTGCCGACGAGGAGCCCGGCATGGGTGCCGCCCGACGTCGACGCATGCACGATGGCCTCGGGGTCGAGATCGAGGTCGGACAGTTGCTCGTGCAGCTCGAGAAACCCGAGCGCAAAGCCCAGCGTGCCGGTCGGCGATGAGCAGCCGACCGGAGCGACGTATGGGTTCCCACCCCCAGAACGCACCCGGTCGGCCAAGGATGCCAGCTGCTCGTTGAGGCCGTCCCAGTCGAGATCGTCGACGAAGTGCAGTTCCGCCCCGACCAACTCGTCCAGCAATAGGTTCCCGGCTGCCGGTTCCAGCCGGCGGCCCGCGAGGAGCAAGACGGCGTCCATTCCGGTGGCGGCCGCGGCTGCGGCGCCCGTACGCGCCGAGTTGGACTGGATGGCGCCGCCGGTGACGAGCGTCGTGGCGTCGCGCTGTCGTGCCTCTCCGATGGCGAGCTCGAACTTGCGGACCTTGTTGCCCGCCAGCGCGACGCCCTGTACGTCGTCGCGCTTCGCCCAGATCTCACAACCCAACACTCGACCGAGTCGATCCAGGCGATGGAGAGGCGTCGGCCATGCGCCCAACGTCGTGCGGGGGAGTTCGAGGAGTCGGGCGAGCGGCGGCATCCCCGAAACGTTAGCGATTGTCATGTCGCCGACAATCTTCTCGAGCCGCTGATCCCGCATGCGTTGTACCCGACATGAGAGAGGAGTTCACATGTTCGAGATTCTGAGTGAAGGGATGGTGGCCGTGCGCGACTTCGAGGCCGTTCCGCTGTTGCTCGTGCGGCTGGTGGTCGCCATCGTCTTCTTCGTGGCGGTTCGAAACAAGCTGAAGGACGTCCCGGCCTTTGCCGAACACAACGGGCTCTCCGTGCCGATCGCGTGGGGTTTGATCACCGCCGAGTTGGCGGGGGCGGTCGGATTCGCGTTGGGCATGTTCACGCAGGTAGCAGCCCTCGTGATCATGGGCACCATGCTCGGGTCCATGACATTCCACATCTTCCGTTGGAAGAGCCCGTACTGGGCCGCGTCGGGAGGGTGGGAATACGACCTGATGATCTTCGCCATGGCGGCGGTGGTCTTCACCGTAGGAGGTGGCGGTATCGAACTCTGGTCCGGCGTCTGAGTGGTAGCGTCGAGCCGGTGAGAGCCGGTGTATTGCGGGCGGTCGGTGCTCCGCTGTCGATCGAGGACTTGAAGCTGGGCGATCCCGGACCGGCGGAGGTCAAGGTACAGGTACGCGCGGTCGCGATCTGCGGATCTGATCTCCACGCCATGGACGGGGCCTGGGGTGACGATACGCCCGTCGTCTATGGCCATGAAGCTGCCGGAGTGGTCGAATCGGTTGGGCGCGGAGTCGAGTCCGTATCGCCGGGGGATCACGTGGTCGTGTCCCTGTTGAGCGCCTGCGGTGGCTGCCGGGCGTGCCAGCTGGGTGAAACCTGGATGTGTGCGACCGACCTCGGTCCGGCCGACGCCCTGACAGACTCCGCCGGAGGACGGGTGGCGCGGGGGATCGGCGTGGCCGGATTCGCCGAACAGGTCCTCGTACACGAATCCCAGATCGCCGTCATCCCGCCTGCGTTTCCGTGGCCCGAGGCTTCGCTGCTGGCGTGTGGCGTGTTGACGGGTTTCGGGGCGGTGACGAACACCGCCCGCGTCATGCCGGGCTCCTCGGTGGTCGTGATCGGCGTCGGGGGCGTCGGCGTGAACTGTGTGCAGGGCGCGGTGGCGGCCGGCGCCACGACCATCGTGGCGGTCGATCCGGATGCCAACCAGCGGGCATTGGCCATGAAGGCGGGCGCGACGCACGCCTACGATCCGACGGCCGTCGATGTGGCCGGCGCCGTCGGCGTCGAGACCGACGGATGGGGCGCCGACTACGTGTTGGTGGCAGTGGGCAGGTCGTCGGTGATCGAGACGGCGCTGGCACTCACTCGCCGCGGCGGAACCATGGTGATCGTGGGTATGGCGGCCGGCGGAGAGACCGCGGCGTTCGACATGAGCGAGTTCGCCTATTCGGGAAGGCGCGTACTGGGATCGCGTATGGGATCGGCCGATCTTCGCAGAGACATCGCCGAACTCGTGAGCCGCTACACGAGCGGGACCTTGCTGCTCGGCGAGCTGATCGGAGCGATCTTCCCATTCGAGTCGCTCAATGAGGCCGTGGCCCATGCCCGCCGGCACGCGTCACGGACCGTGGTGGAGATGACCGGATGAAGGTCGCCGACCTCGAAGTGATGATCGTCGAGAACCCTCCGCCGAGCTACGGCGGAGGCCACTTCGCCTTCGTCATCGTCACCACGCACGACGGCATCGAGGGCGTCGGCGAGGTCTACTCGCTGCCGTTCGCCGGAGCGACGATCGAGTCGATGATCGCCGATGTGTTCGAGCGCAAGCTCCTGGGACGGGATCCACACGCCACAGAACGTCTCTGGCGAGACGTATACGCCATGGGCTACCGGCTGCGATCGGACCCG
>JBFKPQ010000261.1:0-2798 GCA_041628225.1 Acidimicrobiia bacterium | reverse complement strand
GATCACCCGTCCGACCGACGACGGGGGAGCAGGATTCGACACGCAATGGGCTGCGTCGTTCGTGCACCCGATTCGTGCTGCCCTCATCGAACAAGGCGACGACCACCGCGACATGGCGGCCGTCGCCGCCGCGATCACCCACGGGCCCAACGCATTCGACCGGGTGATCTACACCGAGTCGCACGATGAAGTCGCCAACGGCAGTGCCCGGCTTCCAGAGGAGATCTGGCCGGGCAACGCGGCGGGGTGGCATGCCCGCAAGCGAGCCACGCTCGGAGCGGTCCTCGTGTTCACCTCACCCGGCGTACCGATGATCTTCCAAGGTCAGGAGCTGCTCGAAGACCGATGGTTCTCCGACGACGATCCCGTGGACTGGTCGCTGCTCGACCGCGAAACCGGCACGGTCCGCCTCTACCGGGATCTCATCGCCTTGCGGCGCAACCTCGACGGTGGGACGCACGGGTTGACCGGGCATCACATCAACGTTCATCACGTCGACGATCGAGCGAAACTGGTGGCGTTCCACCGCTGGGCGCACGGTGGGCCGGGAGACGATGTCGTGGTCGTGTGCAACTTCCGCTCGGAGGCCGCTCGGGGTTTTCGACTCGGAGTTCCGGCCCCCGGTCATTGGCGTGTGGTCTTCGACTCGGATGCACCCGTCTATCACGCCGACAACTCCGGAAGCGGGGCAGTCGAGTACACAGCCGAGACCGAGCCGTTGCATGGCATGCCCGCCTCCCTGTCGGTCGACGTCGGGCCGTACAGCGCCGTGATCCTCGGGCGGTGACGTCAGGCGTCCTCGAGGAGACTGGCCAATTCGCTCATCCAGTAGGGGGCGACCTTCGGATGAAGGGCGATTGCCGCTGGATTGCGCATCCACACATCGACCTTGAGGAGATGCTCGACGACGAAGGCAGCCTGAGCGACGTCGGACTGCGGGTCGCACGACCAGATATCGAACAACTCCTCCACGTGGCTCCCAGGCGCTCGCCGCGTGGGGTCGAGATTCAGCTCCATCGCCAGCCGCATCGACAACGGATGGCCGACGACGGAATCGCCCCAGTCGAAGATCTTCAGGGGCGGGCCTGCGAAGGCATGTTCCGGCTTGAGGTCGTGGTTGACGAGGCCGACCGCTTCGTCCGCGGTCAGGCGTTCGACGAGTTGGGTGAACAGGTCGCGATGTCGTTGGGCGCGCAGGCCGGCTCCGTTCGGCCAGCTGTGTGACGTGAGCTGGTCGAAGATCGGGAGGAGGCGGAAGGGTCGTCGGTCGGGTACTCCGGCCGCCAACAGAGGTTCGACGAGTTCAGCCGACGCGCGTTGGATCCGGCGAAAGATCCTTCCGAGGTCGTCGGATGCCCCACCGACAGCCTGCACCGTTGGGCCGCCATCGTAGGCGAGGAACCACCCGGTCCGGCGATCGGCGACCAGAGGGCAAAGGAGGTGATCGGATGCCGATGTCGACAGCGTTTCGATCAATGCCGCTTCGAAACGAAAGCCTGCTCCAGGAGCCTTACACCAGATGCGACCGTGGGAGGTATCCACGAAGCCGACGTAGGCCCACGGCCGATCTTCGACCGTTCGCACGGGGCCTCGGGATTCGATTCCGAGGCCGGCGAGTTGGGCGCGGGTCCAAGTCTCGATTTGGGTGCGCATGGGCCAATCATGGCGGTCTGTCGTGCTAGATGCGGCCCGATTTCACAGTGGTGGCGCCGTGCCCGACCGCCAAGCGGCCGGTGGCAACCGCCAAGCCCAGCCGCCGTCGGCCGAATGTCGGCGATACTCGAGGTGATCAGAGCCACGGTCCTTTCCGGGGTCGGTGGCCAGATGAGGGAGACGAAGATGGAACTGCTGGCAGAGCGACGATTCGTGCTCAGTCATGTCCGAGCCTTCATCGTGTGCAATCTGATCTTCTGGCTCGCAGACCGCATCGTCGGCGAACCGGAGTTCGGGTGGGCTCCGACGGTCGGCGGGATCTGGGCGATGTTGCTCGGCCTCCACCTGTGGGGGTACATGCTGAGCAAAGGCAGGTTGTAAGCACCGAATGGACCGATTTCGATCCGTTCGGTCGGTGTGGTCCGGAACCACCGTGGAGGGCTGGGCCAACGTTGCTCGCATTCGAGGGCATGATCACCCTGGCACTAGACCAGGCAACTACGTACTTGCCCGGCTCGATCATCGGAGCGATCGGTGCGGGCGGAACCTCCGACCTGAGCTACCGACCTGCTTTGGCCCTCGGCTTGACGATGGCAGTCGCCGGGTTGGTCGGCTCCGCCATCGTGTTCGAGCGGCGTGATGTCACGTCGTGACGTCGGTCGGCGAATCCAGCCCGTCGCCACGAACGCCAGGCCCGGACGGGCGAGGCATGCTCGTCAGCGGTCGTCGGACAAAGGTGCGCTGATCGCACAGCACCGACCGACCCCGATTACGCCGCCGCTGGCGCGTACCTGGCCGGGGCCACGATCACGGCCCGACCGCTGTATGCCGCAAGCCGTTCCACGAGGCGCTCGTGGACCAAGGTGGTGGGAATGGCGATGGCCGTGGTGTCAGATGTGACATACCTGACCAGGTTGCTCCCGGGTGCACCGAAGGACACCGCGATACGCGCTTCGTCGCCGAGTGCCGCACGACACCGAGCCCGGAACTGGTCGAGTGCCAGCGCTTCCGCGTCCCCCCTCCACAGGTCTTCCGCGGCGGCGAACGCCTCGATGTCGCGCTGCACGCGTGCCGTGATCAGGATCACCACGCTGGCGGTGCCACCTCGGTCGAGGGGTCTGCGAGCCAATTCCAGTGTGGTGTCT
>JBFKPQ010000260.1:0-2852 GCA_041628225.1 Acidimicrobiia bacterium | reverse complement strand
GTCGGGGCGGTGGTGCTCCCCGACGCCGTAGACGTCGAGGCCCACCTGGTCGGCAAGGACCGCTTCGTCGACGACCTGGCGCAGGCGCTCCCCTGGGTCGATGGTCTCCCCGGTCGCGTCGGGGATGACCTCGGCAAACGTGGTGATACCGAGTTCCATGTCCGGAGGACCCTAGAGGTTCCGGTTCGGGCCGTGGGCCAGGACCGAACCGCGGGACCCGACAATCGCCGTCTCAGCGGCCAAGGAACTCCAACACGGCAAGGACGCGCCGGTGGTCCTCGGCCGCCGGAAGCAGATCGAGCTTGGCGAAGACGTTGGACACATGCTTCTCAACGCCTCCCAGAGAGATGTCCAGGTGGGCGGCGATCGCCGAGTTGGACCGGCCCGAGGCCATCAGTTCGAGAACATCCATCTCGCGGGCGGTGAGACGGTCGAGCACCGACGAGCTGCGACGGCGTTTGACCAACTGCGACACGACTTCGGCGTCGATGGCCGTTCCGCCCGCCGCCACCGATTCGAGCGTCGCAAGGAACTCCGCCACGTCGGCGACCCGATCCTTCAACAGATAGGCGACGCGGGCCGTGTTGTCGGCGATGAGTTCCAGGGCGTACCGCTCCTCGACGTATTGCGACAACACGACGATGGCCAGCGTAGGACGAGCCCGACGAAGATCCACCGCGGTGCGTAGTCCCTCGTCCGTGAAGGTCGGAGGCATCCGAACATCCACGATGGCGAGATCAGGGTCGGTGGCCGTCACCGCCTCCTGAAGTTCGATGGCGTCGCCGGCCAAACCCACCACGTCATGCCCGGCGTCCTCCAGCAGCCGGCGCAGCCCTTCGCGCAACAGCACCGAGTCCTCGCCGATGACTATCCGCACGGCAGAACCGCCCGTATCAACGTAGGACCGCCGGTCGGGCTGAGGACCTCGAATCGACCGCCGAGACCCTCGACGCGGTCGGCCAATCCCGACAGCCCCCGGCCGGTCGCCACCGCACCGCCCACACCGTCGTCCATGACTTCGACGACGACCTCGCCGTCCACCTCATCGACGTCGACCGCCACGATGGAGGCGAGTGAATGCTTTCCCGCGTTGGCGAGGGCTTCGGACACCACGAAGTAGGCCGCCGACTCGACGACGGCCGGCAGGCGCCGGTCCACCCGGAACGTGACCTGCACGGGGATCGGCGAACGTCCTGCGAGGGCCGAGAGGGCCGGGTCGAGACCGCGGTCGGAGAGCACCGCCGGATGGATGCCGCGGGCCAGGTCGCGCAGCTCCTCGAGGGCGAGCTTGGCGTTCCCGTGCGCGGCGTCGACGAGCCCGCGCGCCGCTTCGGGGTCCTGATCGAACTTCTCCCTGGCACGTCCCAACTCCATGGCGAGTGCCACCAGACGCTGCTGCGCGCCGTCGTGGAGATCGCGTTCGATGCGTCGGCGGTCCATTTCCGCCGACTCGACATTCTTCTGCGTTCGCACCTCGAGCGTCTTGACCGCGCCTTCCAGTTCGGCGGTCCGGCTCGGTCCCAACAGCCCCGAAGCCAGCGCGGCGTGGAGATTGGCGCCCGCCACCGTCAGGCGCGGCGCCAGCGGCAGAACCGCCAGTCCGACGACGGTGGCGAACGTCGCTTCGATCGGTCCGTCGATGTGCCACCACCCGACCTGGACATGTCCCGACCCGTACCAGAACGGCGCCACGATCATGGCGATCGGCCACGCCCACACCACGGACACGAACACGAGCCATCCGATCCCGATGGGGAACAGCAGGAGCAACCAGGCGGCGTCGCGCAGTGTGGCCGGGTCCCGGAACCGCCGTCGCGCCGAGGCGATCACTCCCCCGCCTTCGGGTTGTTGGTACGGCTCGGCGATCGGCGAGTCGGCCAGCACGCCGGCAAGCGTCCGCTCGACCGACGCTCCGACTCGCCACAGCAGCGGAAGGGACGCCAGGATCGGCAGGCCGATCCACACGACGATCGTCCCGAAGCCGACCGCGGCGAGCGTGATGGTGACCACGAACCAGAACTGGCCCGTCGGAAACGTCGACCCGAGGTAGGCGAGCCGACGCCACGTCGTGGTGTCGGCCAGCGGGCGATACCACTCGGCGATGCTTTGGAGTGTGGCTCCGTCGTTCGTCATGTGTGCTCCTTGCGATCCTGCCACAACCGTATGGACCGGGGACGCGGCTCGCCACGGCGCTGCCTGGGACCTTCATGGTGGGGTTTTCCCCACCAACCACCTCAACTGGAGCCGGATCGGCGCCGATCATTCCTGATGCTCGAACGGCTGGGACAGCGCATCGAATCGGTCGGCGTCGCCCGGCTTGCAGCCGCCGTCGTCGCGGGAGGCATCGTGGTTGCCGTCATCGACGTGATCACCGGACCCGACATCGCCTTTTCGTTCTTCTATGCGCTCCCGGTTTCGGCGCTGGCCTGGCGGTTCGGGAAGCGAGCGGCGGTCGGCTCATCGGTCCTGGCGGCCTTCATCTGGTTCGTCATCGACTACACGACCGGAGCCGAACGCCCATGGGTCGTGCCGGCCTGGAACGCACTCATCCGAGTCGCGTTCTTCATCACGATCGCGTTGCTCCTGGTCGGATTGCGCGTTCTGCTGGCTCGCCAGACCGAGCTGTCCCGCACCGACCCCCTCACGAGTCTCCTCAACCGGCGGGCGTTCACCGAACTGGCCGAACGCGAATTTGCGCGGGTTCGCCGGACCGGCGAGCCGCTCACCGTGGCCACCTTCGATCTCGACGACTTCAAGACCATCAACGACACCCTGGGGCACGCCGCAGGAGACGATGCGCTCCAGGCGGTAGCCCGCACCATCGGTGAGACCGTCCGCTCCACCGACCTGAC
>JBFKPQ010000259.1:0-2886 GCA_041628225.1 Acidimicrobiia bacterium | reverse complement strand
GATGCCGACACGTCGCGCCAGATCCTGGACCGGACCGGGTCAGTCGAAGCCGTTCGGTTCACGATCGAGGAGAAGCCGCATGAGTGATTGGACCGACGCAACGCTCGCCGCGTTGACCGACGACGAAAAGATCGCGCTGGTTGCCGGCCGAGACCTGTGGTCCACCGTTCCCGTCGACCGGATCGGCCTCGGGTCCATGAAGGTGACGGACGGCCCAAACGGCGCCCGAGGCGCCGACGGCAACCACGGCCCGACGTCCACCAGCTTTCCGATCGGCGCCGCCATGGGTGCGACGTGGAATCCGGAACTCATCGAAGACGTAGGGCGAGCCCTCGCCCACGAAACCCGGACCAAGGGCGCACACGTCCTCCTGGGTCCCACCGTCAACATCCCCCGCGCACCGACTGCCGGACGCAACTTCGAGTGCTACTCGGAGGATCCCGTATTGTCGGGCAAGCTCGCGGCAGCCTGGATTCGCGGCATCCAATCGGAGGGCATCGCCGCCTGCATCAAGCACTTCGTGTGCAACGACCAGGAGCACGAGCGATTCAGCATCGACGCCGAGGTCGACGAGCGTGCACTGCGCGAGGTCTACCTGGAGCCGTTCCGGATCGCCGTCGCAGAAGCGTCTCCCTGGTCGGCCATGTCGGCCTACAACCAGATCAACGGGACCACGGCGTCGGAGCACCCCCTCCTCGACGATGTGCTTCGAGGTGAGTTCGGGTTCGACGGCGCGATCATCTCCGACTGGTACGGCACCTACGGGCCGGGCGTGATGTCGTCCGGGCTCGACCTCGAAATGCCGGGACCCGGTCGGTGGCTCGCTCCCGATGCCATTCGCCAGGCACTCGACGCCGGCGAGATCACCATGGCCGACATCGACCGTAAGGTCTCCCACCTCCTCACCCTCATGGAGCGCACCGGCGTCCCCGACCGACCCGCCGGACCCGATCGGGCCGACGAAAGGGACGTCGACCGTGCCCTGGCACGACGAGTCGCCACCGAGGCGATGGTGCTGCTCACCAATGACGGCGCCCTGCCACTCGGCCGACCGAAGCGGATCGCCGTGATCGGAGAACTCGCGGCCGCCACGCCCCACCAGGGCGGGGGCAGCTCGACGGTGAACGCTCACCGCGTGGTGTCCATCCTCGAAGGCATCACCGAGGCGGCGGGGGAGGACGCCGAACTCACGTACACGCCGGGGACGTGGGCGCGTCGATCACCGCCCGCCATCGACGCTAGTCACCTCGAAGGAGGTGCCTTCACGGTCGAGTACTTCGATGCTGCGGAGCCGGCAGGAACGCCGGTGCGGACCGTCGAGACAGAGAAGTCCTTCCTGGCGTTCTTCGGTGGTGGCGACGAATGGGTCGACCACGAACGCTTCGGGGTCCGCATGTCGGGACGATTTGTCGCTCCGACGACGGGTGCATACGGCTTCCTCACGAGTGCCGGCGGACGCCTCCGCATCACCGCCAACGGTGCTGTGGTCGTCGACGGATGGGACGGATCATGCGCCGAGGGGTGCGGGTGGACGATGGACCTCGCCGCAGGAGACACCGTCGACCTCGTCATCGAGTACGCAGCACAGCCGGAGGGCCGGTGGCGTTGGATGGGGATCGGGTGCACACTGCCGGACACCGAAGCCTCGATCGAGGACGCCGTCGCGGCGGCACGTCAGGCCGAGGTGGCGGTGGTGGTGGCAGGACTCACCCATGAGTGGGAGAGTGAAGGCTTCGATCGGCCCGACCTTGCCCTGCCCGGCGATCAAGCCGCCCTCATCGAAGCCGTCGCCGAGGCTCAGCCGAACACCGTGGTCGTCCTCACCGCCGGATCCGCCATCGAGATGCCCTGGATCGACGAAGTCCGGGCCGTGCTGCACACCTGGTACGGCGGGCAAGAGGTGGGCCACGCCGTCGCCGACGTCCTGTTCGGAGCAGCCGAGCCAGGCGGCCGGCTGCCGGTGACGTTCCCCGACGACTCTCGCCAGCATCCTGGCCTCCTCAACTTCCCGGGCGAAGCAGGAACCGTTCGCTACGGCGAAGGCGTCTACGTCGGCTACCGAGGTTTCGACCAACTCGGGCTGACCCCGCGGTTCCCGTTCGGGCACGGAATGTCGTACACCCGGTTCGACGCCGATCCGCCGCAGACGCAGCGACGCGGCGACGCCATCCGCGTCGACCTGTCGCTCCGCAACGTCGGAGAGCGCGACGGCTCCGAGGTGGTGCAGATCTACGGCCGGGATCTCGGTGGAGTGCCCCGACGCCTGGCGGCGTTCGCCAAGGCGGCGCTTCGGGCCGGCGAAACCGTCGACCTGTCGATCGACGTCCCCCTCGAACACCTCCGGTGGTGGGACCCGGCGGAGTCGGACTGGCAAGCACCGGCAGGAAGCGTGCACCTGGCGGTCCGCTGGTCCGGGGGCGAACACGAGGCGTCGATCGACCTCGAGGACTAGACCAGGGTCATCCCCGATGGCGGGGCGGTCTCGGTGTCGGCCATGATGGCGTCGTGACCCGGTGGACCTCTGTTCGAGAGCGGCGCCTGTGGACGTGGACGGCGATCGTCGTCGTGACGATCTACGCCAGCCTGGGTATCGCACCCGCCATCAGCGGCTTCCTTCGCTCCGAAGGCGTGCTCGGGGTCACCTTCGCGGTCGGCATGCTTCTCGTCGGATCGGCCGCGGTGGCCCAGGGAATGTCTCGCCGACCGGGCGGCGCAGAGATCGCCGTGGTGCTGAGCGTGGTCGCGGTCTACCTGCTCGTCCTCGTGCGGATCAGTCTCCCGGAAGAGCGGACCCACCTCATCGAATACGGGGTCGTGGCTCTCCTGATCCTCGAGGCACTCCGGGAACGACGCCGCAGTGGCCGGGCGGTCCCGAGCGCACCCTGG
>JBFKPQ010000258.1:0-2899 GCA_041628225.1 Acidimicrobiia bacterium | reverse complement strand
GTGGCGCCGGCCACCTCGCTCTGCAGGGTCGACTGGTCGGTGGCGATGCCGTCCAACTCGTCGGCGAGGCGATCCAGCCGGCGTTCGAGCGCCTCGAGCTGGGATCCCAGCTCGGTGATCGCTCCGGCGGCTTCGACCGACGAGGCGTCCAGGCCGTCGAGCCGTTCGGGAATGCCCGCGTCGGCGCCGGCGAGGTCCACGACCTCCTGTTCGAGCAGCGCGATGCGCGCCTCGAGCTGGACGGATTGGTTCTCGAGGTCCGAAACACCCTGCGAGTTGCTCGTAATCGGATCGAGGTACCGGCTCTGCACCTCCGGCCAGCCGAAGTACACGGCGAGACCGATGCCGGCGATGATCGCCAGGATCAGGAGGCGCTTGACGACCTTCCACAACGTCCGGAAAATACGGCGCGTCCGGCCGGGACCGGGCTCGGGTACGGATGTCAGATTCGGAGCATCGGATGTCGAGTCCGAGCGCGGTGACGCGCCGTCTGACGGCGATTCGGTGACCATGGATTGGTGCCTTTCGTGAAGGTACGACGAGTCGGACACGCCGCTCGGGGAAAAGTTCCCGGTGCGGGCCGGCCGCACCGGTGTAGGTTCGGCATGGTACTGCCCGAAAGGAGCACTTCATGGCGTACGCCGTCACCTGTGCCGACACCGGTGCCGATTGTCCCGGCCACTTCGCGACCGAGACGAAGGAAGAGTTGATGGATCATCTGAAGATCCACATCGACGCCTCCCATCCCGGTCTCGACCTCCCTGCCGAACAAGCCGAGGCACTCGTCAAGGTCATCTGACCCCTTAACCGGCGAGTAACCGACTCGAAACACGTCACCCGTACCGTGCTGAGGCATGGACGTAGCCTTGTTGGCCTGGCCGGCAGACGATGCGCGCCGCCGCGCCGCCGCTGTAGCGGGTGAACCGCGGCTGCTGCTCGTCGCTCCTGGCGAGAACGCGCCGACCTGTGACGACCCATTGGAGGACTGGGTCCGGCTCCCGGCCGACCCCGCCGACGTTCGCGCACGGGTAGCGACCCTGGTCCGCCGCGCCGCCAGCGAGGGCGTGCCCCACCCCACCATCGATGACGACGGGACGGTGCGGGCGGGCGCCGGTGTCGTCCATCTGCCGCCTGTCCAGGCCCGGCTGGCCCAGGTCCTGCTCGCATCTCCTGGACGCGCCGTGTCGGCCCTGTCACTCATGGAAGCCGCCTGGCCGCTGGAGACGGTATCGAGAAACACGCTCGACGTACACCTCTCACGTCTCCGCAAGCGGCTGGCTGCGATCGGGCTGGCCGTTCGGAGCGTCCGAGGCCGGGGATGGACCGTCGAGCGAACGTCAGATTGACGTAAGAAACTCGTGGGAAGCCGGTAATCGCCGGTTCACCGCGCAGCAAACCGCACCCCATACCGTGCCAGCACCAAACCGACACGGAGGGACGATGAAACGGAAGTTACTCACGGGTTCGGTGCTGGCGGTGCTCCTCGTAGCGCTCCTGGCACAGCCTGCGTTTGCGCAGGAGGAGATGGCTCCTGCCACGCAGTTCGTGCTCGACAACCTGTTCATCTTCATCGCCGGGGTTCTCGTCTTCTTCATGCAGGCGGGTTTTGCCCTGGTTGAAGCTGGCCTGACGCGGGCCAAGAGCGTTTCGAACATCATGATGAAGAACCTCATGGACATGTCGGCAGGCGTTCTGGCGTTCGCGTTGGTGGGATTCGGCATCGCCTTCGGAGGCGACGAGCTGCTCGGCGGATGGTTCGGCTTCGACTTCGGCATCGCCGGGGTCGAGGACACGGTCGGAGAGGGCCTCTTGCCTTCGACGTTCTTCTTCTTCCAGGCTGCCTTCGCCGCGACCGCCGCGACGATCGTGTCCGGGGCGATGGCAGAGCGTACGAAGTTCAAGAGCTACTTCGTGTACTCGTTCTTCATCACCGCCTTGATCTATCCGGTGGTGCTCCGCTGGACATGGGGCGGCGGATGGCTCGCGCAGCTCGAATTTCCTTTCTCCGACTTTGCCGGCTCGACCATCGTCCACGCCACCGGAGGTTGGGCGGCCATGATGGGGGCCATCGTGCTCGGCCCACGCCTCGGCAAGTACACGAAGAGTGGTCGGCCCCGGGCGATTCCTGGACACAGCATCCCGTTCGTCGTGCTCGGAGCCATGATCCTGTTCGTGGGTTGGTTCGGATTCAATCCCGGGTCGGAGCTGGCAGCCGACGAGTTCGTCCCGGGAATCGCCTTGAAGACCCTCCTGGCCGCCGCAGCCGGTGCCGTCGCGGCGATGAGCGTCAACTGGCTCAAGGACGGCAAACCCGACGTTTCGATCGCCGCCAACGGGCTGCTGGCAGGCCTCGTGGCCATCACCGCCCCGGTCGGCGCCGTCGAAACCTGGGCATCGGTGCTCATCGGCGCCATCGGCGGCGTCATCGTGGTGTATTCGGTGGCGATGTTCGATCGATTCAAGGTCGACGATCCGGTGGGCGCCATTTCGGTGCACGGTGTCGTCGGGACGTTCGGGACGCTGTCGATCGGTTTGTTCGCCCGCTACGACGATGCGTTCTTGGGACGCGAGAACGCCGGTCTGTTCTACGGCGGTGGTTTCGACCAGCTCGGCACGCAGCTGCTCATGGTCGTCGTGCACTTCGTGTTCGTCGTCGTCGCCTCCGGCGCGCTGTTCTACGCGATCAAGGCAACGATCGGCTTGCGGGTCAGCGAGGAAGAGGAACTCGCCGGACTGGACATCCTCGAGCACGGCGCCCCGGGATACGGAGCCGATCCAGGCCCGTTCGAACTGGCCGCGTCGGGCGTGTCCACGCGTTCATCTGCCACGACCGAGTCCTGAGGAGGATGCCCATGACATATCTCGTGACCGCGGTCATCAAGCCGCACAAACTCGATGC
>JBFKPQ010000257.1:0-2906 GCA_041628225.1 Acidimicrobiia bacterium | reverse complement strand
GACACGGCTCCAGGGCAGGAAGAAGTCGTACAAGCATGCGCGGGACGGCGTCTGCGACGCCTGCGGCCAGGGGATCGAGTTCTTCTCGATCGGGGTGGAGTTCTACGACGATGCCGGCGTCATCATGACCGGCAAGCTGTGCGTGACATGCGCTGAGCGCGAAGCGGAGGAGCGACAATGAGCGCCGCTGCCGCTGACGCAGCTCCGTGGGTCGACCACCCCCAGCCCGATCGCCTCGGCCGGTGCCGCGATCGCTGCACCCGGTTCACCGCCCGCGTGCGCTCCGATGCCGTCCACCGTCACGGATGGTGCGAGAGACCGGCTCGGCGTCCGTGGACGGGACGAGAGGAGCGCCGGCCATGACCGACGCCTTTGAGCGGCAGGCGGAGTCGCAGCTCACCGCCGACGGCAAGTACTTGTTCGAGGACAGGCAGACAGGGCGCCGGCTGGAGGCCGAGCGCGTGTCGAACGTTATACCGACGGCGACCGATCAGACCACCCTCGGCAAGCATCAGCGGCGACAGGCTATCTGGGGCTTCTCCCATAGCCCGGACCTGATCGACAAGACGAAGCCGCTGGATCCACGGACCGACAAGCGTCAGCTCGACGAGATCGGCGACGAAGCGGAGCTCCGAGCCGGCGGCACGATCGCCGCCAACCGGGGGACGGCGTTTCACTCCGCCATAGAGAATCGGCTACGGGGCGCCCCTGCGCCGAAGGTCCCGACCGCGATCGAATCGAAGGTCGAGCTGGCGCTGTCGGCGCTGGCCGCCGCCGGCATCGAGCTGATCGACTTCGAACGGACCGTCGGGATCACCGACCTCGCCGGAGACGGCAGCATCTGGTCGATCGCCGGCACCATCGACGCCATCGCCATCGACGCGACCGCCAAGGCCCGCGACCAGGTGTGCGCCCTTGACTGGAAGACCGGTGCCCTGTGGAACCGGTACCCGCACGGGACCTCAGCCCAGTTGGGCGGCTACGTGATCCACGACTTCACCTTCGACTGGAACGCGAGCACGTTCGGTCCGCCGATTGCCGGCATGAGCCGCGACCGCGCCCTTGTCGTCCATGTGCCACTCGACGCGCCGGGGCCTCGCGTCGACATCTACGAGGTCGAGCCCGGAATCGAGGCGTTCCGCCGTGCAGCGTGGTTGAAGCACTGGCAGGAGCGCCCCGACCTGATCACGCCGTTCGTGCCGAATACGTCCGACCCGAAGGGGGACACGTCCCCTCGTGCGGACTTGTGGCGCCGTGTCAAAGCGCTCGAGGAGCGCCCTGGTGCTTTACGTGATCTCAAGCGGCTGTGGCCCTCGGGGGTCCCCCGGCCGCTCCCTGATCCGCTCACCGACGAGCAGGTCTTCTTGTTCGCGGGCGTCCTCGGCCGTGTCGAGGGCATCCACGAGATCCCCTTCTAACCGGAACGGGAAACAACCACCTAATCAACAACGGAGATATGGAAATGTCATTACATGTCGATGAATGCGGCCCCCCTTCCGCCGAGACGTTCAAGTTCGAGAACGTCGGCGACATGGTCAAGGGGAAGATTCTCTACGTGGACAAGTTCGTCCGCACGTCGGAGTTCACCGACCTCGAGGAGCGTGTCGCTCACATCGTGTTGGAGACCGACAACGGCGAGCCCCGGAGCATCTGGCCGATCCTGAACACGAACGTGCACGGCAAGGGCTGGGCGTCTCGCCTGGCCAAGGCCATCGGCGCTGCTGCTCGAACTAAGGGTTCCGAGGTCGTCGAGGTCGGCGCGATGTTGGCGGTCAAGCACGACAAGTTGATCCCCACTGACCGGGGCCACGACGCCAAGGGTTTTGTCGCCCAGTACGAGCCGCCGCCGGCCCCCGCCGACGACGACACCGCCGCCGCCGCCGACGAAGACGACGGTGTCGCGGACGACCTGTTCTGACCGTTCGGTCGTCGACGCCAGCGAATCAACGGAGCTGGCGTCGACGGCCCCAACCGTGAAACCAGTCAAGAACTCACAAGGAGCAACACTGAACATGACAACCAACAGCGACGACGACATCGACCGGGCGCTCGCCTTTCACTTCGTGGACGTGGGCGACACGCTCGCCGGGACCGTGCTGCACTGGTGCAGCCATCCCCGGTGGAATCCGTTCTCGAACGCGACCGAGCTACGGGGTCACCTGGTGATCCTCAAAGACGGCGTAGAACCCCGTCGGATCAGCCTCACTCTGGAAACCAACATGGACGGCGCCGGCGGGTGCCCGCCGATGGCCTACGCCATTGCCGATGCGCGCGACGCCGCCGGCGTCGACGACATCGAGGCCGGCGGCAAGCTGACCTTGACGTGCTCGGAATCCGAGCCGACCCTGTTCGGCCCTCCGCGACCGCGGCGCTTCCTCGCCGAATACGAGCCGCCAGAACACTCCCCCTGACAGTTCGGCCGCCGACACCAGCACCCGTCGATCGGGACTGACGTCGGCGGCCCAAACCGTGAAAGTAACGACCTTGAGCGTAGTCGACTTCGATAACGAACGCCCATACGGCTCGGCCGCCTGGCTGTATCTGCGGGCCGGCTGGCTGCCCATCCCCCTCAAGGGCAAGAGACCGCTGATCGCCGGCTACACCGGCCGCGACGGTCAGGACCCGTCGAAGGCCGACGTCGCCCACTGGGTCGAGATCTACCCGAAGGCCAACATCGGTCTTCGCCTGCCGGCCGATGTGGTCGGGATCGACGTCGACGCCTACGGCGACAAGCGGGGCGCCGAGACGCTGGCGGCCCTCGAAGCCCAGTGGGGACCGCTGCCGGCGACCTGGGTGAGCACGTCCCGCGACGACGGGATCAGCGGTATCTACTGGTTTGCCAAGCCTGAGCCGGTTGAGTATCGGTCCCACATCGAGATCGGCGGGATCGCCGACATCGAGATCAT
>JBFKPQ010000256.1:0-2919 GCA_041628225.1 Acidimicrobiia bacterium | reverse complement strand
GCGCCGGTCGGGATCATCTCGTGCAGGCCGTCCTCGAACGTCGCCTGCGCCGGTGCGTCGACCGATGCGGTGATCCCGTGCTTCGCCAAGAGATCGACGACGGCTTGGTTGGCGTGCACGGTGAGGTCGGCGTTGCGGTCTGCCAGCCACTGGACGAACTCTGGTTTCACGTGGTCGCCGTGCTCGTGCGTGATCAGAACCGTCTGCACGTCGCCGATGGTCTCGAGGTCGATGTGGTCGGTCTCGAACGTGAAGAACCCGGGGTCGAGCAGCGTGGTGCCGCCATCGTCGGTGACGGTCAGGCAGGAGTTGGTGAGGCGGCGAATGATGGTCATGGGTCGATCCTATGCGCCCAAACCCGTCGGATAGCCCCACCAGACCCGCATCACGTCGGAGAAGTCCTGGCGCCACTCCCGCAACACGCTGCCTTCGGGGGCGAGCGGAGCCAACAGCATGAACGCCGTGAATCCGACGACGACGATGAGAGCGACGCGCACCATCCAGCGGGCCATGGCAACACGGTAGTGACTGCCGGCCGGGCGAACCCGGCCGGCAGTCGATCACGCCGCGTCAGGAAGTGGCACGGCGTGGATGAGCTCGATCTTCCAGGCGCCATCCACGTGCCGATACAGAACCGACAACGGTGTCGTGATCGCGACGGACGTTCCATCCGCCTCATACGTCTGGTTGGCCACGCCAGTCACGAGCCCGACATCGTCCCAACGTCTGGTCGACAGGTCGCTGAGTGTCGTATGGATCTCGGTGACTCCGAGCTCATCGAGCTTCTCGAAGTAGTGCTCCATCTCGGCTCTCCCGCGGATCCACCCGCGCGAGATCTCGTCGACGCCCTGGGCGTCGTCGGTGAAGAGCCGTTTCACCGGCTCGAAATCGCCTCGGTCGAAGAGTTCGAAGAGTCGCGTCACCTCGGCTTTGAGGTCGATCGCCGTCATCACAGCCATGATTTCCTCCTCGGTTGGCTGTGACCGCGGGCCCGGCGGTCTGATGCGCGGAATGTACACCTGGAACCGCGCCCGGTCCATACCCCAAATCCAGGAACGTCCGCGAGAATCGGGGCTATGACGGATCGTGATGCCGACCCCGGAAGGGGGTTTCGGGAGTGGGCCCAGCACGCCCACGGCTCACCGCTGTACCGGCACCTCGCCGAACAGGTCGCCGAGGACCAAGAGGTCCTGGACATCGCAGCCGAATTCGCGCGGGGGCCTCGTCAGAACTTGCTCTTCGCGACCGTCCATGCCCTGCTGCGGCCGGACGACCGGCTCGCCGAGTGGTATCCGAGTCTCCACGACGACGCCCGAACGCCCGACGCCGACACGTATCCGGCGTTCCGAGCGTTTGTCCTCGATCATCGGGACGCGCTGCTGGAGCTGGGCGACAGCCGATACGTGCAGACCAACGAGCCGCGCCGCTGCGGCGTGCTGCTGCCGTACGTCGTCGACGAGGCCGAGCGCCTCGGAGAGCCCGTCCATCTCATCGAGATCGGAGCCGCCGCCGGGCTCAACCTGTGTATGGACCGCTATGCCTACGCCTACGGATCGGGCCGCGCATTCGGCACGGCGAGTCTGGTGCTCGAGGTCGAGGATCGGGGAGCGGTCCCGGTGCCGAACCGGCCGCCGTGGGTGCAGCATCGGGTCGGCATCGATCTCCACCCCCTCGATGTGAACAACCCATCCGATGCGGCATGGCTGAACGCGCTCGTCTGGCCCGAGCAGGACGACCGGCGCCAGCGATTGAACGCCGCGATGGGTATTCGGCGCATGACGCAGATCGAGACGGTGCCCGGCGATGCCTCGCGGCTCCTGAGCGGTGTCGCCCGCCAGCTTCCGACGAGCGGGCCGGTGGTGATCTTCCACTCGTTCACGCTCAACCAGTTCTCCCCAGACCAGACGGCCGCCCTCGACGAGGCGCTGGCCGACATCGCACGCCGACGCTCGGTGACCCGGATCGGGTGGGAATACTGGGAGCGCGACTTGGCCTGGCCCGAGGTGCGCGTCGGGTTCGGTGACCACGTCCGGACCGTGGCGCGAGCTCATCCCCACGGCGATTGGGTGGAAGCCGCCTAGGGGATTCAGACCCTGTCGGTGACTCCGCTCAAGCCGCACCATGTCAGCAGGCTGATTCGAACGGCGCGGCGCCGGACCTTCCGGAGGGCCCTCGGCGACCCCCGGGCCCGGCCCGCGCCGTTCCGCGAGCGCCGACAGGCCTCGGCCGGTACGCTCCGCTACGACAGCGTGGAGGAGGCCCGTGGCGGAAATTCTCGGATTCGGTGGGTATGTGCCCGACCGCGTGATGACCAACGACGATTGGTCGAAGCTCGTCGACACGTCCGATGAGTGGATCACGGCCCGTACCGGCATCAAGGAACGACGCTTCGCGGCCGACGACGAGGCGACGCTCGACCTGGCGCTGGCTGCGGCCCGGAGAGCCATGGTGGATGCGGATCTGGGCGCCGCCGACATCGGCGAAGTGATCCTCGCAACCGACACGCCAGAGGTGTACACGCCAGACACGGCATCGTTTCTCCAGCACCACCTCGGCCTCGACAATGTTCCGGCGTACGACCTGGGCGGTAGCGGCTGTGCTGGCTTCGTCCAGGCGCTCGATGTCGCGCGAGCTCGCATCGCCTTCGCGCCACGCAACGTGCTGGTCGTGGGGGTGGAACTCATTTCCCGGCTCATCTCGTGGAAGGAACGGGAGACCTGTGTGCTGTTCGGCGATGGTGCTGGGGCCGTGATTGTTGGGCCCGGTCCTGGCAAGGCCACGGTCCTCGACGTGGTCGCCGGTACCGATGGATCGAAGGCCGCCATCCTGACGCTCTCGACCGGCGGGACCCGCAACCCGTTCAACGAGGAGGCGTTGGCGAGCGGTGCTCATCAACACTTGGAGATGGTCGGGTCGGAG
>JBFKPQ010000255.1:0-2935 GCA_041628225.1 Acidimicrobiia bacterium | reverse complement strand
GGGCATCGTCACGCCCCAGACCGAGTCGGGTCCGAGCGCGTCGGCGGCGATGGCCGCCGTCAGGGCCGAGTCGATGCCGCCGGACAGACTGACGACTACGTGCGAAAAGCCGTTCTTTCGCACGTAGTCAGCCAGACCGAGCGTCAAGGCGCCGTAGATCTCGGCCGGTGGATCCGCCAGCGGAGCGATCGACGCCGGTGCGCCTCGGCCTCCGAGTGGCACATCGACGACGAAACGATCCTCGACGAATTGCGGCGACCGGTGCAGCACCTCTCCTTCGGCATCGATGATGACGCTCGCGCCGTCGAAGACCAGTTCGTCCTGACCGCCCACGAGGTTCACGTAGACCACCGGCGCATCGGCAGCCCGAGCCCTGGCGCGCAGCATGTCTTCGCGGGCGTGCGCCTTGCCGAAATCGAACGGCGACGCGTTGAGGTTGCAGAGGATCTGCGCTCCTGCCGAAGCTTGCTGGCTGGGCGGACCATCCGGGACCCAGATGTCCTCGCACACCGACACGCCGAACACGGGCCCCCCGAGATCCCACACGGTGGCGGGACGGCCACCACGGACGAAATACCTGCTCTCGTCGAACACGCCGTAGTTGGGGAGCAGCACCTTGTGGTACACCCCCACCACGGCGCCGCGGTGCAGGACCGCGGCCGCATTGGCGACGCTCCGTACGACGGCGTCGTCGGGTACCTCGTCGACGTCATCGGCACGATCGACGAACCCGACCAGCGTGACGCACTCACCCGATGCCGTGGCGAGCCGTTCCAACTCGGCGACATTGGCGTCGACGAACCCCTCGCGAAGCACGAGGTCTTCGGGCGGATAGCCGGAAATGGCCAGTTCCGGGAGGATGAGGAGATCGGCGTTCTGACGCTCGGCCCAGGCCATCGTCTCGAGAATCCGATCGGCGTTGCCCGTCAGATCTCCCACCAGGAGATTGAGTTGGGCGCCGGCAACTCGCACTGAGTCCATGGGAGCGCAGAATAGGCGTCCATTCGAGCCCGGGCTCGTCGCCGCGATACCATGCACCGTCCATGTCCAAGATCTCCGCAGCAGCAGCCGACGTCGCGCCCATGGCCATCGAGCTGCGTCGTGCTCTCCACCGCAACCCGGAACTCGGCTTCGCCGAATTCGATTCCACGCGACGGATCGCAGAAGCCCTGAGCGAAGCGGGTATTGGGGTGACGGTCCGGCCGTCGGGTACCGGCCTGGTCGCCGACGTGGGGACCGACGGCCCGCTCGTCGCTTTCCGAGCCGATCTCGACGCGTTGCCCATCGCCGAGCAGACTGGGCTTCCGTTCGCCTCGCAGGTCGAGGGCGTGATGCACGCCTGCGGCCACGATGCGCACAGCGGCATCGGCGTCGGGATCGCCCTCGCAGCCCAGCGACTCGACCTACCGGGACGCGTCCGCTTCATCTTCCAGCCGGGCGAAGAAGTCTTTCCGGGCGGCGCCCGCGACCTCGTCGCCGAGGGGGTTCTGGACGACGTGCAAGCCATCACCGCCTTCCATGTCGACCCTGCACTAGAAGTGGGGAGGATCGGACTTAAGCCGGGACCGATCACCAGCTCGTCCGACCGGTTCAAGATCCGGCTCGAAGGGCCGGGAGGTCACACCGCCCGACCCCACGAAACGGTCGACCTGCTGTACGCAGCCGGACGAGTGCTCACGGACCTCCCCACCGTCGTCCACCGTTCGATCGACACGCGTATCCCCGTTGCGCTCGTCTTCGGCCGCGTCGCGAGCGGAGACGCCGACAACGTGATCCCCACCGTGGCGACGCTGTCGGGCACGTGCCGGCTGCTCGATCGCGCCACCTGGCAGCGGATGCCGGACCTCATCGATCGGCTGGTCCACGAAATCGTTGCGCCGACCGGCGCCAAAGCCACCGTGGAATATGTGCGGGGCATCCCCCCCGTCGTCAACGACCCGCACGTGGTGTCCGACCTGGAGTACGCCATCGCCGACGAACTGGGCCGGATGGCAGCAGCCGACACGGACGCCTCGATGGGGGCCGAAGATTTCGCCGAATACCTCGTGAAGGTGCCCGGAGCGCTCATGCGGCTGGGCGTCGCCGGCGATGGACCGCGCGTGCCGCTCCACTCCTCTCGCTTCGATCTCGACGAACGTGGCATCGAGGTCGGGATCGCCGCCGCCACGGCCGGCCTGTTGCGACTGCTGGAAGGTGCTCGCTGATCAGTCGTCGAGCACGAAGCCCTCGTCGCTGAGGGCCCGCCGCAGGGCATGACCTTCGCCGGGACGAACCGACAACATCAGGACACCGCCACCGCCGAGCCGTCCGTGCCGCAGCTGCAGATCCCGGACGTCCACTCGCGACGCGGCGAGCGCCCTGCCGACGGCAGCCAACTCGCCCGGTCGGTCCTCCAGCACGACATCCACCGTCATCAGCGGAGGGGCCATGGCCCGCCGGATGCCCTGGGCCGCCGACAGTCGTTCGACGAGCTCGGCCGAAGCACCTTCGTCGATGGCGTCCGCCCAGGCGCCGAGTTGGCTGCCGAGTCGCCGGACGGCATCGACGACCTCCACCCGGTTCGCCAACAGCAGCTCGGCCCACAGCTCCGGATCCGACAGCGCAACCCGGGTGAGGTCGCGGAAGCTGCCGGCCGCCAGGGACAAGGCGCGCTCGCTCGTGGCGGCATCGTGCACGAGTGCGGCCGCGACGACCTGCGGAAGATGGCTGACCGTCGCAACGGCCTCGTCGTGCTCGGCGGCCGACATCATCACCGGCTCGGCGCCCAGGATGCGCACCATTTCGCCGACCCGCGCCAAGTCGGCCTCGTCGGCGTCGTCCGTGACGACGATCCAGGCGGCTCCCTTGAACAGCGCCGCCGACGCCGCGTCCGGACCCGGATGCTCGCGGCCCGCCATCGGATGCGTACCCACGAAGTGAGGCAAGTGCCGGGCGG
>JBFKPQ010000254.1:0-2953 GCA_041628225.1 Acidimicrobiia bacterium | reverse complement strand
TGCCCACACTGATCCTCCTCGGAGCGTATGGTACCAAAACCGATGATTCGGTACCATAGGCACGTCACCCTGGTCGGAGGCACCATGAACGTAGATCACTTCCGCGCAGACCTCGCCGCCGAACAAGAAGCCCTCGATGCGGTGGTCGCCGACCTCGACCCTGCGGCGTGGGCAACACCGACGCCGAGCCCGCGCTGGACGGTTGCTCACCAAGTCGCCCACCTCGCCCACTTCGACCGGGCCGCCGCCCTCGCCATCGAAGATCCGGCATCGTTCCGGCGATCGGCCGCCGAGCTACTCGCTGCGGCCGCCGGCGGAGACGAGGCGGTCGACGACTACACGCTCGCCGGCTATCTGGCCAAGACACCAACCGAACTGCTGGCTGCATGGCGCGCCGACCGCGCCGCACTCGACTCGGCCGCTGCGTCCCTCACCGACGACCGCCGGGTCGACTGGTACGGGCCGTCGATGAGCGCCAAGTCGTTTCTGACAGCACGACTCATGGAGACGTGGGCGCACGGTCAGGACGTGGTCGATGGCCTGCGTGCCGTCCGGTCGGACACCGACCGCCTTCGCCACATCGCCCAGCTCGGGTTCATGACACGCGGCTGGTCATACCTGAATCGTGGGCTCCAAGTGCCGTCCGAGCCGGTCCGGGTCGAGCTGGAGGCGCCCTCCGGCGGGACCTGGACGTTTGGTGACGAAACGGCCATCGACGTCGTGGTCGGTACTGCCGTCGACTTCTGTCTCGTCGTCACACAGCGACGCCACGTCGACGACACCTCGCTCGTGACCACGCCGCTGACGCGCCACTGGATGCTCCATGCGCAGGCGTTCGCCGGGCCCCCCACCGACGGCCCTGGCGCAGGCACCCGACCATGACGTCGACGGCCGTCGACCTCCGATCTGGAGCGCCCCGGCCCCTGCTGTCACACTCGGCCGAGTTGGCGCTGGGCGCCCGGCATCGCGAGGTGCTCGACGACCTGGAGCGGCTCTTTCTGACCCACGGATTCACCTCTCTCACGGTCGCTCAGCTGGCCAGGGGCGTGGGGTGCTCGCGACGGACGCTCTACGAACTGGCTCCCACCAAGGCGGAACTCGTCTTGCTGGTGCTCGATCGCTTCCTGCATCGAATCGGGCGAGAGGCGATCGCCGCCATCGATCCGGCCGCGCCGGCACCCGAACAGATCCACCAGTACCTTCGTGGTGGCCTCGAGCTGCAACGGAAGGCCGAGGCCTTCGCCGCCGACCTCGAAGACGACATCGCGGCGCGCCGACTCCTCGACACGCACCTCCAGTTCGTCGTGACGATCGTCGAGCGAATCATCGAGGCCGGTATGCGTGACGGGGAGATCCGGCCGGTCCGGCCCGCGATCGCGGCCGGCGCCATCGCCGGAAGCGCGCTCTTTCTTTCGCAGCCTGGCACCGCGGCTCGCCTCGGCCTCACGGTCGACACCCTCGTCGACGAGGTGCTCGACTTCAACCTCGCCGCGCTTCAGCGCGGGTAGTTCGCCCCGACGTTGGCGCCCGCCAAGAATGCGGCCGGCACCGGCCATCGACGAATGAGCAATCCGGCGGCCACACCGGAGGCCACGGCGACGGGATCGGCCGCGATGACCAACTCGCCCTCCTCACCGTCGGTATCTCTGACCTTCTGCCGGATGACGTTGCCAACGAGCGCGCCGACCGCAGCCGCCGCCAGGATCTTCAAGAGTCGTTTCATGGACCCGAGTGTATGCGCCGCCGCGACCTAGGTCATCTGAGCGAACCAGCTGAGCGTCGTAGACTGGCGCCCGATGTACGGACGACGTCGCACGGTCTCCGCAGTTTTCGCCTTCGTCCTGGCAATGACACCCGCCTGTACCTCGACCGCGCAGCAGCCCTGTCTGCCGGACGACGACACCGTCGCACGAGTCTGGAACGAAGCGACCCTCGACGCCATCCGTCGTGACTTTCCGGCTCCGACGGTGCACGCCCGCAACCTCTTTCACCTGTCGGCGGCCATGTGGGACGTCTGGGCTGCCTACGACCCGGAGGCGACCGGCTACTTCGTCGACGAGGACCTGACATCACGGTCCCCCAATCAGGACCGGGCGGTGGCCATCTCGTATGCGGCCTATCGGGTCCTCCGGAGCCGGTACGCCACCGCCGCCGGAGCCGTCGACACCCTGCGGGAGCTCGACGACACGATGGCGGATCTGTGCCTGGCGGTCGATGACACCGGCGCCGACGGTGACTCGCCGGCGGCCCTCGGCAACCGCATCGCCGCTGCCGTTCTCGAGCACGGTCGTACCGACGGCTCCAACGAGCTGGACGCCTACGTCGGCGAGTACGTCTCCGTGAACCCGCCGCTCGTCGTCTCCGAGCCCGGCACGGAGATGACCGACCCAAACCGATGGCAACCGCTCTCGCTCGAAGAGGCGATCGCACAGAACGGCCTTCCGATCGCGTCCGGCGTCCAGGCCTACGTCGGCCCCCACTGGGGGCGGGTGACACCGTTTGCGCTGGACCCGGCTCCCGACGGGCTGCCGATCGACCCCGGCGCGCCGCCCTATCTGGGGGATCCGGCTTCCGACGCCGCGTTTCGCGCAGCCGTGGTCGAAGTGATCGAAGCCTCGAGCCGCCTCGATCCCGCGACCTCGGACCTCATCGACATCTCACCGGGCGCCCTGGGCAACAACCCGCTCGGGACGGACGCCGGATCCGGCTACAACACCAACCCAGCGACGGGCGCGCCGTATGCGCCCAACCTGGTGCCGGCCGCGGACTTCGGAAGGGTTCTCGCCGAGTTCTGGGCCGATGGTCCGGCTTCGGAGACGCCACCCGGCCATTGGAACACGATCGCCAATTGGGCCGGCGACCAGATCTCGGACCTGCGCATCGGTGGCACCGGCGAACCGGTCGACCGGCTCGAGTGGGACGTCAAGCTGTACTTCGTCCTCAACGGCGCCCT
>JBFKPQ010000253.1:0-2953 GCA_041628225.1 Acidimicrobiia bacterium | reverse complement strand
GTCGCCATCTTGGCCAAAGTGGGTGGCACCTATCTCGGCGCGCGGCTCGGCGGATTGGATCGTCGCGAGGGCTTGGCGCTCGGATCAGGACTCAGCGCACTCGGTGCGATGGGCATCGTCGTCGCGCTCGTCGGCCTGAACTTGGGCGTTCTCTCCGACACGGGCTACACCGTCTTGGTGCTTGCCGCGATCGCCACCTCGGTCCTGTCGCCGTTCTTCCTGCGGATGTCCGTGCGAAACCTGACGACCCCAGCCGATGAGGCGGCGCGGCTGGAAAAGGAAGCGCTCAAAGAACGGTCCGTCATCCTCGGATCGCACCGCATCCTCCTGCCGACCCGCGGCGGCCGGAACTCGGCGTATGCCGCTCGTCTGGTCGCGGCGATCTTCGACGAGTCCGAAGTGGGCGTTCTCGCCATCGACGTCGTCTCCGGGCCCTGGTGGAGCCGGCTCCGCAATCGGGCATTGGCAGGTTCCTCGGCTGGGCCCGACGACGTCATCGAAGCGTTGGGTCCAGTGGCGTCTCGGGTCATCAAGCGCGTGGCCCGCGACCCATCCGAGGCGATCGTCGAGGAGAGCAAACTCGGCTACCACATGTTGGTGATGGGCGCCTCGGACGACGAAGCCCAAGCCGGCCTGTTCTCGACGGTGGTCGATCGCGTGGTGGCCGGAGTCGACATCCCCTCGATGATCGTCCGCTTTCCGGCGACCACCGCCGTGCCCGACCGTCCCCCGGCGCGCATTCTCGTTCCGGTCACGGCGAGCGCTTCGACGAAGGCCGCCGAGGAACTGTCATACTCGGTCGCCGCTCGCCACGACGGCTCGGTGATGGCGCTCCACGTCATCAACAAGCCGGACGAGCAGCCGGGGATGGTGCCAGATGAGCGGCTCGTCGACGAAGGGCGCCGGGTCGCCGCCGAACTGCTCGCCGATGCCACGCAACTCGGATCACGCCTCGGCGTGCGGGTCGACACGCTCGTGCGGGTCGCTCGGAATCCCGAGCAGGAGATCGTCGACCTCGCCAACGGAGGGGAATTCGATTTGCTCGTGCTCGGCACCGCGCACCGGCCCCTCACCAACCGACCGTTCTTCGGTCACCGGGTGAACTACATCATCGAACATTCGACCATTCCGGTCATGATCGTCAGCATTCGCGCGTAGTACGATCGGCGCATGGGAGGTTCAGATCAGGCTCCGTTGGGAGCCGATCCGTTCGAAGAACACGAAGAGGCCGTTCCGCGGATCTCTCCGATGACGCCGCCGCGTGAGCGCAGGGCACTCGTCGCCGAGCTGCGGGGTCTCGTCGACCGCGACGCCTACGAGATCCCGGCCGAGATCGTGGCGCTCGCCGTGATGAAGCATGGCCAGATGATTCATCACGACGAGGACGAATAAGTCTGGATTCTTCTCAATTCGCCCGGCGCGGCGGCCGATGCAACAGGGTGCACACCAACGACCGCGAAACGTGGTGGCGGCGCCGCGTCGCCGACCTCGCCCATCAGGTGAAAGCAGGGACCTACTGGGTACCCGCAGAAGACATCGCCCACGCCATGCTGTACGGCAGGCCGAAGTGGGGCGATGATCCCGTGCTCGTCGACGTCGAAGAGGTTCGCGGAAGCCAGTTGGCGTCCTGAGGGCGCGAGGCCCCGACATGGGGGGTCAGGTCGGGAGCCTCGTCTCTCTCATCGAGAGGCGAAGGAGACGCCTTTTACGAGCACGGTGCCAGGGTGAAAACCGTTACCCGGCGTCTCCCTCGTTGGTTGGGGGACGAATGGTCGAAGAGTTGCCTCCCCAACCACCATTGGGCATCGTATGGCCGGTGGTGAACCATGTCAAGGGCTCGGGAGAGAGTCGCCGGCCGGCCGACCCGACTCGACGCGATCGACGGCGGTGACGAGCAACCCACCGAGGGCAGACAGGGCGATGGCGAACAGCACGGTCATCGACCAGCTGGGAAGAAGAACGGAGTCCGCCAGGCATCGCACCGTGCCGTCGGTGTCCGTGAAGGATGATGCGCAGGCTCGCCACGGCCAGATCTTCCACAGGGAACCGAGCATGAATCCGACCAGCGTGGCGAGCGTCGGGTTGCGATGGCGGGCGAGGAGGCGTCGTAGCAGCCGGGCGAAGAGCAGGAGCCCCAACACGGCGCCGCTTCCGAACACGACGATCGTCAGGATGTCCCGGGATCGGACCGCGTCGAGAACGTGGTCGTACTGGCCGAGGATCAAGAGGATGAACGATCCCGAGATCCCGGGCAGGATCATGGCGCAGATGGCGATGGCGCCGCTCAGAAAGATCGCGGCGGCCGTACGCGAGCCCTGGGCGGGTGTCGCCGTCACCGCGAGATAGCCGAAGGCCGTGCCGGCCACGGCTGCTGCGACCGTCGTCCGCTGCCACGGGATCCGCCGGCCGATGGCGACGACGGATGCGGCGACCAATCCGAAGAAGAACGCGAAGAGCAGTGGCCGGCCCTGCGGATCGTCCAGCATGCGTCCCAGCGGCTCGGACAGCAAGATGATGGCTCCGACGATGCCGAAGCCGAGCGGCAGTACGAACCCGAGCGGCACATGTCGGGCCAGGTCGCGGAATCTGCCCTGGCCGAGCAGCCGGATGGCCGTCCGGTTCACGGAAGTGATGGCGGTCAGCAGTTGCTCGTAGACGCCGAAGACCAACGCCATCGTTCCCCCAGACACACCTGGCACGAGGTCGGCCGAACCCATCGCGAACCCCGTGACGATGAGGCGGAGGCTCTCGAAGAGTCTGCGGGGGGCGGGCATGGCGACGGATGGTAGACGCCCTCTGGGCCGTGCCTAGTCTTGGTGGCGTGCGCGCCTACGCATTCCTCCTCGGTCTCCTCCTGCTCGCCGGCGCCTGCATCGAGCCGCTGCCGGCCGATGCGACTGGCGCCGAGATCTTCGCAGCCACCTGTGCCAGGTGTCATGGCGTCGACGCGCGG
>JBFKPQ010000252.1:0-2960 GCA_041628225.1 Acidimicrobiia bacterium | reverse complement strand
GGTCACATCCACCTGCTGGCCATCAGCCACCGCAACAAACCCGGCGCCATCACCAGCATCAACCCACACCTCAACGGTGAAGTCGTGATCATCACCCACCCGGTTCGTCTGATCCGGCTCAATCGTGATGTACGCATCCACCCAGGTCTTGACGGCCGGCTCGCTGTTCTGCTCGCCGCTCGGGCGGGTGGTGCCGTCGGTCTCGACGTGCACCGTGATGCCGCCAACCGAGACGTCGGAGATGGCGGTCACCTCGATGAATCCCGTGGCCGACGAGCTGACTTCGAAGGTGCACTGACCGGATCCGTCGGTTGTGCCGGTCGTACAGGTCCCGCCCGACACGGTGCCGGTTGGTCCGTTGATCGTCGACGAGACCGTCTCACCTGAGGCGGCCGCCCAGCCCGTGCCGTCGTTCTCCCAGACGGTCACCGTGAAGATGTGCGGGTCGCCCACGCGGTTCGTCGCGTCCGCCTCGATCTCGATGTAGGCGTCCACCCACGTCTTGACCGCATCACCGGAGTTGTCTCCCACGCCGTCGGTCTCGCGGTCGACGGTCGTGCCGTCGGTCTCACCCATGTCGATCGACACGGCCGCGTGGGCCGTCGTCGTCCCGGGGTCGTCGGAGCTGAACGTCACCGTACATTGCCCAGCAGCATCCGTACCCGTCGCACACGTATCGGCCGAAACCACCGCGGTCGCACCGGCATCGGTCAGCGTGACCGTCACCGTCTCGCCGGCGGCCGGAATCCACCCGTCACCCGGGTTCTTTTCGACCGTCACCGTGAACGTGTGAGGATCGCCCACCTCGTTCACATCATCGGCCGCGATCGCGATCCGCGCATCGACATACGTCTTGACGGCGTCGTCACTGTTGTCATCGAGACCGTCGGTCTCTACGAATACGGTGTCGTCGCCGAGCACGGTGATCGTGGCAGAGGCATGCGCGCTGATCACATCGGCGACGGCCGAGTTGATCGTCACATCGCAGGTGCCCGCAGAGATGAAGCACGTCTGGTCGGCGATGACCGTTCCGTTCTGCGAGGCGAACTCGACGAGTACTTCCGTGCCGTCGGGGGCCGGAGCCTCAGACCCTGCCACGATCGCGTTGGCCGTCACCGTGAAGGTGTGATCGACGCCGACCTCGTTGGTCTCGTCCGGCTCGATCTGGATGTTCGCATCGCAGATCTCGAACTGGCCGAGCTCGAAGTCCTTCAGCTGGGCCGTGGTCTCTTGGGAGGAGCGGGTCTCTGCGAGGAACGAGGAGAAGCAACCGAAACCGCCCGGGAGGATGGCGGTGAGGTTGACGCCGCCCTCGAAGAAGGCGCCCGGCGGGAAGAGACCCGGAGGGCCCACGTTCGGCTTCGGCGTGTAGGGCCACGGGACTGTCGGGTCGTCGCCCGTCTCGGGCCGTGATACCGAGGCACATACGTCATCATTCGGGGCTGTGAGGCCACACGCCGTTCCCGGGTTCGGGTCGGCAAGAGCCGAGAGAACGAGTTCACCGCCGGTCCACTGATAGACGAAGACCGTGTCGACGGCACCACCATTGGTGAAGTTGGAGACGATGAACACGTCACCTTCGGCGTGCTGGCCACTGAACTTGAAGCCACCGTTGGCGAACTCGTTCGTCAGCCCGACGGGGTCTTGGAAGAACCAGAAGCCGACCGCGGCATCACCGTCGTTCGAGTAGCGGTCCGCTCCGAAGTAGAGCAGGAAGTCGCCGTTCTGGAAGTCGGCGTAGGCGTAGGCGTTGAGGATCTCGTCCTTGTCCGGCGCCGATGGCGTGGCGTTGTACCGCCAGGACGGGACATCGTTGATGTCCTTCGAGCCGCCACCCTTGAAGTAGGTGACGTCGACGTCCGGCGGTTCCGAGACGAACACACTGGAATACAGGTCGGTGCCTCCCTGGATGTCGGCGTAGATGTCGTCCCAGTCGATGGTGGCGTCATCTCCATCGTTGTTGATGGCGTCACCTTCGAGCTCGAAGCCGCGGAAATGCACGGCACGCGCCGGCAATTCGGCAACGAGCGCAAACACCACCGACAGGGCCAAGGCCAACAGCAGCCATTTCGACGTGCCACGTACCCAAGACGCGGCAAAACCACTAGATGTCGGTTTCGTACCCATCGTTCATGCCTCCCTATGAACATTGGGTCACCGAACTGTGATGACCACCAGCTCTCACGAGCTGGTTGCTGAACCCGATAGGCCCAGTTCCACCCCTCGATGACTCTTCCCTGCTGTCCACCCTATCAAAGGCTGAGCAATCACAGGCGGGAAGATTCCGAGCCGTTCAGCCAGCGTTCAGCGCCTCGGTGAACGTGAACCGGCCGTCGTACAGCGCCCGGCCGACGATGACTGCTTCCGCGCCGGCCGCGGCCAGCGCCTGGAGGTCGGTCAGCGACCCCACGCCGCCCGAACCCATCACCGCCAACCCGGGCGCGACGCGCTGGATCTCGCGGACGAGATCGAGGTCGGGACCGGCCATCGTGCCGTCCCGGCTGATGCCGGTGGCGAGGGTCCACCGGACTCCGGCCGCCACGACATCGCCCAACACCGCGTCGAGTGGCCTCCCCTGGTCGGTCCAGCCGGCGCCGGTGGCGCGGCCGTCTCGCACGTCCACGGCGGCCACCACCCGCTCGGCGCCCAGGCGTTCGACCACCTCACCGAGGATGGCGGGGTGCCAGACCGCCGCCGAACCCATCACGACCCGCGCCGCGCCGGCCTGCATCGCCGCCACCGCCAGGTCGACACTTCGCACACCACCACCCACCTGGAACGGGATCCCGGCTGCGCCGAACGCCTCCCAGAGTGCGGTGTCGGGCGTCCCCGATCGAGCGCCGGCGAGATCGACCACATGCACCAGGTCGGCGCCCTGGTCGATCCAGCGGCGCGCTTGCCCGACGGGATCGTCGTGGTACACGGTGACGGCGTCGTAGGCGCCTCTCAGGAGACGGACG
>JBFKPQ010000251.1:0-2980 GCA_041628225.1 Acidimicrobiia bacterium | reverse complement strand
TCGCCGATGCGGTCGTCGAGGTCCAGGATGCGTTCGGCCGCGCCGAGCTGGGCCGCCTCGATCTTCGCGATCTCACGCTGACGGTCGAGTTCTTCCATGCGCAACCGGTGCCGGTAGCCGAGGAGATAGCGACCACCGACCGTGAGCCCGCCGATGACCGCGAGGAGCTCGAAGACTCGAGCGAGGTCGGAGATGACGCCCGTTCCCATCGCCACGATGAGCACGACCATCGTGAATACCCCCAGGGGAACCACGATGCTGGGGTTGAGTCGGTTCATGGCTCCGACGCTAGCCCGCGGAACTGTGGACGCCGGGTTCGGCGAGTCGTTGCTCCGGAACGGCACTCGAGGAACCTCAATGTTGGGAGGGCGTCGGCCGATACCCATCATGAGCTGTTCTGCGGGTGGTCCCTTTGCGACGTTTCGTGTCTGTCACGCTGCTGGTCGTCATGGCCGGAGCCCTGGTGTTGCCCGGGCCCCCGGCCCGATCAGCTGCCAATCAGTACCTCAACGAATCGTTCGAATCCGCACCGTCGGAGTGGACCGACGGTTGGTTCGATGCGGCCGTCGGATCCCGGAACCGGTTCTCGTCGATCTCCGGCGGTGTCGACGGCGACGCGTTGCGCGTGTCGATCCCGGCGGGCTCGCACTTCGGATCGGCGGCGCACTACCGGTTTGGCGACAATGGTCAGGCGGAGCCGGATGAGCTGTACTACCGATACTTCGTCCGCTTTCCGGAGTCGTTCGTCAATCACGGCAAGGGCAAGCTGCCTGGTCCGGCCGGCATGTACTCGTCGAGTGGCCGGAACGGCATCAAGCCGTCCGATGGCAATCCGGGCTGGTCGGCGCGCATGCAGTTCGCCCCCACGTACACGAGCCGAGATTCGTCGTACACGCAACTCGGTTTCTACGTGTACCACCGTGACCAGGCGAACAGCGTCGGAGACTCCTGGGACTGGGATCCGCAAACCGCGGCGCTGCGTCACGGCGACTGGTACTGCGTCGAAGGCCGGGTGAAGATGAACACCCCAGGTGTGAAAGACGGGGTTCTCGAAGGGTGGGTCGACGAGCAGCTCGCCTTCCATCGGTCGGACCTGCGATTCCGTGGCACGTCCGATGGCGGCATCGACGTCAAGAGCTTCTGGTTCGACGTGTACTACGGCGGAAACGACCCCGCGCCGGGCTCGCTGGCCATCGACTTCGACTCCCTCGTACTCGGCGACGATCGGATCGGGTGTGGCGACGTCGCCTCGCGCTTCAAAGACACGGCAGGCAATGCGCACGCCGACAGCATCGGACGCCTGGCGCATGCCGGCATCACGTATGGCTGCAATCCTCCGACGAACGATCGGTTCTGTCCCAACAACGTCGTGACCAGAGGTCAGATGTCCGCCTTCTTGACGAGGGCCCTCGACCTGCCGCCTGCCTCGAAGGACTACTTCGACGATGACACGGGCTCCGTGTTCGAGTCGACGATCAACAGCCTCGCGGAATCTGAGATCACGCTGGGCTGTAACCCGCCCACCAACGACGCTTTCTGTCCCGATCGCACCGTCACCCGCGGCCAGATGGCTGCTTTCCTGGTCAGGGCTCTCGACCTACCGCCAGGCGACAGCGATCGGTTCATCGATGACGACGGAACGGTGTTCGAGGACGTCATCGACCGACTGGCACATGCCGGGATCACGCGCGGCTGCAACCCGCCAACCAACGACCGGTACTGCCCCCACAATCCGGTCACTCGCGCGCAGATGGCAACCTTCCTGTCCAGGGCGCTCGACTTGCCATCGCCACCTTCGGCGCCCGGCCCCGAGGTCCCTGCGGTGCCCGAGGGGTTCGATGCGGTTGTGCCGGTCGGATGGTCGATCCAGGCGGTCGCCAACCAAGCGCCACCCGGAGCGCGGATCCTGCTCGAGTCCGGGACGCACCTGCGTCAATCGGTCGAGCCGAGGGCCGGGCAGCAGTTCGTGGGCGGACCGGCGACCGTTCTCGACGGGCAGGGCGACGTCTTCTCGGCGTTCTCGGGTTCGGCAGCCGACGTCGTGGTCGAGAACGTCGAACTGACCGGATACTCCGGAGCCCTTCGGATCACGGGGAACCGTTGGACCGTCGCCGATGTGGTCATCCGCGGCAACGCGTATGCCGCCGAGATCCGAGGCGATGCCGCCACCATCGTGGACAGCTCCATCTCGGATCACCGGGAGACCGCCATCGTGATCGAGGGGGCGGCGAACACCGCCGTCCGATCGTCCGAGATCAGCTTCAGCAATCAGGACGAGCTCACCACCTTTGCGGCTGCCATCCGCATCATCGATTCGGCCGACACGGTGATCGAAGGAAGCCACATCCACGACAACCACGGATTCGGGATCTGGAACGAAGGGGCGAGTACCGACACCGTCATATCTGACAACGTCATCGAGAACAGCGCCCGTTCCGGCATCGCTCACGACGATGCCTACGGGGTGCTCATCGAGTCGAACGTTCTGTCCGGAAACGGGCTCAACACGGCAAGTGCCCTCAGCCTCCGGTCCGCCATCCTCGTCCATGGACCCGACGCCACGGTGCGGGCCAACACCATCCTCAACAACCCGGCGTCGATCACGGCCCGCGACCACTCGGCGTCGATCGGAGCACCCGGACCACTCGGACCGTACGTGCCCATCCGCCTCACCGTTGTCGACAACACGACGATCGGTTCGGGCCGCCTGACGGGGAACATGACCAGCTCGCAAGCGGCATCTGCGGTGATCGACCGGAACAGCTACCAAACGTCCGAAGACCGACCGTTCGTCTGGGTGGGTGCCGCCTACGACTGGTCGGGGTGGCAGGGGCTCGGGTTCGACCTGAACGGTTCTCTCACGCCAGGGTGATCATCGATAGCGTGCGATGATCTCCGCGAACGTCTCGATGGCGTCGGCTCGATCCGGCCGGTGGAGGCCGACCACGGCCAACTCCACACCGGCTTCGGCGAGCGTGTC
>JBFKPQ010000250.1:0-3117 GCA_041628225.1 Acidimicrobiia bacterium | reverse complement strand
TAGCCGTGGTTCTCCCAGAGCGGCACGAGGGCGTACTGGTGTTCCAGACGTGCTTCGAGCAGGTACAGCGGGAACTGTGGGCCCGGCACGTTGGTGATCGTCGTCGCGAACGGCCGGCGTCCGGCGGCGAGACGCGAGGCGAGCGACACGAGAGTGATCGGCGCTCCGGACGACATCTGGACGAGGGTGGCGGCACCGAGAGCCTGATCGGTCTCCTTGAGCTTGGTGGTGGCGGCCATGACCTTGCGATAGCGCGACAGCGGGTCGGGGTCGTCGACGGGCAGGTCGACGAGCCACATCGCCACCTGGTTGCCGAGGGTGCCGCGCTGGCTCTCGGAGCGCACGCTCACAGGTGCCATCGCCCGGTATTCGGCAGGCGGCTCGGCCGAGCGGTGCTCGAGGAAGAAGTGGCGGACGGCTCCGGCGACGATCGCCAGCACGACGTCGTTGACGCTGCCTCCGAGAGCGGCCTTCACCGATTTCACGTCCGACAACGGCATGGCGGTCCAGTCGAAGCGGCGATTGGGGCCGATGTGCTGGTTCAGGGGCGTGGCGATCCCGCGCTTGAGCCAACCGGACGCCAGGCTGGCGCTGACAGCGGTCGCCTTGCGGATGGCGCGCATGACGAGCTGTTGAGAATCCTCGACGAGCTGGCCCGCGTTCGAGAGGCGATCGATGGTCGAACGGAGCCGGCGCGCCACGTCGCCCACGACCAGTTCGGCGCCGGTGGGGGTCGGGGTCGGCTTCCACGTTGATGGTTCGGGCATCGCGCCATCGGGGGCGAGGTTGTACATGACCGCCATGAGGTCGACGCCCGAGATCCCGTCGATCATGCAGTGGTGGATCTTGGAGATGACGCCGAACTTGCCGTCGGGAAGACCTTCGACGAACCACAGTTCCCACAGCGGCTTGGCCCTATCGAGTTGTTGGGACATGAGTCGTCCGGCCAGTCGCTTCAGCTGCTCTTCCGTCCCCGGTTTGGGCAGAGCGGTATGCCGCACGTGGTAGTCGAGGTCGAAGTTCTCATCGTCGATCCAGACCGGATATTGCTCGACGGGGATCCAGGCGAGCCGCTGACGGTAGCGGGGGACGAGGTCGAGGCGTGCGCTGATGAAGGCGCGGACGCGTTCGATGTCGAGTTTGCCGCCCGGCATGTCCGACCCGTCGAAGATCGCCACGGAGCCGACATGCATGTGGGTGTTGGGTTGCTCGAGCGCCAGGAATGACGTGTCCAGGAACGACAACCGATCGAGTTTCTGCATGGACCCTCCTGCTGGGTCCAGCGTAGAGCAGCTCAAGAAACCCCGCCTCCGTGGTCGATACCTATTAGGAGCCTCGAGGAGGATTCCGTGCTCTACAAGATCATCGCCCGAAACGGTGCCCGGTATCGGACCTACGTCGGCGGGATCGTCACGTGGGGACCGTCGACCGTCAACGTGCTCCTCACGGAGCCGTACTCGGATTCGGGCCGTATCGTGGCGGTCGATCTGGTCGACGTCGTGGTCGCCGAACAACTCGACGAGCGCCCGCGGCAGGATTCGAACCTGCGACCTACTGCTTAGGAGGCAGTTGCTCTATCCCCTGAGCTACGCGGGCCGGGGTTGATTGTGGCATCCCGACCGTGAACCGTGCGAACGCGTCTTCGGCCGGTGGGCCCACCGACCCGCCTCCGGCAGCGTCACAACCTCTATCCTCGCCCCATGAGCTTCATCGAGCCTTCCCCGGAGACGTATCAGCGCATCCTCCGGCTCAAGACCGTCCGCCGGTTCACCGATGAGCCTGTCGGCGGCGACGATCTCGACGCCATCCTCCAGGCCGCCCGGTGGACTGGTTCCGCCAAGAACCTGCAGCTGTGGGCGTTCATCGTGGTCGACGACCCCGCGCAAAAAGCCCGGCTCGTCGAGTGCGGCTCGTTCATGACGCCGGTCGAGAACGCGCCGATGGCCATCGCTCTAGCCCGTCTGCCAGGCGGCTACGACTTCGACACCGGCCGGGTCGCTCAGAACCTCATGTTGGGCGCCGCCGCCGTCGGCGTCGGATCGTGCCCCGTCACCCTTCACGACGACGCCAAGGCCCACGAGGTGCTCGGTCTGCCGGACGACGTGTTCTGCCGCTACGCGGTGGCGCTCGGCTACCCGGCCGAAGCCGAAGAACGCGCCGGCCGGGCCGCCCAGCGCGGTTGGTTGCCGAGCGGCCGCAAGCCGCTCGACGAACTCGTGCATCGCAACCGCTGGGGCACCTAGGCGTGCGCTCGTTCGACGTAGCGGACCTCCACCCGATCGACGGCTACAAACTCCTCACCGGCCTCGTCGTCCCGCGGCCGATCGGATGGATCGGCACCACGGCTCCCGACGGTACGCACAACCTGGCGCCCTACTCGTTCTTCAACGCCGTGGCGGCCACGCCACCGACCATCGTCGTGTCCCCACTCGGCCCACCCGACAGCCCGAAGGACACCCTCGCCAACATCCGGGCCACAGGCGCGTTCACTCACAACGTCGTCACCGACGAAGTCGTCGAAGCGATGAACGTGACCGCTGCCACCTTGCCGGCTCACGAAGACGAGTTCGTCCACGCCGGCCTGACCGCCGTCGCCTCGGATCTCGTCTCGGCTCCCCGCGTCGCAGAAGCCAAGGCGTCCTTCGAATGCCGGCTCGTGCAGATCGTCGAGGTCGGTAGGCCGCCCATGCCCGGCAACGTGATCGTGGGCGAGGTCGTTCGGTTCCACGTCGACGAGTCATTGCTCGACGGCACCCGCGTCGACCCCGATCTCCTGCGAGCCGTCGGCAGGATGGCGGGGATGGATTACGTCCGCACACACGCCCGGTTCAGCATCGTCAGACCCGACTGAGCGCGCCTCTAGGCTGGCTCGGTCGAAAGAGGAGTTCCAGCAGTGTTCGATGTCGCGGTAGCAGCCGTCGAGGGCGCCCTGGCCGCCGGCGCAGCCTACGCCGACGCGCGAGTCGTGATCGGCCGCGAACAGCGCGTCTCGGCTCGCAACGGCGACGTCGACGACTTGGCGGAGTCCGAACGCGCCGGCGTCGGGGTGCGGGCCCTGGTCGGCTCGTCGTGGGGATTCTTCGCCACCGACGACATGGCGACGGCGCCGGCTCGCGC
>JBFKPQ010000249.1:0-3140 GCA_041628225.1 Acidimicrobiia bacterium | reverse complement strand
TGGTGCAGCCGAAGCCGCGACAGGCGCTCCGCCCGACCAGGACGCCAGGACGTCGTCGACGGACACGCCTTGCGCAGCGGCGCGCGCCGTGGCGGAACGGACGACGAGGTCTTCGGGTGTGCCCATCGCCTGGGCAACGCTGGCAGACAGGTCGCTCATCGATCGCAATCCTAGAACCCCGACCGCCGTCTGGCGAGATCACTCGTCATCGGTCGGTTCGGCTTCCTCATCGGCCGCGTCTCGCACCCTTCGCTCGGTGCGGCGCAGGACGAACAGTCCGACCGCCACCACCAGCCCGAAGATGAGCGCCTCGTCCCATCCCCCCTGGTGGGCCAGGAAGATCATCAGCCCTCGGCCAGGATGTAGAGGCCGAGGCTCGTGAGCAGCACCATGAGACCGAGCATGGCCCACTGGCTTCGGACGGCGTTCCGTTTCGGGAAATCGACGAGCGCCCGATCGTGGGCCAGGACCACGCCGAGAACATGGCCGACGACGATCGCCCCCAACTGCACCCACCAGATGGCCGTCGTCGGGAACCAGTAGACGATCGCCCAGTCGGCCGTCCCGAACAGGTCCCAGCCACGGTCGAACGGATCGGACGCCGTCGATGCCAGCCGCTGCCCTTCGAAGAGCACGAGTGTGAAGTAATGCGCGAACGCGTAGGCGAGGCCGATCGGTACGAGGGTGTGGGCGAACCGGTCGGCGACGTGTCGGGTCGAGGTTGCGGCGCCGCCGAGGCGGGCAGCAGCCCAGGACGCGAGGTAGTAGGCGATGCCGATGATGACCGTCACCCCCACGAGCGCCAACGATCCGAACCAGGTTTGGCGAGCCGTGGCCCCGAACCAATCGGTCCACCGGGCCGACCCCGAAAGGCCGTCGTAGGTCACCGTGCCGATCATGATGAGCACGAAGGCGGTCAGACCAGGCCAGGCGGGGAGCTTGGGAAGGGCTCGCAGCCATCCGCGCCACACCATCCGGCCGTCTGGATCTCGCCCGAAGGGTGCGATGGCGCTGATCACCCGGTTGTACGCCGTGAAGGCATCGGCCACACGCAGTCCGCCATCGGCGCCGTAGGGGACGATCCAACCGAGGAGCCATATGCTGTAGGCGATGATCGCGATCGAGAGCGTTCGAGGTTCGCCACCCGTGGGAGCGACCAACTCCAGCCAGGTGAACACCAAGAACGCCCAGGCGGCCGGCCAGACACCCAGTCGAGGAGGCACGGGCTTGTCGGGCATCCGTGCGGCCCGCGCCACGGTGCGCCACGGATTAGCCGGCGTGTAGAGATTGCCGAGCACCGCGCTCCCGAACGGCAGCACGAGCCAGAACAGCACGTACACGAGGTACGGCGACATGGTGCGCGTGGCGTTCTGAGACCCGATCATCCCGCCCAGCAGGGCCACGACGAGCGCAAGCAGTCCGCCGGCGGCCAGGACTCCAGCCAGGAGGCGACTGCCCGGGATGGCGATCGGTACGGGATCGAGTTGCGTGTCGAATCGGGGTTCTCGCCACATGGAGCCCAAGGCCACGAACGACCCGACGAGAACGACGGCCGCCACGAGGATCGACCAGTTCAACGGGATCGGCAGGTCCTGTCGCCCACCCACACCGTGCGCCCAAGCCGGCGGCGCGGCGGCCAGCGAGCCGCCGACCACGCCCGCCACGAGGCCGAGCCGTCGGATCACTGGGACACCGTGAGCTCGAGCACGAGATCGTGCGTCGCCTCGAGTTCCATCTCGAAGATGCCCGGAATGTTGGCTACGAACGTCAGCTCCACCGATCCGGCGGGATCGAGTTCGAGGAACAGGTCGTAGCCGTGCAGGTGGAGTTCTCCGGGCGCGTCGGACGTGGCCCGAATCGTGACCTCGTCGCCGAGGGTCACCGCCTGCCGCAGCTCGGACAGCACGGCTCCGCCCTCCAAGACGACTTCGACGGCCGGGGCGAGGGTCGTGGTCGTCGCCGGTGCCGTCGTGACCTGCGGCGCGGGTGTCGTCGGCGGCGACGTCGAAGGACTGCTCGAGGGCAGAGTCGTCGACGGAGCGAGAGCCGTCGTGGCCGTCGACACCGAGGTCGCCGTCGGGCCCGCCGGCGAACACCCGGCCAAGGCCAACACCAAGAGCAAGACGATCGTTCTCCGCACGCCGGGGATGCTAACGCTGGTGTGCCACTCACCCGTCCGGCCCGCAGACGAAGTCGACCTCGTCGGTCGCGCCGACCACGAGATCGGCGATCGTCTCCAGCGTGCCGCTCCCCTCGGCCAGGTACGACGAATGCGCCGACCACACCGACGTCGCATCGGTGGCAAACACCCAAGCTCCGAACTCCTCGCAGTCCCCGGGATCCCATCCGTGGCCGAGCACGGGGAACCAGCCGTCGGACACATCCCCGAGCCACACGACCGGATCGCCGGGCGCTTCGCCGACGTAGACCGTTCCATGGTCGTTGAGCCGCAGTCCCTGCACGGACGCGACGGGTACGTTGGGGCTCCCGACGAGGATCAACCGATCCGCGGCGAGCACATCGTCTCGGGCAGCCCACCCCGTGACCACCGTTCCATAGCTGTGAGCCACGACGGTCAGGCCGGCGCCTGGATTGCGGACCGACAGACCGTCCACGAATCCACGCAGCGAGGGCGCTCCGTCTCGAGCGTTGTCCCGGGTGGCGGCGTCGACGTTGAGGCCCGGCCCGAGCGGTGCGTCGTACCCCAGCCAGGCGGCCACCGCCACACCGGACGTCTCGTGCAGCCGCCGAGCCGGCGCCGAGACCCAGGCGTCGAAGTTGTCGAGCGTCGAGCCGATGCCCGGCACCACCACCGCCAGGTGATCGGCGGTCTCGACGTCACCGAACAACTCCACCACCCGGCCGTCCCCACCCGGCTCGAAGGCCACGAACATGCGCTCCGAAGCGAGCCATCCGTCCAGCAGTTCGATCCGGGCGTCGAGCCGATCGCGTTCCGATTCGGCGGGCCAGGCCATGAGGTCGCCGAGCCACATCCCGAATCCGTCACGCACGCGTCGCAACCGGGCCCGTTCCCGTTCCATCAGGCGCCGGGTGGCGTCGGCCCGCCAGGTCACCGGCAGACCGTCGGTGGAGGACACCACCTCCGGCGCCGCCAGCACGAGGCGCCGGCCGAGGGCGTC
>JBFKPQ010000248.1:0-3165 GCA_041628225.1 Acidimicrobiia bacterium | reverse complement strand
CCCGCCACGTGGAGGGATCGCCGGCTGTGACGATCGTCTCCGCCGACACCCACCAGAGCCACGGACCGAGCACCGCCAGACCCGCCGCCGTGCCGGCTGTGGCGGCCGCCACGGCGCGCCACGAGGCGGCGCGGCTCATCCACGCGAGGAGGACGAGAGCGACGGGCACCAGCGCAGCCAACGGGACGAAGGATCCAGCGGCCGCACCGCCCAGCATCAACGACCCGACGCGGCCGATTCGACCTCGCCAGGTCCGCGGCCAAGGCGCCAGAGCCGTACCGGTCGCCCATGCGGCACCGGCCAGTCCGGGGAGCACCGGCCACAACCCTTCTTGCATGGCGACGGCCGTGGCGGGCCCGATCAACGCGGCCAAACCGGCGACGGCGGCGCCAACGCCACCGACCCCGATGCCCCGCGCCACACGACGTACCCCGAAGAACCCGACGAAAAGGGCAGCTGCGGTGATCATCCACATGGCCCGCCGGCCGTCACCGCCCGTCACCCATTGGACGGCCGCCGCCGCGCCAACCGCCGGATGCATCGGCTGCGGTGAACCGAAGCCGGCCGGATTGAAGCCTCCCGCGTACGCGGAGAGGGTGGCGTCTGCCGGATCGGGCAACCCCAACGCGAACCCGACGGTCGGGAGTCCGCCAAACCACAGGCTGCGCCCGGCCGCGGCGAGGAGCACCAACGCCGCTACCCCGGACCCGAACCCGGGCTCCTCCCAGAAGCCGCGCCGATCGTCGATGAACGTACCGACGCCACCGCTCCGCCGGCGGCGGAACCAGTCGGAGAGGTCGGATCCGAGCGCCTTCAACACCAGGGAGCCTCTCACCTGATAGCGGAAGAGCTGTTCGTCGCCGACTTGGCCCACGGCCCTCGTGCGCCGGCGTGCCGACAGCGTGCCGGCCAGATTCTTGATGTTCCACAGGATCGCCTTGCCGAGATCCACCAGCCGACCCGGGTGACCCATCAAGGTCCGCACCAAGGCGTCCACCGCCGCGACCACGAACGCCGTCGGCAACAGCCACAGGAGGGTGAGCGGGCTGTACACCTTGACGAGTGCCCGCCATTGGCCCGCCAGGTCACGCCACCGTGGAACAGGGCGCTCGCACGTGTTGTCGTGCATCACCTCGCTCGACGGCACGACCGCGACGCGCCCTCCGGCCAGGCGGGCGCGCTGGGCGAGATCGACGGCGCGCGCCCGCAGCGGGAGGTACAGGTCAGGGCCACCGAGCCCGCGCAACAGATCGCGGCGCACGAGCACGGATTCTCCGGGGATGTAGGCGACGTCGCGCACGACGTCGTACTGCTCCTGGTCCAGTTCGGCAGCGACGAGAGCCACGTCGGGCACGCCGAACACGTCGGTGGCACCTCCGACCGACTCGAGGAGTTCCGGCCGTTCGCCGTTCAGCACCTTCGACCCGACCAGCGACGCGTCGAGCCGCTCGATGTCGGCGACGAGCGCTCGTAGTGCGTCCGGTCGGGGCCGCGCGTCGTCGTGGAGCAGCCACACGTGGGTGATCTGCGGCTCGAGGTCACCGGCGAGATCAGGGATCGATTCGACCCACCGGGCACCGAGCTCGGCCGCGACTTCCTGCGAGGAGCGGCCGCCACCGACGACGACGCGACTGGAGGCGGCGGTGACCGCCGCCGATTCGAGGGCGCGCCGCACCAGCTTCGGTGAACTGGCAATCACAGCGGCCGCCACGCGTAGGTTGGTTGCGGCCTCGGGTGGGGACGTCATGTGCAGCGTCATTGTGGATTCCCGGCTGGGCGAAGGCAATCTCATCGCGTAGATTCCGAACCGCACAAGGAGACACGTCGTGAACATCGCCTATCTGTCCGGCGGCGTCGGAGGAGCCCGGCTCGCCCGGGGCCTGGCCGAGATCGGCGGCATCGATCTCACGATCATCGTCAATGTCGGTGACGACGACACCGACTACGGGCTCGCGGTGTCTCCCGATCTCGACACGGTCATCTCCACCTTGGCTCGTCAGGAAGGCCCCGAGGGGTGGGGCCGGCGCGATGACACGTTCGCCGTGATGGATGCCCTGGCAGCACTCGGCGTCGACACGACCATGCGCATCGGCGACCGTGATCTCGCGACCAAGCTCATCCGTACCCGTGACCTCGCGGCGGGCATACCGCTCTCCGAGATCACCGGGATGATGGCCGAAGCGCACGGGATCGGCGCGACCGTTCTGCCCGTCACCGACGATCGGCTCCGAACGAGGATCCAGATCGGCGACGGCTCCTGGCTGTCGTTTCGTGAGTACTTCGTGCATCGCGGTCACGCCGACGAGGTGGCGGACGTGCGCTTCGAAGGCGCAGCCGCCGCCACCCCGGCGCCCGGCGTCGTGGACGCGATTCGCACGGCGGACGTCGTGGTCATCGGACCCTCGAATCCCGTGCTGTCGATCTGGCCCATACTCACCGTGCTCGGCCCGGCGCTCCACGGCCGGTCGGCGCTCTCGGTCAGTCCGCTCATCGGCGGTCGGGCGGTCCGCGGACCGGCGGACCGGATCCTGACCTCGCTCGGATACCCGCCGGGCAACCTCGGCGTCCTGCGGGCCTACGACGGCCTCGTCCACACCTTCGTGATCGACCCGCAGGACGGAGCCGAACGAGCCGAGCTCACGGCCGACGGGACGGTCGTCCACGTCCGCGACACCGACCTGGCGACGTTCGACCGGAGCCGCGACTTCGCCGAATGGCTGGTGGAGATCCTGTGACGGTCACCATCGAGCCGGTCATGGGGATCCCAGAGGTCACGGCGGGCACCGACATCGCCTCCGCGATCTTCGGGGCCGTGCAGACCTGGCGCGACGGCGACATCGTGGTCGTGACCCACAAGATCGTTTCGAAAGCCGAAGGCGCCGTCGAATCGGCCGCAACCGACGCCGACCGGCGCAGGATCGTCGAACGGGAGGCGGCGGCCATCCTGCGACGCAGAGGTGACCTGATGATCACGCTCACCCGACACGGATTCGTCTGCGCCAACGCCGGAGTCGATCGCTCGAACGTCGGCGCCGGCCACGTCGTGCTCCTGCCGGCCGACCCCGACCGGAGCGCCCACCGCATCAGGACGCGGCTCGAGCGTCTCACCGGACTCGGGATCGGCGTCGTGATCACGGACACGTTCGGCCGCGCCTGGCGGCGGGG
>JBFKPQ010000247.1:0-3190 GCA_041628225.1 Acidimicrobiia bacterium | reverse complement strand
CGCTGCGATTCGAAGGGTTTCGATCGTTGCCCGTGTGGAATGTCGTCGTCTACGACGCAGCCGAGCCGCCCCGGACGCGGTCTCTCGTGCAGGTCGATGCCCGTTCAGGAGATCTCCGCCGTCCCGTCTACGCCGAGTCCTGGGACGCTCAGCGCTCCGACATTGGTACGTAGGACCGTTTGTTCATTCCGATGTAGACCTGTCGGGGCCGTCCGATACGCGTGGTCGAGTCGGCATGCATCTCGCGCCACTGGGCGATCCAACCGGGAAGCCGTCCGATGGCGAACAAGACGGTGAACATGTCGACGGGGAAGCCCATCGCCTTGTAGATGATCCCCGAATAGAAGTCGACGTTCGGATAGAGCTTCCGTTCGATGAAGTACTCGTCGTTCAGCGCGATCTGCTCCAGTGCCACGGCCATGTCCAGCAGGGGATCGTCGATGCCGAGCTTTTCGAGCACGTCGGCAGCCGTCTGCTTGATGAGCCGTGCCCGCGGATCGAAGTTCTTGTAGACGCGGTGGCCGAAACCCATGAGCCGGAACGGATCTTTCTTGTCTTTGGCACGCGCCACCCAATGATCTACCGATCCGCCTTCTTTGACCATCGAGTCGAGCATCTCGACGACCGCCTGGTTGGCTCCGCCGTGCTTGGGACCGGACAGCGCCAGGATCCCCGCCGCGATCGCCGAGAACAGATTGGCGTGACCCGACCCCACCAGCCGGACGGTCGACGCCGAGCAATTCTGCTCGTGGTCGGCGTGCAGGATGAACAGCGCGTTCAGGGCCCGGGAGATCACCGGATCCGGTATGTACTCCTCCGTGGGGAGCGAGAACATCATGTGCAGAAAGCGAGAGGCATAGTCGAGGTCGTTGCTGGGATACACATAGGGTTGCCCGGCCCGGTATTTGTAGGACCAGGCGACCATCGTGATGACCTTCGCCATGAGACGCTTGGCCGAGATCTCCGCCGCTTCGGAGTCGAGGGGATCGAGCGCATCCGGGTAGTACGTGGCGAGGGCCGAAACGGCCGAGGCGAGGATCTGCATCGGATGCGCGTCGTGGGGGAACGCCTCGAAGAGCTTCTTCATGTCTTCGCGCACGAGCGAATGGCGTGTGATGGTGTTCTCGAAGCCATCGAACTCCACCTGCGTCGGCAGCTCTCCGTGCCAGAGCAGATAGGCGACCTCCAAGAACTCGGCCGAATGCGTGAGCTCCTCGATGGGATAGCCCCGATACCGCAAGATGCCCTGCTCGCCATCGATGAAGGTGATGGCGCTCTTCGTCTCAGCCGTGTTGGCGAAGCCACGATCAAACGTCGTCAGGCCCGTGTCGCGCCGAAGCCGGCTGATGTCGACGGCCATCTCCCCCTCGGTCCCCTCCGACACGGGTAGCGAGATCTCTTGGTCCTCGAACCTCAGGACGGCATCTTCCATCGTGGCGTTCCTCTCGATGTGGGCCTGAAGCCCCCAGCCTACCTGTGCCACCGGCGCGTTCGTCCGGGCGCGGACGAGAACCCTGGAGATGGGTCTGGTACCGTGCTCGCTCCCGCCGAATGGATGTTCCGTGATCGAAATGCGTGTGCGTGGTCGGGTGGAACGGTTCATCGACCCGGTCGGTGCCGCTCTCGCACGTCTCGGCTTCACGCCGACGTGGCTCACCATGATCGGACTGACGCTCACGCTCGTCGGGGCGTTCCTCGTGGCGAACCTGTATGTCGTCGCGGGGGCACTCGTGGCGCTCGGCGGTTCCGCGCTCGATGGATTGGACGGCGCCGTGGCCCGCGCCAAGGGGAGCGCTTCGGCATCGGGCGCGCTCGTCGATTCCGTCGCAGACCGGGTTGGCGAGATCGGCATGTGGGCCGGTCTCACGTTTGCCGTGTCGGACACGCCCCGGCTGACGTTCCTGTGCGTCATGTCGTTGGGTGCCGCGCTGCTGGTCTCCTATCTCCGCGCCAAGGCCGAGAGCATCGGTATCGATGGCCGCGGAGGGCTCATGGGGCGCGCCGAGCGGGTCATCCTGCTGACGTTCGGCCTGTTGTTCTTCTCGCTCATCGAATGGGTGCTCTGGGCGATGGCCGTCCTCACCTGGATCACCGTGTTGCAGCGGTTCACGCGTTCGTGGCGTCAGCTCGAACGCGCCTGACGGTGGACCATCTCGCCTACCGGCTCGGCGCAGCCGTGGTCGGAATCCTCCCTCTGCCGGTCGTCCGGTGGCTCGGCCAGGCGAGCGGTTGGTTGGCGTGGACATGGGCGGATCGCCGCAAGCACAACGCCATCCGGGCCATGGCGCGCGTCCACGGAGACGATCCCGACGCACCGTCTGAGGCGGCTATCGTCGCGGCGAGGCGCGTGTTCGCCGGGTACGGCAGATACTGGGCCGAGGTGTTCTGGCTGCGGCCCCGACGTGTGGAATCGGTTGCCGAGTCCATCACCACGGAAGGCCTTGACCACTTTCGGGCCGCTCTCGCCGAGGGCCGGGGCGTCATCCTGGCACTGCCGCACGTCGGCAACTGGGAGGTGGCTGGGCCGATCGCCGTGCAGGAGGGGGCCGAACTGATCGCGGTGGCCGAACAACTGGCGTCCGACGAGATCACCGAGTGGTTCGTCGGTCTCCGCGGCTCGCTCGGCATCGATATCGTTCTGGCGGACGGTTCGGCGGCGGTGATGCGCACCCTGCTCGAGGGGCTCCGACGCAATGCGGCCGTCGCGCTGCTGTCCGACCGAGACCTGAGCCATCGCGGGGAGTCGGTGACCTTCTTCGGGGAGACGACCAGTCTGCCGACGGGCGCCGTGCGCCTCGCCCAGGCGACGGGTGCCCCCATCCTCCCCGTCGGTTCCTACTTCGCCCGCGCAGGCCACCGGGTGGTGGTGTTTCCGCCGCTGCGGATCGAAGCCGCCACCTCGCTCGCGGAAGGAACGCAGATGGTGGCGGCCGCGCTCGAAGACGTCATCCGGCGGCACCCCGAGCAGTGGCACATGGTGCAACCGAACTGGCCGAGCGACTTCGTCGGATAGGCTCGCCGGCGTGCAGATCCTCCAAGTCTGTCCGTACGCACTCGACGTACCCGGCGGTGTCCAGGCCCAGGCGCGCGGCTTGGCCCAGCACTTCGAGCAACGCGGACACCACGTCCGGCTGATCGGGCCGGCGCATGGAGCGGGTCGGGTCGTCCGAGTCGCGGCCAACGGGTCGGT
>JBFKPQ010000246.1:0-3202 GCA_041628225.1 Acidimicrobiia bacterium | reverse complement strand
GGCGTCCTCGTCGATGAGATCGTCGACCTGCAAGAGCAAGATCGACCGATCCTCGACGTCGCGCCACCAACGATCGAAGTGCCGGACGGTCACGATGTCGTCGGGAAGCCGTTCCGAGAACCAAGCCACCACCGTCTCGTCGTCGACGAGGACGTCGGTGCGCCGAAAGCGGTCTTCGAGGGCCAGCGCCTCGGCGAGCACCGTTCGGTTGTGCTCGACAAACGCGTGGGGCGTCTCCCACTCACCGGCGACGAGCGCGTGCCGTATGAAGAGGTCGCGGGCTGCGACGGGGTCGACCGTGCCGTACTGCACCACTCGATCGCCGAGCGGCAGGCCATAGAGCGTGGTCGTCTGGCGCGCCACCGACGCACCTCGCGCGGCGTCCCACCAGGGATCCGAATGGTTGCGTACGACCAGATCTCCGGCGGCGCGTTCCACGTCGGCGGGATCGACCGGTGCAACCTGGCGTGCCCACAACCGGGTGGTCTCCACCAACTCTGCAGCCATCACCCACTGGGGTGCTCGCTTGAACAGCGCCGATCCCGGATTGATCGCGAACCGGGTCCCCCGTGCTCCCCTGTATTCGTAACCCTTGGGATCCTTGACGCCGACGTGCGAGAGAAGGCCGGCCAGCAGCGCCAGGTGAACCGATCGTGGATCGGCATCCCGACGGTTGCGTCGCAAGCCGAGTTCGTCGACTGCTTGGCGCAGTTGGGCACGCACGTCCTGCCACTCGCGCACCCGCCGATGGTTCAACAGCTCTTCGCGGCACATCCTGCGAAATGCGTTCGACGAGCGCGCCCGCCGCTCGGTTCGCAGGTATTCCCAGAGGTTCAGCCAGCTCATGAAATCCGAGTCCGGATCGCGGAACCGGGCGTGGAGCTGGTCGGCCCGGCCACGCTCTTCGACGGGACGCTCGCGGGGGTCTTGGATGGCCAACCCGCTGGCGATCACCAGCACCTCCTCGACGCATCCGAGCTTGCCGGCCTCGACGATCATCCGCCCCAGCCGCAGATCGATGGGCAGTCGGGCGACCTGCCGTCCGATGTCGGTCACCCAATCGCCGCTTCCCGCACCGGCCGGATCCACCGCCCCGATCTCTTCGAGTAGCGCCACGCCATCTCGGACGGTGCGCCGGTCGGGAGGGTCGAGGAACGGGAACGTCTCGATGTCGCCGAGGCGCAGGGTCGCCAGCTGCAGGATCACCGATGCCAGCTGAGTGCGCTGGATCTCTGGATCGGTGAACTCGGGCCGATTGGCGAAATCGTCCTCGGAATAGAGCCGAATGCATACCCCAGGCCCGAGCCGGCCGCACCGCCCCGCGCGCTGATTCGCCGACGCCTGGCTGATGGGCTCGATCGGGAGCTGCTGGACCTTGGTCCGGCGACTGAACCGGGAGACCCGGGCCGTGCCGGCGTCGACGACGTACCGGATCCCTGGGACCGTCAAGGAGGTCTCGGCGACATTGGTCGCAACGACCACGCGGTTACCGGTGTGGGGAGCGAACACCCGGTGCTGGTCGGCCGCCGACAGCCGGGCGTAGAGCGGCAGGACCTCGGTGTGTGGGAGTTCGAGTTCACGCAACGCCTCAGCGGCATCGCGGATCTCCCGTTCACCCGAGCAAAACACGAGCACGTCGCCAGGCCCGTGGTCGAACAACTCGACGACGGCTTCACAGATACCTTGCGTCTGGTCGCGCACCTCGGACCGTGCCGGGTCGTCGAGCGGGCGATATCTGATCTCGACCGGATACGTGCGGCCCGACACCTCGACGATGGGTGCGTCGCCGAAGTGCTCGGAGAACCGTGCCGTGTCGATCGTCGCCGACGTGATGATCACCTTCAGGTCCGGTCGACGCGGCAGCAGATCCTTGAGGTAGCCCAGCAGGAAGTCGATGTTGAGGCTGCGCTCGTGAGCCTCGTCAAGGATCAGGGTGTCGTATGTCTCGAGCAGCCGGTCGCGCTGGATCTCGGCCAACAGGATGCCATCGGTCATGACCTTGATGAGTGTCCGATCTCCGACCTGGTCCGAGAATCGAACGGTGTAGCCCACCCGATCGCCCACGGACGAGCCGAGTTCCTCGGCGATGCGCTCCGCGATGGACCGGGCCGCGATCCGACGGGGCTGGGTGTGGCCGATCAGGCCGTCGACGCCGCGCCCCAACTCGAGACAGAGCTTGGGGAGCTGCGTCGACTTCCCGGAGCCGGTCTCACCCGCGACGATCACGACCTGGTTCTCTCGGATGACGTCGAGCAGCTCGGCGCGTCGCTCCGTGATCGGTAGATCGTCGGGATAGGCGATCACCGACGGAACGGCATCCGCCCGCCGGCGGCGTCCCTCCATCAGGCGATCGAGTGCGGATTCGATCGCCCCGAGCGCGTGCCGACGGCGTGATTCGTCTTCGAGGCGTTCGGCACCGGCCAGCCGACGCCGGAAACGACGACGATCAGGGGCAGGCAGCTGCGCGATGCGGGAACCGAGGTCGTGAGACATCGACGCCATGATGCCAGGCTGGCTCGAGTCGGGATCGAGGCCGGGTCGGGTTGCGGTGTTGTCAGCCGGGTGGAGCCGCCGCAACGTAGTCGCGGTTGACCACGCGCATCGGAGAGATGGTGGCTCCACTCGATGCATAGGTGAACGTTCCCACGGATTTTTCGATCTTCGTGAAGAAACCGGCCGCGCGTTGCCAGTCGTCGGCGTGCCCTGTCGTGCGGACCCACTCGTCGAGCTGTTCGAATCCTTCGAAGAGCACGAGGTTCACCCACGCCCGGTCCGGGTCCTGAAGCGAGAAGTAGCCCACGATCGGAGCGGTGGCGGGACTCGCACCGATGAGGGCACGGTCGGTGGCTTCCACCGCTTCGTCGACCCCGTCACGTTGACAACCGATGAAGCTCACATAGGCGAGCGGAGTGCTTCGTCCCGCGATCACGGCCCGGATCAGAGGCAGGTTGCTGACGTAGATGCGGATCCGCTCGTAGGCCGCATGCGGAATCAGCTCGAAGTGCCGGATGTCGTGTTCGACGATGGAATCCAGCCGATACTCCACGGCCTCGAGCATGAGTTCGAAGGGGCGCTTGAGCAGGGTACGAACCCGGACTTCCTCCGCGGGGGACAAGACCTCGGGTGTCATCGCCGCCTCCTCCGCCGTCCAGGCTGGCGCCACCGACGGCATGGAGGGAATGGTACCGCGCGCAAGCACCAT
>JBFKPQ010000245.1:0-3220 GCA_041628225.1 Acidimicrobiia bacterium | reverse complement strand
GTGGTTGTGGCCGGAGGACCGGGCCATCGATCGGAACGTCCTGTTGACCGAGGCACAGAGCGCGGCCGGCATCTACTGCATGCTCACGGACCTGATCGACGAAGCATTGCTCGACGCGGCGACCCGGCTCCGAGCCATCTCCCAGATGGCGGTTGGAGTCGACAACATCGACCTCGCCGCCTGTCGGGCGCGCGGCATCCCCGTCGGACACACACCCGAGGTCCTGACCGAGACGACGGCCGACACGGCCTTCGGCCTCCTGATCGCGGCAGCACGCCGGTTCCGGGAAGGGTTGACCCAAGTGACAACAGGGCAATGGGGACCGTGGCAGCCCGATCACCTGCTGGGCGTCGACCTGCACCACGCGACCCTGGGCATCATCGGGTTCGGGAGGATCGGCCAGGCGATCGCGCATCGTGCGGCCGGCTTCTCGATGCGGGTGCTCTATCACCAGAGGACCCGCGCTCCCGAAGCCGAAGCCGCCACCGGCGCCGTGTACGCGGACTTCCACGAGCTGCTCGAACGGTCCGACCACGTGGTAGTGGCAACCCCGCTCACCGACGAGACCCATCACCTGATCGATCGCGACGCGCTGTCTCGCATGCGGCCAGGCGCCTCACTCGTGAACATCAGCCGCGGACCCGTGGTCGACACCGACGCCCTCGTCGAGGCGTTGCGGTCGGGCACGATCGGCGCGGCCGGGCTCGACGTCACCGACCCCGAGCCCCTGCCGGACGACCATCCGCTCGCCGCGCTCCCCAACGCCTTCGTCCTCCCCCATCTCGGGAGCTCGAGCACCGCCACACGTCGGGCCATGGCCGTCATGGCAGCCCGCAACCTCGTCGCGGGTCTCGCCGGACAACCGATGCCCGCCGAGGCGACGGGGTGGGTGCCCCGTCCCGCACCGCGCGCCTCCTCCTAGAGTGGTCGGCGTGAGTCGTCCGCCCACCATCCACGACGTCGCAAGGCGGGCCGGTGTTTCGAAGTCGCTCGTGTCGCTCGTGATCCGGGACGCCCCGAACGTGTCCGATGCGAGGCGGAGGGCGGTGAAGAAGGCGGCGAAGGAACTCGGCTACCGCCCGAACGCGGCGGCCAAGAGCCTCGTGCGCGGACGGTCGTTCGTGATCGGGGTGCTCGTCGCAGACCTCCACGATCCGTTCTTCGCGGACGTCATCGACGGCGTCGATCAGCGAGCGACCGAGGCCGACTATCGGAGCCTGCTGAACACCGGGGCACGCAGCGCCCGGCGCGAACTCGCAGCCGTCGACACGTTCCTGCAGCTTCGCGTCGACGGACTGATCCTGGTCGGATCGCTGCTCGAAGCGAAGCACATCGCCACCATCGCCGAATCGGTACCCGTGGTGCTGGCGAGCCGGGCGACCCGATTGGCGTCCGTCGACTGCATCGTGACCGACGACAAGGCCGGCGCGATCATGGCGACCGATCACCTCATCTCGCTGGGACATCGCGCGATCGCCCACATCTCGGGCGGACCGGGCGCCGGCGCTCGGCAACGCCGAGTCGGATACGAGGCCGCGATGCGGGCAGCAGGTCTGCAGTCGCGAATCCGGGTCGCCGCCGGCGACTTCACGGAGGAAGCCGGTGCACGAGCGGCGAGCAGGTTGCTCCGCACCAAGGCGACCGCGGTGTTCGCCGCCAACGACTTCTCGGCCATCGGCGCCATGAGCCGCTTCGAAGAGCGCGGCCGGAAGGTACCCGATGACATCTCGCTGATCGGTTACGACAACAGCTCGCTCTCACACCTCGGCCACATCGACCTGACGACCATCGATCAGCCACGAGCCGCCATGGGTTCGCTCGCGGTGGAGCTGTTGTTGGAGCGGATGATCGACGGTCGGGACGAGCCACGTCGCGTCACGCTGGCTCCATCGTTGGTCGTGCGTTCCACCACGGCGGAGTTGTCCTGATGGCCCGTCTCATCCTCGTCCGCCACGCGCCGACTCCGGAGACCGGCACCAAGCTGACCGGCCGCCTTCCGGGGGTTTCACTCGGCCCCGCCGGGCGGGAGGTGGCCGAGCAGACGGCTGAGCGCCTGGCCGCATGCCGGCCCGCCGCCGTCTACACCTCTCCCATCGCCCGAACGTACGAAACCGCCGAGATCGTTGCGGCGCGTCACAGACTCACCCCGGTCGTGGAGGAGGGAATCCAGGAGGTCGACTTCGGCACCTGGCAGGGACGCAGCCTGGCCCAGCTCCGCCGACTGAAACTCTGGCGTCAGGTGATCACGACGCCGTCGCAGGTTCGCTTCCCCGACGGTGAGAGCTTCCCCGAGATGCAGACACGGGCGGTCGAGGCGTGCAATCGTCTGGCGGCCGCAGCAGGATCCAAGACGATCGTCGCCGTGAGCCACGCCGACGTGATCAAGGCGATCGTCGCTCACTACCTCGGACAACCTCTCGACCTGTTTCAGCGCATCGCCATCGCGCCGGCGTCGGTATCGATCGTGCACGTGCCACGGCAGGGAGCACCGATGGTCGAAACGGTGAATTCGTTCGGGGTGGTACCGCGATGACCGACCTGGGACCCGCGGAACGGTTCGTGGCGGGCGCCATCGGGCGCCCCGGAGAGCGCGTGTTCATCGTGCACGTCGTGGCCGCCGGGCGGCAGCTGTGGTTCGTAGCCGAAAAGGGTCAGGTGGCCACCCTTGCGGCTCGCTCGCTGGAACTCCTCGCCGAAGCGAACATCATCCCCGATCCTGAGGCGACGGCAGCGCTCGTCGCCGCCGCCGAGCTGACCGAACCCGACGAAGTCCAATTCCGGATCGGGACGATCTCCCTCCAGGTCGGCAACGCCGAACTCGTCACGGTGCAATTCGACTCGGTCGACGAAGACGACGCCGTGGTGTTCGTGGTCGCTCCCGAGCAACTCCAGGCGATGGCCGTCAAGGCGCTCGAAGTCGTCGGCAAGGGTCGTCCGATCTGTCCGGATTGCCGCTTGCCAAAGGATCCGGACGGGCACCGCTGCCCATCCGGCAACGGCCATCATCCGGCGTGACCGATCCAGAGATCGCTAAAATCGTCGGTCGGCTGCCCTATGCCTCCAATGCCACGCTGCTGGTCCGGATGAGCGACGGTTCGCACGCGGTGTACAAACCCGAGCGGGGCGAACGGCCGCTGTGGGATTTCGCACCAGGGACCTTGGCGGCCCGCGAGGTCCTCACCTACGAGGTCAGTCGGGCGATGGGCATGGAGATCGTTCC
>JBFKPQ010000244.1:0-3252 GCA_041628225.1 Acidimicrobiia bacterium | reverse complement strand
GAAGACCGCTCCGTGCTCGTCGCGGTAGGCCTCGAGGAACCGCAGCCAGATCTCGCTGAGCGTCGGGAACGCCGGCGTGGCGTGCCACAGCACCGACAGCGGCACCTCGCCGACGATGGCGATCGTGGCCGCATGGAGCAGTTCACCGGCGCCCGGTCCCACGAACGTGGCGCCGACGATCACCTGGCGTCTGGCGTCGATCACGAGCTGGCTCGGTCCCCCGACGCCCTGGCCCAGCGCGGCTGCGCCTGCCACATGACCGAGGTCGTACCGGATGGTGTGCACGTCGAGGCCTGCTGCACGGGCGGCTTGCTCTGTGTATCCCACCGCTGCGACGTGGGGGTCGGTGAAGACGACCCGAGGAGTGGCGGTCACGTCCGACCAGGCCCGGCTCGGACGTCCCGACAGGTGGGCGCCGGCGATCCGGGCCTGATACTTGCCGGTGTGCGTGAGCAGGGCGCGCCCGTTCGCGTCGCCGACGGCGTACAGCCAGTCTCCTTCGACTCCGGTGGCGAGGAGGTGATCGTCGACCTCGATGTACGAACCGGGCTCGAAGCCCACGTGCTCGAGGCCCACGTCGCCGGTCAGGGGGCGTCGTCCAACCGCGACGAGGACCTCGTCCGCCTCGAGGGTGGTTCCGTCGGCCAGCGTGCCCGTGAACGCGTTTCCGTTCTTGTCGACGGATCTCAGCTCGGCATCGGTGTGGACGACGATGCCGCGCTGTTCGAGCGCGGCGGCGAGTGCCCGGCCCGCGAACGGCTCTTCGCGCGGCAGCAGCGTCGGCATCATCTCGACGATCGTGACGTGGGCTCCGAAGTCGTGCCAGGCCTGACCGAGTTCGACTCCGACGACGCCGCCTCCGACGACGAGCAGGCGACCCGGCACCTCGTCGGCCGTGGTCGCCTGACGGTTGTTCCAGATGCCGGACTCCGAGAGGCCCGGGACCGGGGGAATCGCCGCACCGGTGCCCGTAGCGATCACGACGGCATGGCCGGCCTCGTAGCGGGTGACGGCGCCATCGGCGTCTTCGACATCGACGAGGCGGACGCCCGCCAGCCGGCCATGACCCCGGATGAGGTCGACGCCGACCGACTCGAGCCAGCCGACCTGGCCCGAATCGTCCCATCGCGCCGCCAGCGAATCTCTCCTCCGAAGGGCGGCGCCGAGGTCGATGTCCCCGGTCGACGCGGCGCGGGCGCCGGGTACGCGTTCGAGAGCCCGCAACGCTTCGCCCGGCCGCAGCAACGCCTTAGAGGGCATGCATGCCCAGTACGAGCACTCGCCGCCGACGAGTTCGCGTTCGATGACGGCGGTCCGCAATCCGCCTCGTTGCGCGATGTCCGCTACGTTCTCTCCTGCCGGTCCGGCGCCGATGACGAGGACGTCGTAGTCCGTGTTGGTGATCATGTGGGGCTCCTCTCGGTCGTGGCAACGTCGTCGGATAGCCGACAATCGGCAAGAAAGTCGTATAGGCGACAGTGTTCGGAAGGAGATGGTGATGAAACTGGGTGCCTCCGCCGGGTACTGGAGCGCCGGCCCGCCTCCGAACGTGGTCGAGTTCGCCCAGGAGATCGAGCGACTCGGCTACGACTCGATCTGGACGGCGGAGGCGTATGGGAGCGACGCTCTGACGCCGCTGGCATGGGTGGGTTCTCACACCGAGCGCCTGACCCTCGGCACGTCGATCATGCAGATGTCGGCCCGCACACCGGCGGCCACCGCCATGGCTGCCATCACCTTGGATCATCTGAGCGGTGGTCGCTTCGTGCTCGGTCTCGGCGTGTCCGGCCCCCAGGTCGTCGAGGGATGGTACGGACAGCCGTACCCGAAGCCGCTGGCCCGGACGCGCGAGTACGTCGACATCGTCCGTCGCATTCTGGCCCGGGACGAGCCCGTCGCCTTCGAGGGCGATCACTTCGTCTTGCCGTATCCGGGCGGGACCGGACTCGGCAAGCCGCTGAAGTCGACGGTGCACCCCTTGCGATCCGATCTGCCGATCTTCATCGGCGCCGAGGGCCCGAAGAACGTGGCCCTGACGGCCGAGATCGCCGACGGTTGGTTTCCGTTCTGGTTCTCGCCGAAGTCCGACGCCTTCTACCGCGAGGCGCTCGCCGAGGGGTTCGGGCGGTCCGGAGCCCGGCGGACACTCGACGATTTCGAGGTGGTGTGTCCGGTTCCGGTCGTCATCGACGCCGATCCGGAGGTGGCGGCCGACCATGTGCGGCCGCTGCTGGCGCTGTATGTCGGCGGCATGGGCGCCAAAGGCGCCAACTTCCACTTCGACGTCATCGCCCGCATGGGATACGAAGCCGAGGCGGCGAAGATCCAGGAGCTCTACCTGGAAGGACGCAAGGAAGAAGCGGCCGCCTCGATTTCGCTCGAGTTGATCGAGGACGTCGCGCTCGTGGGCCCACCGGCCAAGATTCGTGAAGAAATCGGCAGGTGGAAGGACACGGTCATCACGACGATGCTCGTGAACGGGCCGCCGGCCCTCCTGCGGGCGCTGCCCGACCTGATCGCCTGATCAGCTCCGGCGAGCCAGCTCCGCGGTCACGTCGCCGAGGGCGATGCCTCGCTCAGCCAACAACACCCAGAGGTGATAGATCAGATCGGCCGCCTCCTCGACGACCCGGCTGGGATCCCCGGCGCCGGCTGCGTGATCCTTGGCGGCGAACACCAGCTCGCCGGCCTCTTCATGGACCTTGCGAGCGGGACCGTCGATTCCTTCGGCAACGAGCGCGGTGGTGTACGAGCCTTCAGGGCGCTCCCGCAGCCGTTGTTGGATGGTGTCCCAGAGCCTGCCGAGTTCGCCGACGGTGGGCGGCTCGACATCGAAGCACGACACCGATCCCGTGTGGCACGCCGGGCCGGCGGGATCCGCTTGAACGAGCAGTACGTCGCCATCGCAGTCCGGAGCGATGGCTACGAGCCTCAGCACGTTCCCCGACGTGGCGCCCTTGCGCCACAGCTCCTGACGTCTTCGCGACCAGAAGTGGACCTTTCCGGTCTGGAGCGTGGCCTCGAACGCGGCTTCGCTCATCCACGCCACCATGAGCACCTGCCCCGTGGTGGCGTGCTGCACGACCGTGGGAACCAGTCCGTGCTCGTCGGTGGTCAGGTCGCCGAACGTCGTCATGCGCCGACCCGTACGGGGATGCCGGCCGCAGCCATGGCGGCCTTCACCGTGGTGATCTCGATTTCGCGCCGGTGGAAGATCGACGCGGCGAGCACCGCCGAGGCTCCGGCGTGTTC
>JBFKPQ010000243.1:0-3259 GCA_041628225.1 Acidimicrobiia bacterium | reverse complement strand
TGTGGGAACGCTTCGGAAGGTACGGGGACCTGTTCGCTCCTGTCCTGCGGGGAGGGCAGACCATCGACGCCGCAGAGGAAGCGCTCGGTCTCTAGTCGGCGTCGGCGGCGTTCACGACCCAGGCGTATCCCTCGGTGGGGTCTTCGACAGCCAGCCTGCAGGCCCACCCGGTAGCGGGGAACAGGTCGCTCCACCAAAACCAGCGCAGCTCACCCACCGCTTCACCGAGATCGTCGCACGACGGCGGCCAGTCCTCGAGCCAGTCGGTGAGGGCGGCGGCCGCCCACCAGGCCGCGAACCGGCCGGCCGCCCCGCCCGCGCGGCGACCGTGCGCTCCTCCGTCGGCGGCCGTCCACGCCATGATCGCCACTGCCTCGGCAGGTGTGATTTCGGCGACCTTCGCCTCCCGGAGCCCGAGTGCGGCGATCGCCGACAGAGCCGTGCCTTCGACGGCCAGTGCCTCGGCAGTGCCGTTCGATTGCTCCGACCAGGTCTTCGTGAGGGCGATCAACGCCTCGGTCGTCTCGGGATCGTCGATCACGGTCCCAGGCTCGGGCAAGGTCACCAGTTCGAGGTCGGTTGGGTAGGGCGGGTCGGACTCGACCCGATCGGGCTTGTAGACGGGCAGAGGGTACGTGGGTTCCCAGTCGCATGGCGTGTGGGGGATCTCCAGCAAGCGGGCCTCGCCGATGACTTCGTCTCCGCGCAGGGCGCGCTCGTACGCCACCACGGACCGGCTGGGCCCCTGCGCCAGATGCGGCGCCAGCTCATCCCAGGCGTGGGCCACCGAGACGACCTCGCTGAGCGGTCCGATCGTGAAACGACCCGCGGGCGAATCGACCGCCGCAGCCGCCCATGGGGCCGGGGCTTCGAGAGCGAGCCGATAGTCGGCGTGGTGCGCCACTGCCCAGAGCTGCTTGCCCCGCTTGACGGCGTCGTGGCACCGGTCTCGTAGGTCGACGATGGCATCCCAGTCGCCGTCGGTGCAGAACCGCCCGATCCGTTCGAGCAATGCCTCCGGGCTGCCGATCTCTACGAGATCGGCGACGGTGAGCGGCGGCTTGCTCATGGCGCCTCACCCGGTTCGGGTCCGGTCGCCACAGCCCGGCCGCTCGACGACCAGTCGCTCCAGGAGCCGGGGTAGAGCTTCGGCTCGGGGAGACCGGCGATGACGTGGGCGATGAGGGTCGAACACGACGTCACACCGCTGCCGCAGTAGGCCACGACCTCTTCGTCGGTGGCGTATCGCTCCCTGAGGGCGGCAGGGGGGAGGAAATGGCCGGCGGCGTCGACGTTCGTCGTGTGGGGATGGTTGATGGCCGTGGGAATGTGGCCCGCGACCGGGTCGACCGGCTCGGTTTCGCCCCGGTACCGCTCGCCGGCGCGGGCGTCGATGACGGCGACCTCTCCAAGACGGGCGGCGAGTTCGTTGGCGTCGATCGTGTCGTCGGAGCGGACCTTGTAGGCGAAGGTCTCGGCCGAGAACGTCGGGACGACATCGGTCACCGGGCGGCTGGACTCGATCCAAGCGTCCCAGCCGCCGTCGAGGACCTGCACACGGTCGTGTCCGAGGTGACGGAGCATCCACCACAGCCGCGCCGCAACGGCGCCGCCGGACGAGTCGTAGGCGATGACGTGGTGCCGGTTACCGATGCCGGCCCGCCCGAGTGTTGCGGCGAAGGTCTCCGGATCAGGGAGGGGATGACGCCCGGGTCCGGTCCGTGCCGACAGGTCGGTCTCGACGTCGAAGTAGATGGCACCGGCGATGTGGGACGTCAGGTACTCGCGGTGTCCCTGTTCGAGATCGGCCAGGTACCAGCGAACGTCGACGATCCGCACGTCGGCATGGTCGAGCGGTACGTCAGAGACCGAGATCAGCGGATCCATCCGGGGAATGATGCCAGATGAACAGAAGGGCCCGGCTGCAGCCGGGCCCTGCCTGCGGGGAAACCCCTCTCGAGCGGTGCTCGAGTGTCTACTTCGACATCGACTTGTCCATCATCCGATAGGCCGACATCCACCCACCGGAGGCGGCCGGGTCGAAGCCCATCGGGCCGATGGTCCCGGACACAGTGGCCGACCGGTCGGTGCTCGTGTAGCGGCCCTGGTACCGGCTCGTGCCGTCGGTCCAACGCCACTGCGAGGCGTTCTTCTGGACTGTGCCGACTCCGGTCCACGTCATATTGACCATGGGCTGGCCGAAGAAAGCCGGCCCGCCGCCATGGCCGCCAGCCACCGTGACCCGCCCGCTCAGCGTCGCCGTGGACAGCTTGCGGTCCAGGGAGAAGTCGAGCTCGGTCTCGCTGTAGATGTCCCGAAAGCCGATGAACTCGCAACCGCCCTCGAACTCGCCGTGGCCGCCGCCCGGGACCTCGCCCTCGTCGCACTGCCAATCGACCACATAACCCCACACCCAGGCCTTGCCCGCCGTGGTCTCGATCGCCTGCAGATAGCCCTCGTGCAGGTTGCCGCCGACGCCGGGCAGCTCGCCCGGCTGCGTCCACCAGGCCTGCGCCACGCGGGAGCTGGTCTTCGACATGTACATGTCTTTGGCGCTCGCTGGAGCTGCCATGGCCATCACCAGCAAGATCGCGGTGATGACGGTTACGACGTTGCGTCGCACCATGATGGGGTTCCCCTTCTCTCTGCCCGAAGTGGGCGGTGACCTGACTGACTGAACGTTCGTCCAGTCATCCAGGGAAAGATACCGGCTAACTGAACGTTCGTCAACTAGCATGCCGTCGATGGCAGAACGGACGAACCGCCGAGAAGAGTTGTTGGACGCCGCCCGGATCCTCTTTGCCGAGCGCGGCTACGACGGAACGTCGGTCGCCGACCTCGTCGAACACGTCGGCATGAGCAAAGCGGCGTTCGGCTACCACGTCCGTTCCAAGGAGGACCTCCTTCGTGAGCTCGTGGAGCCTCTGTTGAGCGGACTCGAGTCGGTCGTCGAACGGCATCCACCGGCGCCGGTGTATCCGCACGAAGTGCGCGGGTTGCTCGGCGACTACCTCGACGTCCTGATTCGATACCGCGATATCGTGGTGTGGGTCGACGGCGACAAGTCGGTGCTCAACCACGAAGACCTCGGAGGCCGGCTCACGCGGAACAGCCGTCGCATACGCGCCAAGTTGACCGGTGGGAGCAGAGCTGTCTCAGCGCGGATGGCCGCCGCCTCGGTGCTGGGGGCACTGTGGCGGCCCATCCGCAACCTGCCGGAACACGACCCATCCGTTCACGCAGAGGCCATCCTCGATAC
>JBFKPQ010000242.1:0-3267 GCA_041628225.1 Acidimicrobiia bacterium | reverse complement strand
GGTCGGTGGTCGCTATCTCCTCGGCTACCGGCACCGGTTGCGCATGGAAGAACTCGACCGTCAGCGTGAGATCGCGAAGATCGAGGCGGCCCAGCTCGGCGCGGCCGAACGCATCCTGGACCTCGACGACCGCATCGGCGAGCTCCGCCAGCAGGAACCTCCTCAGGAGGCCTGAACGAGCTCCACCCGCAGCTCGATACGGACGTCGTTGCCGACGACCTTCGACAGCTCGATCATCCGATTCCAACCGACCCGAAAGTCGCGCCGATCGATGACCCCCTCGGCATAGAACCACGCCCGCACGTCATCGCCCGTCGATTGCCAACCGAGAAACCCGAGGCGCAACTCGACGGGCCGCTCGAGATCGCGAACCCGCAGCACGCCGTCCAGCAGAAACGAACCGTCGGGATTGGCCCCCCGGACGGTACCCGTCAATGAGATGTCGGGATGCGACAGCGCATTGAGGAGCGGGCCTCGTACGTGCTCGTCTCGCTCCCGACTGCCGCTGGCGAACGAGGCTACGCCGACCCGGCCGGACACGGTCGAGCCGAGGGCGCCGTGGCGGATCTCAACCTCCCCGGCAACATCGGCAAATGAAGCCGTGACGGCTTCTGCGAAGTGACGGACCTTCATCTCGACCCTCGTGCGGTCCGTCACGACCTTCCAACTGCCGGCGCGGGGAGGTTCGGTGTTGAGCGTCACGGCGTCACCCAGGCTACGGCGGTGGCATCGACCACACCGGATTCCAACATGCTCGCGAACGTGAGCCAGTGAGGCCCAGCCTCGATCACGTCACCCGGCGTCCACACGAGCGCGAGATCGGGCGGCTCGTCGAGGCGCTCGACCGTGACGAAGGCTCCGTCGACGAGGACGAGCCAATCGAACGTGTCGCCCGGCGATCCCAGTCGCACACCGTCGCGGGGGTCGGTTCCGCTTGGGCTGGCGATGGATGCGTGGACTCCGAGCAAGTCCACCAGCCAACGGTCGCGATTCGTCCGCACCACCCAGGCTGCAGCCGCGTGCACCGGAGCGGGCTGATCGATGGCGACGGTGCCGACGAGAGTCACCACACCGACTCTCTCACCGAGCGACATCCCGAATTCGACGAACGTGCACGACCGGTCGGGGTCGTCGTGCCATGGGGCGAGCGTCATGGCGAGCTCGTCCGCGAATCCTTCGCTCGACACGTCCAGGCCGGCAAACCCGGCGTCGGGTAGGCCGGACGTGGTGAGCGGATGTACGAGATCGGCTGCTCCGCGGTGATCGTCGTCCGCCGCCCTCGCCACGAACTCGGCGACGACTCCACACGGCGAGGTGAGGTCGACGACACGGCCCGTCGCGGACGTTGTCGACGTCGTGGTCGACGGTGCCGGCACGGTCGTGGCCGGAAGCGTGGTGGAGGGCGGTGCTGCCACGGTCGTCGACGGAAGCACAGGAATGGTCGTGGTCGGGGCCGATACCGGCTCGGTGGTCGTCGAGGCCGGCGTGGTGCAGGCGGCCACCAGCAGAAGCGTTGCGAAGATGAGCTCCAGCCGCACGAACCCTCCCTGTCGAAGCCCTCCCCATGGTACGACCGGTAGGCTCACCGACCATGAGATTCGGCGTGTACATCTTCCCCACCGACGTCACCATACGTCCCGACTCGGTAGCCAAGGCTGCCGAGGACCGCGGCTTCGAATCGATCTGGTTTCCCGAGCACAGCCACATTCCGACCAGCCGGCGCACGCCGTGGGGTGGCGTCGAAGGGGCACCGCCGCTTCCCGACCACTACTGGCGGACCCACGACCAGTTCGTGGCGATGATGGCCGCGGCCGCAGCCACCTCGACGATCAAGGTCGCGTCCGGCATCACCCTCGTCGCCCAGCGAGATCCGATCTGGCTCGCCAAGCAGGTGGCTTCGGTGGACCAGCTGTCCGGCGGTCGAGTCATCTTCGGGATCGGGTACGGATGGAACAAGGAAGAGATGGCACACCACGGAGTGCGATACACCGAACGGCGGGCCATGGTGCGGGAGAAGGTGCTGGCGATGCGATCGCTCTGGACGGAGGAGGAGCCATCGTTCTCCGGCGAACATGTCCAGTTCGAGCCGTCGTGGACGTGGCCCAAGCCCGCCCAGCAACCCCACCCACCCATCGTGCTGGGAAGTTCGGCAGGCCCCAAGACCTTCGCCCACATCGTGGAATTCTGCGATGGGTGGATGCCGATCCGCGGACGGACGAGCATCTTCGACCAAGTGGACGGCCTGCGGGCAGCATCCACCGCGGCCGGGCGTGACCCCGACACGATCGAACTCGGCGTCTTCGGCGCCAAGCCAGACGCGGCCTACCACTCCGAACTCGTGCAACGGGGCTTCAGCAGGATGGTGTTCAGCCTGCCGCAAGGGCCGGCCGACGAAGTACTCGCCACGCTCGATGAGCTCGCTGCCTTCGTTCAGGAGGTCTCATGAACACCGCCGACATCTGTGACGAGTTCCCCGACGTCGGGATCGCGGATCCGATCTTCACCGACTTCGGTGGTCGGTCGGCGTTCGCCGGTCCCATCTTCACCGTCAAGGTCTTCGAGGACAACACGCTGGTGCGAAAGACGGTCGAGACCGACGGAGATGGCTCGGTTCTCGTCGTCGACGGCGGAGGATCGACTCGGTGCGCATTGATCGGCGACCGCCTCGCCGGGCTTGCCGCTGACAACGGCTGGGCCGGAATCGTCCTGTGGGGTTGTGTGCGCGACACGGCCGAACTGGCCCACATCGACATCGGGATCCGGGCCCTGGCCAGTCACCCGCGCCGGAGCGTCAAGCGCAACGAGGGCTCCGCCGACCATCCCGTCACGTTCGCCGGCGTCACATTCCACCCGGGCTGGTGGCTGTATGCCGACGCAGACGGCATCGTGGTGACAGAAGACCAGATCATCTGACCGACATGTTGCTGGCCGACCTAGCCGACACATCGCGAGCGGTCGGAGACGCGACGGCCAGGAACGAAAAGGTGGCTCTGATCGCCGCGGCGATCGCCGACCTTCCCGACCCGGAACTGGGGCCGGGTGTCTCGTATCTCGCCGGCGTCATCCCCCAGGGCTCGATAGGGCTCGGATGGAAGTCACTGGAGTCGCTCCCAGAGCCCGCGACCCAGCCATCGGTCACGGTTGGCGATCTCGACGGTTGGATCGCCGAGGTGGCTTCGCTGCGCGGACCCGGCTCGCAAGCGGCGCGACGCAACTCGGTCGACCGGTGGTTCACTCGACTCACCGGTCCCGAGCAGCACTTCGTTC
>JBFKPQ010000241.1:0-3282 GCA_041628225.1 Acidimicrobiia bacterium | reverse complement strand
GGTGGTGACGAGTTTGGCGAGATCGGCGACGGATCCGGATGGTGACGCGGGTCGGGTCTCGGCGGCGTCCCGCTCCTTCGGCTGGCGGGCGGCGGGAACTTCGACACCCTCGAGATTCTCGTAGAACAGAAACTCGTCGCAAGCCGGCGGAAGGAGCGCAGAAGTCGAGGCTCGGATACCGACGCCGATCACCTTCTTGTTGAGCTCACGGAGCTTGTGCACGAGCGGGGTGAAGTCGCTGTCGCCGGTGACGACGACGAACGTCGTGACATAGCCGCGTTCGAAGGCCATCTCGAGCGCATCGACGGCCATCTTGATGTCGGCGGCGTTCTTGCGCACCGCCCCCATCCGCTGGGGAATCTCGATCAGTTCGACGTGATGGCGGGTGAGGCGTTTGCGGTCTTCGTCGAACATGGTCCAGTCGCCATAGGCCCGGCGAGTGATCACCCTCCCGCGTTCGGCGAGGGCGTCGGCCACGGGGCCGAAATCGAACTCGATGCCGCCGAGGTCTTCGCGGGCGGAGATCGCCAGGTTCTCGTAGTCGATGAATAATGCGATGCGTTCTTCTGCGAGGTTCATGTTCGCGACGTTAGCTCAGCCATCGGCATTACCCGAGAAGCGCCACCGTGCCAGATGGAGTGAAGGCACGTGGGTGAACCCGGCACCGTACTCGGAGTTGGCGAAACGCGCCTCCGATTCGACGCCGAGGACGGCGCCGTCGGCGAGGCCCGCGACGAACGACTGGGTGAATCGCAGGTTGGTGACCGGGTGCGTGATGGCGCCGTTCTCGATCATGAACGTGCCGTTGCGGGTCAACCCGGTTACCACGAGGGTGCGCGGGTCGAGCACTCGGCAGTAGTTGAACTCGGTGACGAGCAGGCCCCGCTCGACTCGTCCGATCATGTCGTCGAGGTGGTCGGTACCGGGCGGCACGAACAGGTTGGTGGCAACCGCTCCGAAGAATGCCCCCATCCACCCGGCGAGGGCCCGACCGTTCGAGGTCGTTCCGGCGCGGTGGGCGGTCCGGCGGGTATGGACGATGGACCGGCTGTAGCCATCACGGATGAGGTCGAGCCGCGGTTTGGGCGTTCCCTCGATGTCGAACGGAGCGCCGATGGCACGCGGATCGGTGGGGTCGTCGACCAACGAGATGGCCGGGTCGACCTGGCGCGAGCCAGGAACCACGAAGGACTGGCCGTCGGCAACCATCTTGCCGTTGAAGCCGTAGACCGCCAGGAACATGGCGATCGTACCGACGGCGTTGGGTTCGAGCACGACCTCGTAGTCGCCGGCCTTTATGTCGGTGGCGTCGACGCCCGCCTGCGCTTTGCCGGCGGCCGCCGCACCGGCCGCAGCTGCGTCGAGGTCGCCGAGCCGGTGAGAAGCCGCATGACCGGAACCGGCGGACTCGTTCGTCTGGTGGATGCCGTCGATGGTAGCGCGCGTCCACTCCCCGTCGAGTCGATGTCCGGACGTGTTCCCGTACGTCACCTGCGTGGCAACGGTCTCGCAGTAGCCGGCCGCGCGCATCCCCGGTCCGGCCTCTACGAAGGCCGCAACCAAATCTGCCCGCTGGTCCGGGGACGCCGCCGCCACGGCTGGGTCGAAGGCGCCTGCCGCGGTGGGCTCCGAGGGCGGGGTGAAGCCCGGCCACTCCGGATCGATCGGTGCAACGGCCGCCATCGAGAGCGCGTGCTCGACGAGTGCGGCTAGGCCGGCGTCGGACAAGTTCGTCGAATCGGCGGTGGCCACACGGTCCCCGGCAGCCACCCGCAGTGTCACGTGGCCGAGCCGCTCGCCGACGTTCTGGTGGATGGCCGAATTGGCAAACCTGGTCAGCTCTTGGACGCCCGTCGCGACCGTCACTTCGGCTTCGGCGCGGCCTCCGACCCGTTCGAGGATCGCGTCACGGATGTCGGCGCCGCTCATCCGACGACTCCCACGCGCACCTTCCGAAAACGGGCGGGGGCGGCCGAGTGACCGGTGTGTCCGACTTGGAGAGGCTGGCCCTTTCCGCAGTTGGGCGTGCCCCAATGCACCCACTCGTCTGGGCCTCCGACCTGTTCCAGCGAACCCCAAAAACGGGGCGTGATGCCGGTGTAGGTCGGGTTCTTGACCATCTTGACGATCCGGCCGTCTTCGACGAGCCAGCCGACTTCGCAGCCGAACTGGAAGTTGAGACGCTTGTCGTCGATCGACCACGAACGGTTCGTCTCCATGTACACGCCCCGCTCGGTGGCGCCGATCATCTCGTCGAGCGACGAATCCCCCGGAAGCAACCCGACGTTGGTCATGCGAACCATCGGCATCCGGTTGTACCCGTCGCCACGCACCATTCCTCCCGGTGGAAGCCCCGCGACGGCAGCCGAGTCCCGGCCCGACAACACACCGACCCACCGGCCGCTGTCGACGATGTCGACCCGCTGGGCGGGTGTGCCTTCGTCGTCGAACCCGAAGGTACCGAGCGCACCGGGCAGTGTGGCATCGGCCGTGATGTTCATCTGCTCGGACCCGTAGCGCAGGCTGCCGATCTGATCGAGGTCGAGGAACGACGTGCCTGCGAAGGCAGCTTCCCATCCGAGGATGCGGTCGAGTTCGATGGCATGTCCCACCGACTCGTGGACCTGGAGCGCCAGCTGGCTCCCTTCGAGGATGAGGTCGAGATCCCCCGAGGGGCACGGGTCGGCGGTGAGCAGTCGGGCGGCCTGGTCGGCGACTCGGTCGACGTGACCGGGAAGGTCGAGCGCCCGGATGAGTTCGTATCCGCCGGTGTTGAACTGGCCGCGGGCCTGGGGATACGAGCGGATCTGCGATTCGCCGTCTCCGAGCGCCAGCGCGTCCATGCCGCCGCCCGATTCGACGAGATGCTGGTGGATGCGAGCGCCCTGCGACGACACGAACCACTTCTCGGTGTCCCAAAACCGCACCTGGGCCGTGGCGCGCACGATGTGTGGCTGGCCGGCCATGGCTTCGGTCAGCTCCGAGACGAGGTCTGCTTTCTCGCTGAGTGACACCTCGAACGGGTCCTCTTCGTGCGGCGTCTCGTAGGTGTCCTCTGAAGCGGAAACATCGGCGTAAGGCATCGACGGACCCGCAACGCGTGCCGAGGCCCTGGCGATGGCTGCGGCACGCTCACCGGCGGCGCGAGCCGGCGCCGTCGCCATGTCGTCGGTGGCGAAGAATCCCCACGACGAGCCGACCAGGGCCCGCACCCCGACGCCGGCGCGTTCGGACTCCGCCAAGTCGTCGACGTCGCCGTTGCGAGCCGAGACGCGCTGTTCG
>JBFKPQ010000240.1:0-3282 GCA_041628225.1 Acidimicrobiia bacterium | reverse complement strand
TCCGATGTCCTGCCGTTCCAATGGACCTTCCAGTTCCCCATCGAGGTCATCATCGGCCGTCTCGACACGTCGGAGGTCGTCGCCGGCTTCGGCTATCAGCTCGGTTGGACGCTGCTGCTGGCCGCCATCATCGGCATCGTCTGGAAGCGAGCCGTTCGCCGCTACACGGCGGTGGGATCGTGAAGGCGCTTCGGATCAGCTGGTTGTTCGTGAAGCTCGTCGCCCAGTACGAGATGCAGTACCGGTTGAACTTCTTCGTGCAGCTCGTGCAATCGAGTCTGCAGATCGTCACGGGCCTCGTCGCCATCACGCTCGTCTTCGAATACACACCCGAACTCGGCGGTTGGACGCGGGCGGAACTGCTCGTCGTACTCGGGGTTCACCTGGCACTGGGCGGGATCATGCGAGCGGTGATTCGTCCCAACATGGAGCAGACCATCCGCGAGGTCGACGAGGGGACCTTCGACTACCCGCTGGTCAAACCCATCGATCCGCAATTGCTCAGCAGCCTCCGAACCTTCCGTATCTGGCAGCTCACCGACGTGCTGGTCGGCGCGGTGGTGGTGTTCTGGGGCATGAGTGAGCTGGTCGGCGGGGTTTCGTTGCTGGGACTGGCGCTCGGCGGCCTGCTCCTGGCCTGTGGCGCCACCTTGCTGTACTCGATGTGGCTCGGGTTCACGGCCACAGCGTTCAAGCTCATCAAGGTGCACCGCCTCGGTGACCTCATCAACGGGAGCTACGAAGCCGGGCGCTGGCCGGTGACGATCTATCCGTTGGCCATGCGGCTGTCGCTTTCGTACATCGTTCCACTCGGCTTCGCCGTGACCGTCCCTTCCCAGACCCTCGTCGATCGGATCGACGGCGCCGACATCGCGTTGGCGATCGCCGTGACCGTGGTGTTCGCCGTGGGCTCCCGAGCCCTGTGGAAGGCGGGTATCAAGAGCTACACGTCGGCGTCGTCGTAGACGGGAACCCATCCGTCACCCTGTGACGTCCCAAGGACACAACAGGAGGACGACATGCGTCGAATCGGAATCGGGGTGGCCGCTCTGGCGATGATGCTCGCGGCCTGCGGCCCCACTGCAGCGGCCCCGGTGGCACAATCCAGCCCCGAGGAGGGCAGCACCATCATCAACACCATCTCCGTTTCAGGAACCGGCGAAGTCGCCGGAGTCCCCGACACGCTGATCGTGGATCTCGGCGTGTCACTGATGCGCTCTTCGGTCGACCAGGCCACCCGCGATGCGGCCGACCTGGCGTCTGGCGTCATCGATGCGGTCCGTTCGGCCGGAGTCGAAGAACGCGACATCCGGACGACCAACTATTCGATCTGGCCGGAGTACGACTATCGGAACGATCAGCAGACCCTGCGGGGATACCGCGTCACGAACACGATCTCGATCAAGATTCGCGACCTGGACGCAGCCGGTGCCGTCATCGACGCCGCGACTGCGGCTGGGGGCGATGAAGCGGTTGTCAACGGTATTCGGTTCGACATCGAAGACAATGGCGCGCTGGTCGTGGCGGCTCGCGAGGCCGCCTGGAACGATGCCTTTGCCAAGGCGCAGCAGCTGGCGAGCCTCGCCGGACTCGAATTGGGCTCTGCGGTGTCCATCTCGGAGTCCACGACGTCGGCGCCACCGATCTACTACGACCGCGCCTACGGACTTGCTGAGTCGGGCGATGCGACACCGATCCAGCCGGGCGAGCAGCAGGTATCGGTGACGATCACGGTGAGCTTCGCGGTCGGCAGCTAGCCGTCTGCCAGGCGGGCTCGCAGAGCCCGCCTGGCTCTGAACAGGGTCGATCGGATGCCGGCTTCGGACATGCCGAGTGCGGTGGCCGCTTCCTCGTACGACATACCGCAACCGTCGACGGCGAGTACCACGGCCTGCTGACGTTCTGGCAGGTCGGCCACCGCGGCCAAGACTTCACCCTGTGTCTCGGATACCAGTATGAGGTCTTCGGGCGTGTCGACGTAGTGCGTCGGGTCTGCCGGCTGGAGTGTCTCCACGTCGTCGACCCCCGCAGGCTGCCGCTTGCGATGCAACATGAGGCATTCGTTCGTGGCGATACGGTGCAGCCATGTGCGAATCGTGGCCTCGCCCCTGAACCCCTGTCGCCCGACCACGGCCTTCATGAGCGCGGTCTGCGCGACATCTTCTGCATCGAGCGGATTGGGACACAGCCGGCGGGCGAGTCTGCTCAGGTCGGCTTCGTATTGCCAGATGGTGTGGGCGTCCACGCGTCGATTCTACGAGCGCGACGATCTCGGCCTGTCGTGCATCAGTGGACATGACGCTACGAGGAGAGTCATCATGCACCAGATCGAGCAGGTGTCGGCGGCCCGCTGGCAGGAGTGGGTGCGCAGCACCGGAGGAACCATCATCGACGTTCGTGAGCCGTTCGAATGGCACGCTACCGGTGTGCTTCCCGGCTCCGAGACGATCAGTCTCGGGCAGCTGCGCAGCGTGCTCGAACGTTTCGAACGCAAGACACCGCTCCTCCTCGTTTGCCGGAGCGGCAACCGCTCTCAGGCCGCCGCCGAGTTTTTGGCCGGCGCCGGGTTCAACCACGTCGCCAACCTGCGCGACGGCATCATCGGGGTGACCGCATGACCGACCAACTGACCATTCACCATCTCCGTACTCCCGGGCTGGGTGATTCCACGTACGTGGTGATCCGTGGCGACGCCGCCTTGCTCGTCGACCCGCAGCGCGACTTCGAGCGGTTCCTCGAACCGATCGAAGAGGCCGGAGCCAAGCTGGCGGTCGTGGCCGACACGCACCTGCACAACGACTACGTGTCGGGTGCCCCGGCTGTCGCCGCACGTACGGGTGCTTCGCTCGTCCTTCCCGCGGCCTCAGGAGCGGCCTATCGCCATGTGCCGGCGTTCCACCTCGAAGACATCGAGACCGATGCTTTCACGATCCGGCCCATCCACACGCCGGGCCACACGCCGGAGCACACGGCGTATCTCGTGCTCGTCGACGGTTTCCCCATGGCGCTCTTCAGTGGTGGCTCTCTGCTCGTCGGCTCGGCCGGTCGCCCCGACCTACTGGGCCTCGACCGTGCCGACACGCTGGCCCGGCTCCAGTTCCGGTCGGTGAACCGACTAGCGGGCCTGGGCGACGACATCGGTCTGTACCCGACCCATGGCGAAGGCTCGTTCTGTACGGCGTCCGGAGCAGGCAAGCACACCTCGACGATCGGGGAGGAACGTCTCACCAACCCGGTGCTCGCCTACCCGAACGAGGACGCCTTTGTGGCCGGCCAACTGTC
>JBFKPQ010000239.1:0-3298 GCA_041628225.1 Acidimicrobiia bacterium | reverse complement strand
GGCATCCGCGAGGAGGAGGCGGGCGCCGGAGTGATCGCAGATATAGAGGATTTCGTCTGGCGAGAGTCGCGTGTTGATGGCCACCAACACGGCACCCGCCAGCGGAATCGCAAAGTGGGCGACGAGCATCTCGTACGTATTCGGGGCGAGATAGGCGATGCGGTCGCCGGGCTGCACACCGGTCGCCTCGAGCGCGCGGGCGACGCGGGTGGCGTCGCCCGCCATCTCTCGGTACGTGATCCGCCGATCCGACTCGACGAAGGCCACCTTGTTCGGGTACACCTGCGCCGACCGCTCGAGGAACAGCAAGGGCGTGAGCTGCGTGTCACTGACCGTCACCGGGGTCACCTCCGAACCGCAGTCTACGAAACGACGACTTCCGGTGAAGCCTCGGAGGACGATTGGCGTGCTTTGGCCAGCAGCTCGGCCGCATGGTCCTGACCCTGTGCCGAGTCACCGAACCCGGCCAGCATGCGAGCGAGCTCCTCGAGCCGCGCGGGTCCGTCCACAGACCGCACCCGCGCTCCCTGGGCGTCTCGTTCGACGACGACGTGGCTCTCGGCGAATGCGGCTACTTGCGGCAAGTGCGTGACGACGAAGACCTGACTCGTACGCGCCAGACCGGCGAGCTTGCGTCCGAGGTCGAAACCGACGCGCCCTCCGATGCCGGCATCGATCTCGTCGAACACGATCACCGGGACCTCGGCGACCCCACCGGCCAGGCGTAGCGCCAGGACCAATCTGCTCAGCTCCCCACCGGAGGCCACCTTGTGCACCGGACCCGGCGGCAAGCGGCGGTCCGAGGCAAACATCAGCGTGAGTCGGTCACATCCCGACGCCCGAGGCTCGGCCGCTGTGACCGTAATTTCGACCACGGGCTCGCCAAAGCCCAGATCCATGAGGTGCCCGGCAGCCTCGTCTGCCAGGCGTCGGGCTGCGACCGTCCGGGCGCCCGCGAGCGCTTCGCCCGCCGCGAGGGCGCCGGCGTGAGCTTCGTCGAGTTCGTCGGTGATCTCATCGGCTCGGCCGAGGAGCGCCTCGAGTTCGTGAGCGCGCCGGGCGGCGTCCTCGCCGAAGCTCAACACCTCGCCCAAGGACGCTCCGTACTTGCGGCGCAAGGCGCCGAGCAGCGCGAGCCGTTCCTCGACCTCGGCGAGCCGCGCGGGATCATCGACGGCGCTCTCGACAGCACGACGGACATCGCTGCCGAGGTCACGCATCGTTGCCACGAGATCACCTGCCCGCTTGGCGAGCTCGGCCAACTGCTCGTCGAGCGTCACCACTCTGTCCAGCTCGCCGGCGCTCACGGCCAGCGCATCGGCCGCACCGTCGAGAGCATCGTGCGCCGTCGCCAGCCGGGTTTGCAGCTCTTCGGCATGACGAAGTCGGCGTGCGTCGGCGGCCAGCGCCTCGTCATCTCCCGTCGAGAAACCGGCACCGCCGATCTCGTCGGCCTGATAGCGGGCCAACTCCCGTTCCCGCTCGAGCGACCGCAGGTCTCCACCGAGTTCCTCCACGACGGCCCGGGCGGACGCCAGGCGCTCCCAAGCCACCGCATAGGCTTGTTGGGCACGAAGCCCGTCCCCGTCGAGCAGATTGTCGACGAGGCGACGGAGGGTGTCCTCCCGGCCGATCCGCAGATGGTCGTGCTGCGCCACCACTTCTACCAGCGATGACGACCGGTCCGCGATCGCCGCCAGCGGCACCATCTCGCCGTCGAGGTAGGCCCGGCTGCGGCCGGACACCACGCGCCGGGCGACGGTCGTCTCGACGCCCTCGAACACGAACCGGCCATCGACACGTGCCTCGTCGCCCGAGGGCCCGATCAAGCCGGACCTGGCAGGCCACCCCAGCAGCAGGCCCAAGGCACCGACGAGAAGCGTCTTCCCCGCACCCGTCTCGCCGGTCAGCACCACCAGGCCGGGACCCGGTTCGACGTGGGCGGTATCGATCACACCCAGATTGGACACCCGGAGTTCGTCGAGCACTAGAAACTCGCCCCGTCGAGACCCTCGTAGAGGCGCAACTTGGACTTCACGGTCTGGGAGTAGGAACGCCGACCGAGCTGCACGAAACGAACTCTTCTGTCGCCACGGCGGATCCGCACAGAACCACCGGGCTGCACGACGCCGAGTTCGATGCCATCGACGTTGACGCCGGCCGGCCGATCGTGCACGACCGTGCAATCGACCGTCGTGGAGGGCGGCAACACGAGGGTGCGGGCAAACATCGAGTAGGGCGCCACGGGCGTCACGATGAGCGCATCGATGGACGGGTCGACGATGGGCCCGCCGGCCGACAGGTTGTAGGCCGTCGAGCCTGTCGGTGCGGCGAACACCAGACCGTCCGCACGATACGTCAAGAACCTCTCGCCATCGATGTGCAGCTCGAGCGAAACCAGCCGTTGACTCCGGGTCTTCTCGATGACGACATCGTTCAGCCCGAAGGCCGATCGGTCTCCGACGATGGCCTCCACGGTCATCCGTTCCGTCTCGTCCCACGATCCGCTGGCCAGCCGATCGACCACCCCGACGAGATCGTCGGTGTCGGCTTCGGCCAGGAATCCGACCCGACCGACGTTGACGCCGAGCACCGGAACATCGAGCGCCAGCCCGTATTGGGCAGCTTCGAGCACCGTGCCGTCGCCTCCTACGGCGAGGATCACGTCGCAGTCGCGCAACGCCGCTCCTCGTTCGGGGATGGGCGCGTGATCTTCCGTCACCACCCCCACCGACAACCCGCGCGCTTCGGCCAGGTCGCGCAGCGCTCCCGCCACCTCGGCCGCATCGGCGCGATCGTCCCGGACGACGAATCCGAGCCTCATGACGTGGCTCCGCGCCTCAGACAAAGAAACGTCTCCTGATTCCCGTCCCCACCGGGAATCGGCGACGGGGCGTGGCCCACCACGGTCCAGCCTCCGGAGGCGAACGCCTCGGTCACCTCGTCGACGGCGCGACGTCGCGACGTCGGATCGTCCACGACCCCTGTGCGTCCGATCGCCGACGGGCCGACCTCGAACTGGGGCTTCACCAGCACGATGGCCGTGCCGCCGGACCGAACGACCGAAGCAAGGCTCTCGATCAACAGCCGCACGCTGATGAAGGACACGTCGACGACGGCCATGTCAAACGTCCCGCCGAACGTGTCCGAGGACGCGTGCCGCATGTTGACGCCCTCGAAGACGCTGACCCGGTCGTCGGCCCGCAACTGGGGTGCCAGCTGATCGCGACCGACGTCCACCGAGCACACCGAGGCCGCCCCACGTTCCAACAGGACCTGCGTGAACCCTCCGGTCGAG
>JBFKPQ010000238.1:0-3325 GCA_041628225.1 Acidimicrobiia bacterium | reverse complement strand
CGGCGCCGGACCTTTGCGTCCAAGGAAGCCGCTCTCGCCAACTTCGCCGCCAAGTCGGTGTTCGCCGGGTGGACGAACGCCGCGTTGGGGGCCTACGTCTCGGGCGGTCTGGTTCGGGAGGGGGACCACTTTGCCCTCGCCTGCGAACCAGCCGATGAAGCCGCCACGTTCCGAGGCGCGATCGGCACGGGTTTGTGGGACCGACTGCCAGAGATCGTCTCTCCGGTGACCATCGTGGTCGGCGAGTCGAGCGACTCGCACCCGCCGGCGTTCGCCGATCTGCTGGCATCCCGCTTCGGGAACGTGGCCGTTTCTGTCGTGCCCGGTGCCGGTCACTTCGTTCCGATGGAGCAGCCAGATGCCCTGGCGCAGATCGTCACGGCGGCGCTGCACTGAAGATTCCCACTGTGCGAGTCGAATCCATAGACTGGCGCCCGTGATGATCGAACCCGGAGTGGTGGCGGCCCTGGAGGCGCAGATCGCAGACCGTGACGACGCGACGTGGCGGGTTGCAGAGGTCCTCGTCGACGTCGATCCGCTGGACGTCGTTCGGGCGGGAGCGGCCGCCGTGGAAACGGCCGCGTATTTCGGCGTGCCCGACGTGGACGAGGTCGGTGCGCTCGGCTCGGCGCGCCTGCTGACCGTACCGTCCGGCAGCGATCGCTTTGCCGACCTCGTGGCCGAGTTGGCACCGCTTCAGCTTCCCGAGTCGGTGCGCGTGTTGTTCGGGTTTTCGTTCTGGCCGGAAGGAGCCAGCCATCCGGAATGGGATGGTTTCACTCCCGCCCAGGCGTTCGTCCCGCTGGTGTCGGTCCACCGATCCGCCTCGCCGACGAAGCTCGTGGTCGCGTTGCCCCCTGGTCGGCCGTGGTCGGCCGTTGCCGCCATCCTGGAGGCACTCGCCCAGCCGGGCAGCCCGGGGACGCACCGCACCACGGATCTGACCATCGAATCTCGACCATCTCCGGGAGCCTGGGAGGAGACGGTGGCAGGGACCGTGGCGGCCATCCAGGCCGGCGCCGTCGAGAAGGTCGTGATGGCCCGCTCGGTCGTCGTGTCGTCCGACGTCGCCTACCGCGGCTTCGATCTCGTCGAACGGCTACGAGCCGACTACCCCGGGTGCTACGTGTTCGGCTGGCAGCGCGGTGACGCGACCTTCCTGGGTGCTTCGCCGGAACTGTTGGTCGAAAAGCAGGGACGCATGATCCGATCACATCCGCTGGCCGGTTCCGCCCCCCGCGGGCAGGAAGAAGACGAGGACCGGGCCATCGGCGAGACCCTCATGGCCAGTTCGAAAGATCGTGCCGAGCACCGGCTCGTGGTCGACGATGTCGCGGCCCGTCTGGAGACCATCACCACCGACCTCCGCGTCGATGCCGTACCCAGCCTGCGGAAGACCCGCAACGTCCAACACCTCTCCACCGAACTGCGCGGCCAACTCGACAACGGACATCATCTCGTCGACGTGGCCGGCCAGCTGCACCCGACGCCCGCCGTCGGGGGCAGCCCGCGGTCCGAAGCGCTGTCGTTCGTGGCCAAGGACGAGGAGATCGACCGGGGCTGGTATGCGGGCGGCATCGGCTGGGTGGACGGCGAGGGTGACGGCGTGGCGGCCGTCGCGTTGCGGTGTGCGCTCATCCGGGAGCAGCGGGCGTGGCTCTACGCCGGGGCGGGGATCGTGGCCGACTCCGATCCGACGGCCGAACTCGAAGAAACCCGGCTCAAGTTCCGCACGATGCTCAATCTGCTGGCCGAGGCCTGATAGCTGCGGCTTCCATCAGCGCCCGATGGAGGGCGACGTTCTCGACGCGATCGGTTCGAAGGTGCAGGACCGACACCCCTGCGGGCTTCCGACTCAGCCCAGCCGCCAGCGTATCGATACCGTCGACGTCGATCACGTCCGCTCCCATGGCGGTGAGGATCGCCGGAAGATCGAGGTCGTGCGGCGTGACGAGGTGGCTCTCGAAATGCTCCGGATAGTCGGCCTGGGGCAGGAAGTGGAAGATGCCGCCGCCGTTGTTGTCGACGAGCACGACGGTGAGGTCGAGTCCGAGTCGAACACCGCTGGCGATGGCGCTCATGTCGTGGACGAGGGCGAGGTCGCCGGTGAGGAGGTACGTCGGTCCGGAGGCCGCGGCCACGCCGAACGCGGTGGACACCGTGCCGTCGATCCCGTTGGCGCCTCGGTTGGCCAGCAGCCGGATGGGCCGCTCCTGTCCCCCGAAGAAGGAGTCCACGTCGCGGATCGGCATCGACGAGGCGATGACGAGGCTGGCGGTGTCGGGAATCGCCTCCGCCACGATGGCGGCGGCCGCGGGTTCTGACGGAAACGGCAGATCTCGCCAGGCGTCGAGGACGGTCTGTTCGGCAACCGCCCATGCCTCCGTCCAACCGCTCGGTCCGCGCTCCACGAGGTCGGCCAGCATGCGAGCGGTAGGCTCAGGATGGGCTCGCACGATCACGGTCGCCGAGGCCGACGCATCGCGCCAGCCGGCCTCGTCGATCCACACCTGTTCGACGTCGCCCCGGCGGGCCAACCATTGGTTGAGGGCTTTCGACGTCGGCTGGCTACCGACGCGAATCACGGCGTCCGGCCCCAGGTCGTCGTCGAGTCGCCCGGCCCGCGCAAGCGCATCGCCCGTCACGATCACCTTGTCGAGCGGATGGGTCCCGGCTCGCAGGCCCGAGAGGGGGTCGGCGAAGATCGGCGCGTCGAGCGCCTCGGCGAGGTCGCACAGCGCCGCCGAGACGCCCGGTTCGTCGAGGGGGCCGGCCACGATCAGTGTCTTGAGGCCGCGAAGTCGGCGCGCGACATCCAGAAGTGCGCCATCAGAGGCGTGCCGGCGCCCGGAATGGACCACGGGGCGGCCACCGGGTCGAGATGTTTCACCATCGAGGCGAACCGGGCTCAGCGGATCCCGAAACGGCAGATTGAGGTGGATGGGGCCGGCAGGAGCTTCGGTGGCCAAGGTCCAGGCCTGGGTGGCGAGACGGACGGCGTAGCCGTGCGGATCGGCCGTCGGTGGGGCGGCGTCGTGAGCCCATTTGACAGCCCGGCCGAACATGAAACCCTGATGGATGGTCTGGGCAGACCCCTGGTCGCGCAACTCCTGGGGACGGTCGGCCGTGAGCGCCAGCAGCGGCACTCGGCCTTGCTCCGCTTCGGCCAGCGCCGGCAGGTACTCGGCGGCGGCCGTGCCCGATGTACAGACGAGCGCGACGGGTTGTCGGGTCGCCTTGGCGAGGCCCAGCGCGAAGAACGCCGCAGACCGCTCGTCGAGGTGAATCCACGAACGGACGTTCTCCTGTTCGGCGACGGCGAGCG
>JBFKPQ010000237.1:0-3333 GCA_041628225.1 Acidimicrobiia bacterium | reverse complement strand
GGCCGCCTCGATTTCGAGGCGGCCTCCTCAATTGAGAACCCGTGATCGGATGGCACTCCAGACGGCGGTCGTGGCAGCGGCGATCATCGCCGCCACGGCCAACCAGTCACCCCAGCGCGTGTAGACGGTCGGCCCCTGTGAGCGCATGCGCACGCTCCCCTCGACGATGTCGGCGGTGTAGAGGTCGGTCGTTTCACCCACCTCGCCGCCGTCCGTGATCAACGTCGATGATCCCGTCACCGCCCCGTGGACGACATCGACGCCGTTCTCCGCAGCCCGCATGCGGGTCATCCCGATGAACTGCGCGGCGGCCGGCGACCGGCCGTAGCTCGCCTCGTTGGACGCCACCACGAGCAACTGCGCGCCATCTCGCACGGCGTCTCGGGTGTATCGGGCGAAGGATGCCTCATACGAGATCACGGAGCCCACGCCACCGAAATCCATCGCGACCGTGACCGGTCGTTCCCCCCTCACCATGTCGAGTGGAACCCGGCTCAGCACGGGCAGGAGGTCACCGATGACGCTGCGCATCGGGACGTACTCACCGAACGGCACCGGATGGATCTTCCGGTACTCGTCGATGAGATTGCCGGCGCGGTCGTAGAACAGGTTGGAATTGAAGAAGAAGCCGGGAGCGGCGGGCCGGTCGCCGCCGATCACCATGTAGGCGTCGAGCCGAGAAGCCTCCGCGGAGATCGCCGCAGCCGCCGCGTTGGACTGCAGAGGGTCGGTGCCGAACCCTGTCGAGCTCTCCGGCCACGCCACGAGGTCGAACTGGTCCGCCGGAAGAGCCCGGGTCAGATCGAGGTGGTTTTCGAAGATGATGGTTCGCTCGTTCGGGCATGATGATCCCGGGCATGGTGAGTTTCCCTGGACGATCGCCACCCGGATCGGGGGCCCGGCCGGACCGGCGTCCACGATCCAGCCGATGAACCCTGCAGCACCGAAGACGGCAACGGCCAGCCCCAGAGGCCGGTACTGTCGGCGCACCCCCGCGACGGCCAATCCGGCACCGACGGAGGCGACGAGTACGCCGAGACCCGACGTGCCGATGAACTGCGCGACGTCTCGCAGGGCGGACCACTCGCCAAGCGGATACCCGAGACCACCCCAGGACAAGCCCCCGACTGGCCCTCGGGCGCGGGCGAACTCCATGGCCGCCCAGCCGCCCGTGGCAATGGTCGCCAACTCCCAGGTCGGCCGCTCGCGGAAACCCCAGAGGACTGCGGCGAATACTGCGTAGAAACCGATCTGCGAGAGGACCAAACCCGAAATGGCCTCGCGTCCGAGGTTGGCCATCCACGACATGAGCACGCCGATGAAGACTCCTCCGTATACGAGACCGGCGATCGCCGCGTGAGACCGGCGATGGCCACGGACCGCCGCGCCAACGAGCAGGGCAACGCCGAAGAAGGCGCCCGGAACCAACCGGTACGGTGGATACGCCGCGGCTGCGGCGAGAGCACCGACGACGGCATACACGAGCGACCAGAACACGGGGGGATTGTATTGAGCCGTAGCATGGCGCCGATGGATGACCTCGATCTCGCTCTCGACGTGGCCCGGGCCGGCGCCGGCGTCGTCGACCGATGGGCTGGACGCACCGATGGAGCCGACTTCAAGGGCGCGGTGGATCCGGTCACCCAGGCCGACCGCGAAGCCGAACAGGCCATGCGCGATCTGCTGGCCCGGGCTCGCCCGAACGATGCCGTGCTGGGTGAGGAGGAAGGCGGCGCCAAGGGGGCACGCACGTGGATCATCGACCCGCTCGATGGAACGGTGAACTTCCTGCACGGAGTGCCACACGTGGCCGTTCTGGTCGCACTGGCCGACGGCGACGGAGTGGAGGTCGGCGTCGTCCACGATGTCTCCCGCGGTGAGGTGACCCATGCGAGGCGCGGTGCCGGAGCCTGGGTCGACGATCGCCGGATCTCGACCTCGGACCAGACCGTCCTGGGGGCGGCCCTCATGGCGACGGGATTCCCGTACGATCGGCGCGACCACGCCCACGAGTACGGCGCGATGCTGGCGGCCGCACTCGAACATGTCCAAGGGGTGCGGCGTGCCGGTACCGCCGGGCTGGACCTCGCCTGGACGGCGATGGGTCGCTACGACGGGTACTGGGAGCTCGGGCTGAAGCCGTGGGACATGGCGGCGGGATCCCTCATCGTGGAAGAGGCGGGAGGCAAGGTATCAGACGTTCGGGGCCGCCCGCTCGACGTGTTCAACGCGACCTCGATCGTCGCCACCACAGCGGCGTTGCACCAGCCGTTGCTCGACGTCCTGAATCCGTTCGTCCCGGCGCGGTACTAGCCGACCCACGAAGGCGTACTGGTGTCGAACACCTGTGGCTCTCCGTCGATCCACGTCGACACGACCTCGGCGTTGCGCACCGACGCCGCCTCGACTTCGACGGGATCGAGGTCGAGCAGCGTGAGGTTCGCCGGGGCGCCGGCCGACAGCGGCGTGTCGATCCCTGCGGCAAGCGAGACCGCATCGGTGAAGAGGCCGAGGGCTTCGGAGGCGGACAGACCTTCGGTCGGCTCGATTCCGGCCCGGTCGCGTGCCACGGCCATGCCCCACAGCGGCGACGGCGGTTCGACCGGACAGTCGGACCCCCCGAGCAGCGGGATGCCGGCGTCGATCATGGTGCGGAACCGATAGGCCTCCGCCACCCGGCCGCCGAGGCGCTTGCCCAACCACGTCGTCTCCGAGGCCAGGAAGGCCGGTTGGACCGAAGCCCGGACACCGAGCTCGGCCATCGCGGCCACGTCGGCATCGGCCATCACCGAGGCATGCTCGACGCGGAGTCGCCCGGGGGACACGCCCCTTTCGATCAAGTCACCAAGGAGCCGCAGGGTCTCACCGACGGCGTGATCGCCGATGGCGTGAAAGGCCACCTCGCCTCCCAGCGCCAACGACCTCTCGGCCAGCGACCGCAGGTGGGGCTCGTCGAAGCGCAAGGTACCGGTGGAAGTCGGATCATCGGCGTAGGGAGATCGCATCGCCGCCGTGTGCCCACCGAGGCTTCCGTCGGTGAAGTCCTTGACGCCTCCGAACGACAGTCGCCGCCCGGCCCGTTCGATGCGCTCCGCAGCCGTAGCCAGATCGTCCGCCGAAGGGGCGATGACGAATGCCGTCACGAACAACGGAAGATCGTCGGCAACGGCCAGCAGTGTGTCCAACTCGTTGCGGATACCACAGAAGGTGTCGGATCCCATGGACACCATGGCGCAGATGCGCGTGATGCCGAGGGCGACGAGACTCCGGAGAGCGGCGAGCAGTTCGTCGGGCTCCAGATCGCCGGTCCTACCCCCGAGCACGTCTCCGACG
>JBFKPQ010000236.1:0-3355 GCA_041628225.1 Acidimicrobiia bacterium | reverse complement strand
GCTGCCACACCGCCGCGTTGTACTCGAATGTGTGGCCCACCATGAGCGTCAGTCCCTGCCGGTCGGCTTCCTCGATGAGGTCGGCGGCGTCGGCAGTTGTGGTGGCGAAGGGCTTCTCGATGAGGACGTGCTTCCCATGGCGAAGCGCTGCGTGCGCAATCGGTGCGTGCGAGCGCGGCGGCGTCGCCACGACGAGCGCGTCCACCAACGGGAACGCCGACTCCAAATCGGCCACGCCCTGGACGCGGGGGTACCGGTTGGTGACGGCCTTGCGAACCCCATCATCTCGCTCGATCGCGACCACCGCCTCCACCGACGGGAGGCTCTCCAGCACACGAATGTGCTTGGATCCCCAGTAGCCACAACCCACGACGCCAATTCGCACCGGCTGCCGGGAGCCCGCGAACGGGTCCTGTGTCTCTGCTTGTTGTTCTTGCATCATCATGCGCTACAGACCCTTCCCGATCGCATCGACCACAGCCGACACCGTGTGGTCGACCTGGCCGTCCGTCATCCCCGGGAACAACGGCAGGCTCACGATCCGCCCTGCCAACCGTTCTGCCACCTCGTGGCACTCGCGAGGTCGTCGGCGCGTCCACGCCGGCTGCAAGTGGATAGGGGTGGGGTAGTGAATCCCGACACCGATGTTTCGGGCACGCAGGCGGGCGACTACCGCGTCGCGCTCCGGGACCTGCACGACAAACAGGTGGTGGACATGTCGAGCCCGAGGATCGATGTCGAACGGCACCACGGATCGCTCTCGGTCGAGCGACGTCCGATACCGTTCAACGACACCATCACGCTGCCCCTGCCAATCGTCCAAGCGGCGAAGCTTGATGGACAGGAAGGCGGCTTGGAGCCCGTCTAGGCGCTCGGTGAACCCGGCCATCTCGTGGCGATGCTTCTCCAGCTCGCCGTGGGAGCGCAATGCCTTGACCTGGCGGGCGATGTTCTTGTCGTTGGTCACGACTGCTCCCGCGTCGCCGAGGGCCCCGAGGTTCTTGCCGGGATAGAAGCTGAACGCCGCGGCGTGACCGAAGGTTCCGATCGGCTGATCGTTCCAGCGCGCCCCGAGCGCCTGGGCGGCGTCCTCGAGAACGAACAACCCGTGCCGGTCGGCAATCGCCAAGATCTGGTCCATATCGGCCGGTTGTCCGTAGAGGTGCACCGGTACGATGGCGGCGGTCCGAGGGGTGACGGCCGCCTCGACAGCCTGCGGGTCCATCAGCGCCGTGCTCTCCAGCACGTCGACCAGCACCGGCTCGGCGCCGGTGGCCAGCACGGCCTCGACCGTGGCGAAGAAGGTGTTCGCGGGCACGATCACCTCGTCGCCGAAGCCGATGCCGCCGGCGCTGAGCGCTAGCTGCAGCGCCGCGGTGCCCGATCCGACACCTATCGCGCAGTCCGAGCCAACGTATTCGACGAGGTCGTCCTCGAACTGCTCGACCTCACGTCCTCCGATGAACGAACTCTTGGCCACGACCCGGTGGAACGCCGTCGTGAGCTCGTCGATGATCGGCGAATGCAGCCGGCCGAGATCGAGGAAAGGAACTTCGCCGTTCGATGGGGGCTCTTCGATCGTGAAGGCTGGTGCGGCGTCCAGCTCGAAGTGTGCGTCCCGACCTTCGCCGACGCCGATGTAGTCGAGGCCGTGGCGGCGCACATCGATCCCATCGAGCAGGTTGCGGGTGTCGACGACCGACACACCGCGCATCTCGGCCCTGACCTCGTTCAGGTCCAGATCTCGGAACTCGGGCCATCCGGTCGCCACGACGAGAACGTCGGCTTCCTTCACGGCCTCCATCGGCTCCATGACTCGACGCACGTTGTCCGGTACCGGTACGGCGATCGGGTCGAACGCGGTCACCGACGCGCCCTCGGCGAGCACCTTCTCGGCGAGCGCGATGGCTGGTGAGAACCGGATGTCGTCGGAACCCGCCTTGAAGGCGAGACCCCAGAGTGCCACAATCTTGCCGTTGAGGTCGCCGCCCGCCGCCGTCCGTACCTTCTCGAGCATCGCGTCGCTCTGCCTGCGGTTGACCTCCACGGTGCCACGTAGCTGGGGCATGTCGGAGCCCAGCGACTCGGCCATCGCCAGCATCGCACGTGTGTCCTTCGGGAGGCAGGAGCCTCCGAAGCCGGGGCCCGGCCGCATGTAGTGTGACCCGATTCGCGGGTCGTGGCCGATCCCGGTGAGAACGTCGCTGTAGCTCGTGTTGGTGAGCTCACACAGCCGCGCTATCTCGTTGGCGAAAGAGATGCGGGTCGCGAGGTAGGCGTTCGCCGCGTACTTGACGAGCTCGGCCGACGAGGGATCCGTGAAGATGACCGGCGCGTCAACGGAGGCGTACATCCGCTGGATGGCGTCCCGAACCGTCGGGCTGTCGGCTCCGATCACGATGCGGCTGGGCTCCAAGAAGTCCGCCAGCGCACTGCCCTCACGAAGGAATTCGGGATTCGAGGCAACCGACGCCTCCGATCCGGCGGAGCGCAGAATTCGCTCGACTCGGGCAGCGGTTCCGACCGGGACCGTCGACTTGATCACCAAGATGGCGTCAGCGCTGAGGTGCGGGGCCATCTGGAGGCTCACCGACTCGACGATGCTCGTATCGGCGGAGCCGTCTCCGTTGGGAGGTGTGGGTACCGCGATGAGTACCACGTCGCACCCCGCGACGGCGTCGCCGATGGAGCCGTGGAAGGTGAGGCGACCCTCCGCCGTCACTTCGGCGAGCACGTCGGGAAGACCGGGTTCATAGAACGGGACCCTGGCCTGGTGCAGCGCTTCCAGCCGGTCTGGATCAGCCTCGAATACCGAAACCCGATGTCCTAACGACGCAAGACCTGCAGACGTGACAAGCCCGACGTAGCCAGCTCCAACACATGAGACATGCACAATTCACCGCCCAGCCAGTAAGAGACCCCCCCTGCTTCGTACACATACAAGAAGGCACGAACACCACACGCGCCTTCCTTCGGCTGTCAGATTATGGACGCCGACACCGGTGATACGAGGTATCGAGATGCAAACGTACCTTTTCGGGACCGACGACGTCGGTTCTGACTGCCCTTCCCTGTCCTTCCCTGTCCTTCCCTGTCCTTCCCCTGTCCTTCCCTTCCGTTGTCGGTCTGCTCGACGTCCCCTCGGTTTCCCAATTCTTGCTTATGATGATGGACGCTACCACTTCTTGCGTCACTATGGCTACTCGGCGCATTGCCGAACGCGAAGACCGGCGGTCTAACGCCAACGACGGGGCCAGCGCGAAGGAGATACACTAGTCGCGCCCAATCCTCCAACGTCCGCGGGCTCGCGACAGAGCACCGTCTCGCCTACGAAGACGAACATCTACGACCGGTT
>JBFKPQ010000235.1:0-3384 GCA_041628225.1 Acidimicrobiia bacterium | reverse complement strand
GCTACGGCAACGGCGCTGACCGAAGGCGACATTTCCTACGACCGCGCCACCGAGCTGGCCGCCTGCGCTTTGGCCGACGAGGAGGCGGACCTCCTCGACGAGTTAGCCATCCACGACATCTCCGGCGTCCGGCGCCACCGCTCTCGCCGACGGCGCCTCACCGCGATCGACGAACGCGACGCATTCGAGCGGCGCGGCGTCTACCTCCAACCCAATCTCGACGAATCGGAATGGAATCTGTGGGGAACGCTCGGTGGCTATGACGGCCGTATCGTCGACAAGGCGCTCACCGATCGGGCCGACCAGTTCCCACTTGACGCCGGCGGGCGCGCCCAACGGCGCGCCGACGCTCTCGTGTCGATCGCACAGGACTCGCTGACCGGAAGCCCCGGCGACACCGGGCCGGCCGCTCCCCTCGTGACGGTCTTCGTCGACGCTGCCGAAGCTTCCGAGACCGAGGGAGCTACGGGAGCGTGGATCGACGTCGGCCCTCGGGTTGGGCCGGCCACGCTCGAACGGGTCCTTTGCGGAGGGCATGTCGACGTGATCGCTCGTAGCGCAAAGGGCGCGCCGCTGAACATCGCCCACCGCAGCGCCAAGATCCCCGGGAGACTCCGCCGCTTCGTTCTGGCCAGAGATGGCGGCTGTTGCGCCGACGGCTGCTCGAGTCGATACCGCCTCCAACCCCACCACCGGGTGGCCTGGTCGGATGGCGGCCCAACGGACGCCGACAACCTGGTGACGCTGTGTTGGTTCCACCACCACGTGGTCGTCCATGGGCGAGGTCACCGGATCGATGCGGACAGCCCGCCTGGTCGATTGCGATTCGTGGCACCCGACCGCACCCGTGGGTCACCAGTCGAGTAGCGCGACTTCTCTTCGCACCTTCCATCCTCCACCCGGCCCGACCCGGGCTGGAGGCGCGCCCGGACCGCCCCGCATTGCGGCGCGTGGCGCGTTGGGCTAGCCCAGCATCCGAAACAGCACGTTGACGATCTGCCAACCCTCCGCCGTCTTGGCGAGATGGAGGAAGTCCGCGAAGTGGGGTGTCTCCACCCGGACCGAAGCCATGTCCACAGTTACGGCGTCGACGAACACCACTGGTTCCACGACTTCTCCTCCGCCTCCCCCGGCGGCCGTGAGTTCGACCATTCGCGTCTTCGTCACCGGCCGCAACCCGCCCGGAGCGTCGGAGGTCACCGTGCGTTTGGCCAGATTGTCATGGAGAGCCCGAGCCATTCGGTCCGCGTCGCCCGCGTACCATCCGGCGGCGTAGTCCATGGCAACGGAGCGGACGGCGTCGATGTCGGCTGTTGAATCGTCAGCGCCAGACGAATCCATCGGCCGTTCAGACATCGAAAGCCGTACCGGCTCGGCCAGGGACGAAATCGAACGGCAGCGAACGTCCGGTGATCTCGGCTGCTACCGAATCGAGCATGTCGTCGTCGTGCGACGGGTCGTGGTGAAACGTGACCAACCGATCGACCCGGCACTGCTCGGCGATGGCCAGCGTGTGATCGAAGGTCGAGTGTCCCCAGCCCTGGCGCTGCTCGTATTCGGCGTCGGTGTACTGAGCATCGTGGATCAGCAGGTTCGCGTCCAACATCAGATCGTGGCCCGAAGTCCAATCCGGATCGGCAGGAAACTCTTGGGCGCCGAGTGCCGGTTCATGGTCCGGGAGGTACGACAGCACCCGCCCGTCGTGCTCCAGCCGGTACCCCAACGTCGCCCCCGGATGCGACACGTAGTCGGCCGTCACGAGGAACGGACCGACCTGAAACGACCCGGGCTGCACGTCGTGGAGGACCACCGCGGCCAGCTCGCGAATCCGCACCGGAAAGAGCGGTGGCGACAGATATCGCCCCAACAGCTGCTCGAGGTCGAGGCGCACCGATCCGGGCCCCCAAATGTGTACCTCGACATTCGGATCGAACACCGGATCGAAAAAGCCCAGGCCCTGAATGTGATCCATGTGGAGGTGCGACAGCAGGATGTCGACCCGTTTCCGCCCATTCGCCATCGGCCCGAGACGCCGAATGCCCGACCCGGCGTCGAGCGCCAAGAAGAACCCATTCGTAGTGACGAGCACCGACGCGGTATCGCCGCCGTACCGGACCGTCTCCGGTCCGGCCGCCGCCAGCGACCCTCGCGTGCCAGACAGGGTGACCCTCATCCGTCCGGGTTCTCCCAGAACATCGCCACCGCGCCCAGGTGGCGCTCGCCCAGACCCTCCACGGGAAAGGCGGTGATGTGCAGATGCCGCCAGCTCCCTTGCTCCGTGCGGATCCGCATCTCGGCATGGGCAGGGTGACGTTGCGTGAGGGCAATGACGATCGGCAGCTTCTCGGTGTCGATGGCGGTGCCATCCAAGTTGGTGGTCTCGAACCGGGCGGCCAGGTCGTTGGCGTGGATCGCCCCCGCTTCGTCGTAGCGGAGCCCCAACAGTTCCTCGGCGGGCTCGTTGTAGTACAGCAAGTCACCGTGGACGTCCATGATCCACACCGGCAGCGCCTGGTACGCCGACCACTGCCTGAGCAGGATCATCTCAATTGGCTGTGCCACATGGCCTCCCCCAACCAACGAGACCAACGCTACTCCTCGAACGCCGCCGCGTCAGGGACGATCTGTACTGGCAGAAAGGTCGGCCAGGCGAGACTCCAGGAAGCGCCGATCCGTGTCGGCCATCGAGCATGCGAGCGCCTGCCGGTATGCGTCGGCGGCCTCCTCTCGGCGGTCGAGGCGCCGCAGCAGGTCGGCCCGGGTCGCCCAGAACAGGTGCCACCCCTCGACGCCGTCGAGCCCGTCGAGCAGCGCCAGACCAGCCGCCGGCCCCGACAGCTCGGCTTCGGCGACCGCCCGGTTGACGCGCACCACCGGCGTCGGATGGAACTGTTCGAGGCGACGGTACAGCAGGGCGATCTGGGACCAATCGGTCTCCCCGTACGTCGCGGCCAGGCTGTGCACACAGGCAATCGCGGCCTGGACCAGGTAGGGACCCACCCGCCCGTGGAGGACGAGCCGATCAACGATGGCGGCCGCCTCGTCGATGGCACCTCGGTCCCAGCCGGAACGGTCCTGGTCGGCGAGCAGCACCACCTCACCGTCGGCGCCAACCCGCGTCGCTCGGCGAGCGTGGGTCGCCAGCAACAGGGCCAGCAGGCCGTGTGCTTCGGGCTCGTCCGGCATCAGCGACGTGAGCATTCGCGTCAACCGGATCGCCTCGTCGCCCAGGTCGAGATGCTGATCGAGTTCTCCCGACGGCGGATGATGTGACTGCGTGAACATCAGATAGATCGTTGCCAGCACCGCCTCGAGCCGGTCGGGCAACTCGTGGTCGTCGGGAATCCGGTACGGGATGTGCGACGTGGCGATCTTCTTCTTGGC
>JBFKPQ010000234.1:0-3400 GCA_041628225.1 Acidimicrobiia bacterium | reverse complement strand
GGCCCGCTCGAGCTGCCGGCGGGCGACTACGCCCTCGCGATCACGGCCGCCGATGCAGCCATCGAAGACGCCGTGCTCGAAGGCTCGGCCACCGTCACCGACGGTCTCGACGCATCGATCGTCGCCCACCTCATGGAAGACGGATCGCCGACGATCGGCATCTTTGTCAACGACGTATCGAACACCGATGCCGGGGAAGGTCGCTTGACCGTCCGCCACACGGCGGCGGCTCCGACGGTCGACATCCTGCTCGCCGACGGGACCGAAGTGTTCACCGGCGTGGCGAACCCCGCCGAGGGCATCGTCGAACTCCCGGCCGGTACGTACTCGGTGGCGATCGCCCCGACCGGTGCTGGCGTCGACGCAGCCGTCTTCGGACCTGCCGACCTCGCCGTCGTCGAGGGCACCAACCGCATCGTCTACGCCATCGGCGACCTCGCCGGTGAGACGTTCGGCCTGGTCATCCAGGACATCGGTGGCCTGCAGACGGCTCCGGACGCCGTGCCTTCGGGCTCTGGCGATCTCGCCACCGAAGCCAGCCCGTGGCTCCTCGTGGTAGCCGCTGTGGCCGGTGTCGGTCTGGTCGGTGCAGCCAAGTTCGGTGTTGCGCAGCTGACCGAGCGGTAAGAGAATCGTCAACAGACGCTTCGACGGGGACTCGCCGAGCGGCGAGTCCCCGTCGCGTGGAGGATCGATGCGACGTACGGTGCCCTGGTTGATGGTCGGAGGTTTCGCCCTCCTGCTCGGCTGGTCGCTGCTGGCGTGGTCGCGACCTGGTGGCGTGGCGGAGCGTGCCCCGCTCGTGGCGCCCGTCACGAACACGTCGACAACCGTGGAACCTGCGATTCCCGCTGAAGCGGTCGATGATGTTGCACCGGCGCCGACGGCCGACGTCCCGGTCCGGTCGGGAGCGTTCGACACCCAGGCCGTACCGGTCAGAAGAACGCCGGTGGCGTTGGCGATCGATTCGCTCGGTGTCGAGGCTGCGGTCGTTCCCGTCGGTTACGACACCGAGCGCGAGGAGATGGAAATCCCGCGGAGAGCCGATCTCGTCGGGTGGTACGAGTTCAGTGCGGAGCCCGGGTCGACGGGGTCGGCCGTGCTTGCGGCACACGTCGATTGGAACGGCCGCGCCGGAGTGTTCTACGACCTCTTTCGTTCCCAACCCGGGGATCGGATCACCATCGACTTCGACGACGGGACCCGAGCGATCTTCGAAGTGATCGCCGCCGCCCAGTATGACAAACGAGCGCTTCCCAACGACGAGATCTTCCGACGGGACGGCGAACCGCTGCTCACGCTCATCACCTGTGGCGGCGTGTTCAACGAAGCGGTGCGCAGTTACGACGACAACATCGTCGTCTACGCCCGGCCGCTCGATGTGGAGCCACCCGCCGATCGTTCGTGACGCGACCGCTAGCGTCGCAGCGTGGATTCCTTTCATACCGAACCCGTCCGCGGACTCATCGGCAACGTCGGCGCCTATGCGCTACCAGGCGGCGAGATGGTACGCCGCCTCATCGCCGGCGAGTTGGGCCGGGTACCGATTCAGCACTTGACGGGCATGCAGCCGACCGACACCGGCCTCGGGACGGTCACCTGGGAGATGCCGATAACCGGTTGGCTCCAGGACCGCTACGGAATCATCTGGGGAGGCGTGTATGCGTTCTTCGCGGACGCGGTGGTGGGGACGTCGTTGCACTCCGGCCTGCCGCCCGGCAAGGCGGTCACCACGTCCGAACTCACCCTGTCGTACATCCGGCCTGCCACCTTGGACGCCGGCAACCTGATCGGCCGTGGCTCGACCATCCATCTCGACGGCGAAGCCGGCCTCGCCGAAGCCAAGATCGAGGACCGGCATGGCCGCCTCCTGGCACACGCCTCCACCCGGTGCATCGTCATCGATCTTCCCGTACCCGCCGGCACACCCCTGCTTCCCATTCCACAGCCGATCGACGATCCGTCCGATCCCTATCTGCGGGGAGTACCCGATCACGTCGAGGGGGACGATCCCCAATTGGGTGATCTGACACCGCTCGAGGTGTTCGCCAAGCGGTGGACGACGGGCGAGCTCGACATCGGCCCCGTGGCGCGGATGACCGGCCATCGCGGCATCGCCATGGGTGACGGCACGTATGAGATGTCCTGGCCGGCGAGTTCCTGGTTCAGCGCGGGCGTCCCGACGATGTATGGAGGTGCCATCGCCTGGGCCATGGACACCGCCATCGAGGGCGCGATCTTCTCGACTCTCGATGCGGGGGAGTTCAATGCGGCAATGGATCTGCAGGTCCGCTACTTTCGCCCACCGCTGCTCGACGGATCGGAACTGACCGTCCGCGCCGAAGTGCAACACCGCGGTCACCGAACCCGAGTGGCATCGGCGGAGATGCTCGATGTCGCCGGTCGCCGCGTCGCCATGGCGACCGGGTCGGCCTTCGTGGTTCCGGGCGGTGTCGAACATCTGCTCGACGGCGGCTCTCCCCACGACATCCACCCCCCGGTGCGCTCTCACGACGAGTGATGGGAACGATCTGCCGTTTCCCGGCGTCATACCCACCATGAGGCTGGTACGCCCCGTTGTCCTCTGTCTCGTCCTGGCGGCCTGCTCGAACGGCCTCACGGGCTCGTCTGCGACGCCAGAGCCTCCGGCCACGGTGCCGTCGACGACCCTCGCTCCGCCGGTCACGCCGACGTCGACAAGCCTCCCGCCAACCACCACCACCACCACCATTCCGCCCTCGTCGCTCGCCGTCGATCACGAACTCGACGTACCACCGGGTGCCTTCTTCGAATCCGTCGCGATTGGTCCGGAGGGCGTGGTAGCCACCGGATACACGGCGTCGGAGGGTGATCAGTTCGTGGCGATGCTGTGGACGTCGGTCGATGGGGAGTCTTGGCAACCGGTCCTCGTCAGCGACCTCTTCGTGGACCGTCAGCAAGCATGGGTGCCGGTCGTGACGGATGTCGAAGTCTTCGACGGCCGGTTCTTCGCATTCTTGATGGGCGACGCCCAAGCCGGAGCCGTGGAGCCTTCCGTGCTCGTGTCTACCGACGGTCGTCACTGGTCGAGCTCGGAGATGTCGGCGAGCGCCGGGCTGTGGGCCACTCCCGAATCTCCGCCTTATCCGGGTCGTTCGGCGGTCACGGCGGCCACCGTCTACGACGGCTCTGTCTACGCCGTAGGTTGGGCGACCATGAACGGTGGCATCGTGTCGAGCCTGTGGTCGTCGACCGACGGCGTCTTGTGGGACATGACGGTGCTGCCGCAGCTGAACTTCGCGAACGAGTTCGCGACCGGCGTGTCGGCGGGGCCGCTCGGGCTCTTGGTGAACATCGGTGGTCCGGTCCACACCGGGGTCGGCGTCTTGTTCTCCGCCGACGGAAAGGATTGGCAGCAGGT
>JBFKPQ010000233.1:0-3420 GCA_041628225.1 Acidimicrobiia bacterium | reverse complement strand
TCCATCGCCACGCGTGGGTCCGGGTTCGTGAGGTCGGGGATGGGGATCTCACCGTCGTAGCCGATGAAATCGGCGTTGAGCTGTTCCACGAGGGCTGCGAGGGCGGCGGGGTCGCCGACGAGTTCGGTCGATACGGGCACCGTGGTGCTGGTCGTTGTGGTGGGGGCGACCGTCGTGGTCGGAGCCGGGGCCGTGGTCGTCGGCACCGGCACGGTGGTGGGCGCGGCGGCCGGGGTGGTGATCGTGGGGTTGTCGGAGCACGCCGCGATGGCGACCACGACGATGGCCACCACGAGCTTCCAGCGCAGAACCCCTGGCATGCGCGCCAGCGTACCGCTTGAACGGTGCTGGTGCAAGAAAACGTTGGTTTACGATAGTTGGTGGATGCATTTGGGTGAAACGCGGGCGCTCACGGTGGCGGTCGCGACACCATCCGGTACCCGTCGTGTCGCTCGGCAATCAGGTCAGTCGGCGTGCCACGCAGCTGCCAGCGATCCGAGTGGATCAGGGTGTGGTGGTGGCGACAGAGCAGCACGAGGTTGTCGGTGGCCGTCGGGCCACCTGCGGCCCACGGCACGAGGTGATGGGCGTCGCACCAGCGGTGCGGACGATCACACCCCGGGAACCGGCATCGGCGGTCTCGAGCCACCAAGGCCCGGCGGATCGGCCCACCGACCAGCCGCATCGAGCGGCCCACATCGATGGGTTCGGACGCCGGACCGAACACCACTCGACCGACCCGACAGTCACACAACAGCATCTCGAGCTCAGCATCCGACAGCACCTGGCGACCCGAGGTCTCCGCCATTCCAAGGTCGGAGTGGAGGCGAGCCCCGTCGACGTGGACCTCCACGTTGGCTCTACCTCAGGCGTCTCCCAAGATCAGGTCGGCGAGGGCGTCGGAGCGCCGCTGCGAAGTGGTTCGGACGTCATCATCCACGGGTGCCGGCATGGCGTCGAGGAGCGCGGCCTCGATGGCGTCGGCGGCCGGTGCTGCAAACCACGCCTCGAGGTGCAGCATCCCGTCGAACGTTCGAGACAGGTAGGCAGCCCGCTGGTCGTAGCGGTCGACCGCGACCCGATCGGCGCGGACGGAATCGACGCCGAGCTTCCAGTAGTCGATGGCTGCCTGAAGGTCGGTCACCCACGACAAGTGTTCTGCGGCTTCGCAGAGCGTTGGTTCGGCTGCGGCGAACAACCCCGGTTCGTAGTCGTAGGCCGCAACCAGGACGCCGACCTGGTCGGACGAGAGGCGACCTTCGGCGTAGAGGCGAGCCGTGAGGGGCATGGAGGTGAGCGATGTGGCCGTTGCCACGAGCCGCTTCGCCCGGCCGCCGCGCATCCCGCAGCGGTACTTCAGGAACTGGGTCGCAGAAGCATGACCGAGGCGCCCGAACGCTGCCGACTCGACGACAGACGCCAGGCGGCGAGCAGCCTCGGCCTCCATCCGATCGATCTCGGCGCGCAGTGCGATCAGCTCATCGATCTGCTCGTCGGCTCCGGGCGCATCCATCAAGCCGACCGGGCGTTCCAGCACTTCCAACATCCTTCGACCGTACCTCCCACCTGTGACAGTTCCCGGCGCCCACAAAGCGTCGAGCGCCCGGTGTCCCGGCCGCCGAAAAGCCCGCTTGCGAGACGCCCGATGGCGTTCGTGATCTACGGTGACGTCGTGGCCGGCGTTCTCCTCGTGCACAGCCCGCTCGTGGGTCCATCGTCGATGGCCCGACTGGCCCACGCCGCCGGCCACACCGCCCTTCTCCCGGACCTCACAGGAATCGCCGACCGATCGCCACCGCGCTGGCCCTGGTACATCGAGGCCGCCATCGAGGCCGCCGGCGATCGAGACGTCAGAGCTGTGGTCGGGCACTCCGGCGCCGGTGTTGCCCTTCCGCAGATCGGACTGCGCCTCGGCGCTCCGCTCGTGTTCGTCGACGCCGTGCTTCCGCCCGCATCGGGCGCCCACCGGGCCTCGTCCGGGCTTCTCGAACTCGTCGCGGCCAACACCGGGCACGACGGACGCCTGAAGCCCTGGCTCGACTGGTGGCCGGCCGAGACCGTCGAGCGCCTCGTACCCGAACCGCCCGACCGAGCCGAACTCCGAGCCGACATGCCCCGGCTGCCCGCCGACTTCTACGCCGAACCCGTCGCCGTGCCCGACGGCTGGACGACCCACCCCAGCGGCTACCTCCGTCTGAGCGCGGCCTACGACCACGAGTTGAACGAGGCGTCCGAGCGAGGCTGGCCCAGCCGCAGCCTCGACGGCACCCACCTCGACCCCTTCACGCGGTCGGCTCGCGTCCTCGAAGCCATCGAGGAGTTGAGGGCCGAGCTCGATGGTCACACCTGAACCCTCGACTACGCTCCCGGCCATGACCCACGCCGACCGCTTCGAACCGCTTCCCGACGAGGTCAGGGATCGATGGCTGCGGTTCGCCCAGTGGGACACGACCTACTTCCCCAAGCACGTTGGCCTCGTCGTCGAAGACGTCCGCCAGGACTACTGCCGCATGCGACTGCCGTTCCGGACCGAGGTCAGCCAGCCACAAGGCATCGTGCACGGAGGAGCGGTGGCGACGGCTGCCGACACGGTCGTCGTTCCAGCCATCGCCACCCACTATGCCGAACGCCGGCGCCTTTCCACCGTGGACATGTCGGTCCAGTTTCTCGCCCCCGTCACCTCCGACCTGGTGATCGAGGGCTGGGTGACGAAGCGCGGGCGTTCGGTCGTGTTCTGCCAGGTCGAGGTGCGCGACGAAGCCGGCGAGCTGGCCGCCACCGCCCACGTCGTCTACAAGGTCGGCAGGCCGGTCGAGGAGTTCGAGGCAGGTCGATGACCCACCTCGCCACGAGGTTGGACCTACCCGACCCGTTCGACCTCCGCCGGACGATTCTGCCCTTGAAAGGAACGCTGTATCGGGGCCAGCTTCGGTCGGTGGGTCCTGACGTGTTCAAGGCCGCCCGCACGCCGAACGGTGTAGGGACGGTGCGTCTCCGTCAGCTCGGTCGGACCCTCGAAGTCGAAGGCTGGGGCCAGGGTGCGGCATGGCTGGTCGAGCGACTGCCCGAGCTGCTCGGATTCGATGACGACCCCGCGGCGTTCCGACCAGATCACCCGGCCGTGCGCGACGCGCTCCTCATGGCGCCCGGCGCACGATGGGGGAGGACAGGGCGAGTGCTCGAGGCCCTGGTGCCTGCGATCGTCGGACAAAAGGTGACCGGCAAGGGTGCCGGACAGAGCCTCCGGGCGCTCGCCCGTCGCCACGGAGAACCCGCGCCCGGACCCATCGCCATGAACCTGTTGCCGACGCCCGCCGTCCTGGCCGGCCTTCCGTACTACGACTTCCATCCGCTCGGCATCGAACGCAAGCGAGCCGACACCATCCGCGGTGTGGCCGCTCGGGCGGATCGGCTCGAACG
>JBFKPQ010000232.1:0-3465 GCA_041628225.1 Acidimicrobiia bacterium | reverse complement strand
TGATCAATCCCTATCTCGTCGAGACGAACGGCGGACCGGTCACTGCGCCGGGCCTCGAAGAGCCGTACGACCCCGACGAGGAGTGGATATTCGACGAGGGATGTCTCTCGGTACCCGGCTATTACTGGCCGATCGCGCGTCCGGCGTTTGCGTGGGCGCGAGGTCTCGACCTCGACGGCAACGAGGTCGAGTACGCCGGAGATGAACTGCTCGGTCGCGTCCTGCAGCACGAAGTGGACCACATCAACGGCATGCTCCTGCTGGAACGCCTCGAGCGGCGTGTGCGCAAGAAAGCGTTGCGCGACTTGCGCAACGACGCACTGGAGATCGGCTCTTGAGGGTTGCGTTCTTCGGGACGCCGACCGCCGCACTGCCGTCCCTCGATGCCCTGGCGGTGCAAACCGACGTTGTCGGGGTGGTGACGCGTCCTGACCGGCCGCGCGGCCGGTCAGGGCGGCCGGTGCCCGCACCGGTGGCAGAACGAGCCGGCGAACTCGGCCTTCCCGTGTTCAAGCCCGAACGGCGATCCGATCTCGGTGCGGCCGTCGAGTCGCTGGCGCCATTCGACGTCTCCGTCGTCGTCGCCTTCGGCATGATCATCCCGCCCGACGTGCTCGCCGTGCCGGCACACGGTTTCATCAATGTGCACTTCTCACTACTGCCCCGCTGGCGTGGGGCGGCCCCGGTGGAGCGGTCCATCTTGGCCGGCGACGAGACAACCGGGGTTTCGATCATGGTCATGGACGAAGGCCTCGATAGCGGTCCTGTCATCGGCGCCGAGTCGATCGGCATCGGCCAGGACGAGGGCGCCGGCGAACTGACCGGGCGGCTTGCTCGTCTCGGCGCCGGGCTGCTCGTTCGACTGCTGCCACGCTACCTGCGGGGGGTACTCACACCAGAGCCCCAGGACGAGGCACGAGCGACTTACGCTCGCAAGATCGAGGATGCGGACCGCCGCATCACTGTCGATGGCAGGGCCGCCGACCTCATGAACGTCGTGCGGGCCGCCGAACCGGTGGGCGCCTACGCGACCTACGAGGGCGAACGCTTCAAGCTCCACCGGGCCGGCCGGCTGCTGCCAGCACACGGCGAGCCCGGCACCCTCCGCATCGCCGACGACGGTGGCCTGTTCTTGACCACCGCGGACGCCTCGGTGGAGCTGCTCGAGGTGCAGCCGGCGAGCAAGCGACGGATGGCCGGGGACGCCTGGGCGCGGGGACGCGCGGCCGACCTGGCCAAACTCGCATGACCGATGCCCGGCGCGCCGCCCTCCGCATCATCGGGCGGGTACTGCGGTCGGGCGCCTACAGCAATGTCGTCACGCCCCACGAAGTCGCCGCACTGGAGCCACGCGACCGCCGCTTCGCGCAGTTCCTCGCCTACGGAACCCTCCGGCGCATCGCGCGGCTCGATCGGGTGATCGACGGCTACTCGACCCGTCCTACCATCGAACCCGTCGTGCGCGACGTGCTTCGGCTCGGCGCCTTCGAGCTGCTGGTGGCCAGCACCCCGCCCCATGCCGCCATCGACTCGGCGGTGTCGGCCAGCCGGGAGCTCGGCTACGGACGTGCCACCGGATTCGTGAACGCCGTGCTGCGCTCGATCGGCCGCCACGGCGAGCCGGATCCGACCGAGTCCGGTATCCCGGATTGGCTCGCAGAAGCGCTCACTCCGCACTGGGGAGCAGACGAGGTCGCCGCCTTCGCGTCGGCCTCGATGGACGATGCGCCCCGGACCCTGCGTCGCCGACCCGGCGCCGAGGCGCACGGCGCGCCTCCCGTCGCCGGGATCCCGGACACCCTCCTGGCCGGCGAGGACATCCCCGCCGGTCACGTCGTCCAAGATCCCGCCGCCGTCGCCGTCGGCTGGGCCGCCGCCCCTTCGGTCGGCGACCGCGTGCTGGACATGGCCGCCGCCCCCGGCGGGAAAGCACTCCACCTTCACGACCAGCTCGCCGGCGACGGTTTGATCCTCGCCGATCGCCACAGCCGCCGGCTGCGAGCGGCGCACAGGCGTCTGGTCGCAGCGGGATGCGACGCGCCATGGGTCGTGGCGGACGGGCGGAGCGTTCCGTTCGGGGACGACCAATTCGACATCACGCTGCTCGATGCGCCCTGCACGGGCTTGGGAACCTTGCGGCGGCGTCCTGAGATCAAGTACCGGGTCGGCCCGGCCGACGTGGCGAGGCTGGCGACCCTCCAGCGCGCCATGCTCGCCGAAGCCGTGCGCGTGACGCGACCCGGCGGGCGGGCCGTCTATGCGGTCTGCACGGTCACGCCGCAGGAGACCATCGACGTGGTCGCCGAACACGCCTCCCGACCACCGGAAGGCTTGCCCGGTCGGGCGTGGGGGACCGGGTGGTTGCTGGCCCCGCATCTCGGGCCCACCGACGGTATGTTCATCGCGATCATCGACGCGTAATACACTCGCCGCATGATCAAGATCGCCCCGTCCATCCTGGCCGCCGACTTCGCCCGACTCGGCGACGAAGTGGCGAGGATCGCCGACCATGTCGACCTGCTGCACATCGACGTGATGGACGGGCATTTCGTTCCGAACCTGTCGCTCGGCTACCCCGTCATCAAGTCGTTGCGCGCCACCACGGACCTCTACTTCGACTGCCATCTCATGACGGCCAACCCGGATGCGTATCTCGACGAACTCGTCGAGGCGGGAGGCAATCTGTTCTCGGCCCACCTCGAGGTGTTTCCCGACCCGCGCTCCGTGGCGTCGAAGGTCACCGAGGCGGGACTCGAGTTCGGTTTGGTCATCAACCCGCAGACGCCGTTCGCCGGCCTCGCTCCCTTCGTCGAGCTGTGCCATCAGATCGTGATCATGTCGGTCGAGCCAGGATTCGGTGGGCAATCGTTCATGCCCGAGGTGCTCGGCAAGGTCGAGCTGGCCCGGAAATGGGTTGATGACCACGGCTTGACGACCGATATACAGATCGACGGAGGCATCACGCCGGAGACGGCGCCGTCCGCCCACGCGGCCGGGGCGAACGTCTTCGTCGCCGGTTCGGCGATCTTCCGCCGCGACGATCCGGTGGCCGCGATCGCGGCCCTTCGCGAGGCGGTGGGAGAACATGGCGACTGAACCGCACATCCTGGTGGTCGACGACGATCCTGACATCCTCCGGTTCGTCAGGGTCAACCTCGAACTCGAAGGCTTCACGGTGGCCACGGCGAGCAATGGCGCCGAGGCAGTCGAGTACGTGCTGGCGACCCCGCCCGACGTCGTGCTCTTGGACGTCATGATGCCGGTGATGGACGGACTGACGGCGCTCCGGAGACTCCGAAGCCACCCGGCAGCCGCGAACACCAGCATCATCCTTCTGACGGCCCGGGCCGTGACGGACGATCGCGTACGAGGACTCGAGTTGGGTGCCGACGACTACATCACCAAGCCGTTCGACGTCGCCGAGCTCATCGCCCGCGTCAACGCCGTCATGCGCCGTACGCAAGC
>JBFKPQ010000231.1:0-3481 GCA_041628225.1 Acidimicrobiia bacterium | reverse complement strand
GATGGCGATCTGATTGCCCATGGTCCCCGATGGAACGAAGAGCGCGGCCTCCTTGCCGACGAGATCCGCACACCGCTCCTGCAGTTCGTTGACGGTCGGATCTTCGCCGTAGACGTCATCGCCGACGACGCACTCGGCCATTGCCTTGCGCATGGCGTCGGTCGGGCGCGTCACGGTGTCGGAACGGAAGTCGGCGATGCCGTCGGAGAAGGCCATGACCATGACGGTAGTACGGACTGACTAACGTGATGCGTTCCCCAATCGGAGCCATTTCGTGCGTATCGACATTCCTACGCTCCCCAACGGAGAGCTGACCATTCCCAAGCGGTTCAACCGCCTCTACGACCTCGCCTACAACCTCTGGTGGAGCTGGGACTCCGCAGGCAACGACGTCTGGCGCGTCCTCGACGGTGAAGCCTGGGAGCGTTACCGCAACCCGATCGAGATGCTGGCCGCCATCGACAAGGAGGCGTGGCATCGCCTCGAGGAGTCGATGGCCTTCAACGACGCCTACGCCGAGGCCGTTTCACGGTTCGATGCCTACATGAACTCGTCGAAGACGTGGTGGGACCGGCACCAGCCCGCCTCCGAGGACACCACCATCGCCTACCTGTGCACCGAGTACGGCGTCCACTCCTCGCTTCCGATCTACTCCGGCGGCCTGGGCATCCTGGCCGGAGATCACGCCAAGTCGGCCTCCGACATGGGCCTGCCGTTCGTCGCCGTCGGGCTCATGTTCCGGCGTGGCTATTTCCGGCAGACCATCGACCACAACGGCGCTCAGCAGCACTATTACCCCACCCTCGACCCATCGCGGCTTCCGATCCGGCCCGTAGCAACGAAAGGCGGCGGTCACCTCCGGGTTCCCATCGAGTTCCCGGGCCGCACCGTGTATGCCGCCGTCTGGGCGCTCGCGGTCGGCCGCACCACGATCCTCCTGCTCGACACGGACATCGCCGACAACGAGCCGGCCGATCGCCCCATCACCCACAGTCTCTACGTCCGCGGTCGCGAGATGCGGTTCTGTCAAGAACTCGTCCTCGGTCTGGGATCCGTCCGGGCTCTCGGCGCCATCGGCATCGAGCCGACGGTGTGGCACGTCAACGAAGGACACGCTGCCATGAGCCTCCTCGAGCGCCTGGCGGGCGAGGTGGCGATCGGCACGTCGCTCGACGAGGCCGAGCAACGGATCCGTGAGTCGACGGTCTTCACCCTGCACACGCCGGTGCCGGCGGGCAACGAACGATTCGACTTCCGGCTCGCCGAGAAGTACCTGGCTCACTGGCCGGCCTCGGTGGGCGCCGACATGACATACCTGAACCGGCTCGGCACCTCCCGAGAAGGCGACGAGGGCATGTTCGACCTCGGAGCGCTGGCCATCCGCCTCGCCTCGGTGGTGAACGGCGTGTCGCAACGGCACGGCGAGGTCGTGAGCCATGACTGGGCCCACCTGTTGGGCAAGCCGGCGCTCGGCATCACGAACGGCGTGCACGCCCCCACCTGGGTGAGCCGGTCGATGGGGCGTACGATCAGCCAAGCCATCGATGCATCGTGGCCCATCCGGCTCGTCGACAACCCGGAGACTGCCGAACTGCTGCGCTACCTCCCGGATGAGGACGTGTGGGCTGCACATCAGCTCCGCAAAGAGATCATCTCCCGCTTCATCCGGGGTCGGATCCGGCGCCAGTGGGCGCGCCACGGCTCTTCGCCCGACGATCTGCGCTCGGTGGAGAACCTCTTCCCGGCCGACCGCCTGACGATCGGGTTCGCCCGCCGCTTCGCCACCTACAAACGAGCGTCGCTGCTGTTCCACAACGTTCCGTGGCTGCAGGCGATCCTCACGAACCCGGACCGTCCGGTGCAGCTGGTGTTCGCAGGCAAGGCCCACCCGGCCGACGCCCAGGGCCAGGGCCTCATCCGGCACATCCACGAGCTGTCGCACAGCCCCGAACTGAAGGGCCACGTGTACATGCTCGAGGACTACGACATGCGGATGGGACGGTTCCTCATCCAGGGCGTCGACGTGTGGCTCAACAATCCCCGTCCACCCGAGGAGGCGTCCGGCACCTCCGGCATGAAGGCCGCGCTGAATGGCGTCCTCAACCTGTCGGTGCTCGACGGTTGGTGGGTCGAGGGAGCCAACAGCGGCAAGAACGGCTGGGCGTTCGGACACCCCCACGACATCGGCGACCACGGACGCCAGGATTCCGAGGATGCGGTGGCGCTCTACCAGCTCCTCCAGGACGAGATCGTGCCGAAGTTCTACGACCGCAACGACAACGGCATCCCCATCGACTGGGTCGAGATGATGAAGGAATCGATCGCGTCATGTGGCGGCCGCTTCTCGTCGCACCGCATGGTCGAGGATTACGTCAGGCATGCCTACGCGGTGTTGGGCTGAACGGAACCTCTACGCGCTCTCGTGAGTCTGTACGGTTGAATCCAGGAAGGGGATCATGAAGACCTGCACCACCTGTGCGACGGAATATGACGACGGAGCGGCGGCGTGCCCGAGCTGCGGCACGACGACCTTCGTACCCACCGACGCGGGCGATGTGACCGCGGCCCACGACGAACTGCCACCGTCACCGCTCGGCGACGCACCGGCGCCGGCTCCCCCGGCGACGACCGGGCCGACCGGAGACGAGCGCAACTGGGGCATGATCGGACACCTGGCCGCCTTTGCCGGGTTCACCGCCATTCCCTTTGCCCACGTCCTCGGACCCCTGGCGGTGTGGCTCATGAAGCGCGACGAGTCCGAGTACGTCCGCCGGCACGCTCTCGAGTCGCTCAACTTCAACATCTCGATCACGATCTGGGCGGCTCTGGCCGGCCTGACGCTGTTCATCGCCATCGGCATCATCCTGCTGCCGCTCGTGCTGCTGTTCTGGTTCGTGGTGACCATCGTCGCCGCCATCAAGGCGTCCAACGGCGAGGAGTACCGGTACCCGGCCACGTTCCGCTGGGTCAGCTGACCGGTACCGGCGGACCGCAGTTGCGATGGCGACGGGTCGACGACGTCGGCCCGTTTCGGCACCGCTTCAGAGGCGGGTGAGCGCCTGACGGATGCCGCGAACGGCCTGGCCGATGCGATGCTCGTTCTCGACGAGCGCGAACCGGACGTAACCTTCTCCGCTGCGCCCGAATCCGACGCCGGGCGAAACCGCCACCTTCGCTTCTTTGAGCAGGTGGATGGCAAAGTCGAGTGAGCCCATCTCGGCGTACGGACCGGGGATCTCGGCCCACACGAACATCGTCCCCTTGGGTTTCTCGATCTTCCAGCCGGCCCGGTTCAGGCCGTCCACGAGGATGTCGCGGCGCTTGCGGTAGATGCCGTTGACCTCGTCGACGTAGGCGTCGCCCTCGTTGAGAGCGATGATCGAGGCGATCTGGATCGGCTGGAACGTCCCGTAGTCGAGGTACGACTTGAGTTTGGCCAGGGCTGCGACCGCCGGTGCGTTGCCGACGACGAACCCGACTC
>JBFKPQ010000230.1:0-3489 GCA_041628225.1 Acidimicrobiia bacterium | reverse complement strand
GCCGCCAAGAGCTCGTGGTGCCGCGCGGCGTGTTCACGGATGTCCATGGTGGCGAGCCGGAAACCGAAGGTCGCGACGGTTCTGACGAGCCGGGCGACGGCGCCGTCGGCCACCAGTCCACCTCGATGTGAGAGCAGCGAGCGCCGCATGATCTCCAGGTCGTCCACCACCTGCTGAGCGGTCAGGTAATCCCGCCCGGTGCGATGACGGCTCCCGTCGGCGATGCGGCGGCGAGTACCGCCGAGCCGCTCGTGGATGTAGCCGCAGAACAGGCGATACGGCTCTTCGGCGTTCATCGCTCCGAACCGTTCGAAGACCTGCGGGAGGTGCCGGCGACCTTCATCGAGCGCGGATCGCATCTCATCGGTGATGCCGTGGATGGCGGTCGAGTTCGACAGCAGCGCGGACAGCGCTTCGACCGAAGCGATCAGCCGGCGCAGCCCGTGCTCGTGTTGGATCTCGAGGACCTGCATGGTGACGTCGGGGGTCACGAACGGGTTCCCGTCGCGATCGCCACCCACCCACGTGCCGAACGACAGGGGAGTGCTGGTCTCGGGCAGCGAGATGCCCAGGCGTCCGAGTTGTGCGTCGTACTCCTCGAGCAGGTTCGGGATCACTTCCGCGAACAGCTGGTCGAAGTAGAAGATCGTCGAGCGAGCCTCGTCGACCGGTTCGGGACGTTCCAGACGGAGTTCGTCGGTTTGCCAGATGAGGTCGATGAGCTCGGCCAACCGGCGATCGATGCGGCGGAGGTCTCCATCGGAGGCGCGCGGGTCGAGCCGTTCCTCGAGCAGTTCAGCCATTTCGGCGAGCTTCGTGAGGATCGACCGTCGGGCAGCTTCTGTCGGATGGGCCGTGAAGACCGGACCCAGTTCGATGCGGCCGACGATGTCGGCGAGCTCGTCCGGGTCGAGTTCGGCGGCGATGATCCGGTCGGTCGTCGCCTCGAGCCACTCTCGCTCGCCGACCGAGCGGGCAGCCAGTTCGTCGACCCGGTGCGTCTGTTCCGCCACGTTGGCGAGATGGAAGTAGGTGGTGAACGCTCGGACGAGCTGGATGGTGGTCGCGAGGTCGAGTCCCACGAGCAGGCGGTCGAGCGCCTCGGCATCGGCCTCTGTCGGGTCCTCGCGCAGCCGTTTGGTGAGGCTGCGGACGTCCTCGACGAGATCGAGCAGGTCTTGTCCGTGCTGCCTGGTCAACGTTTCGCCGAGTTGGTGTCCGAGCCGGCGAATGTCGGAGCGGAGCGCGTCGTCTCGGTCGGCCGTGGTCATGGCCGGGGAGCGTACCATTCCCCCTCGGTTCACCCCGGCCGGGTACGCTGTCCAGCCATGCCCCGTCTCCGCGCTCGTCCTCTGCCCTGCGTCACGGGAGACCTTCCGCAGCCATGACGAACGTCGGAGTCGATCGCGCAGACCGTTGGCGGCTGTTCTGGGCAGCCCATTTGACGCTCTTCGTCGAACTCGCCCTGATCCGATGGCTGGGCGAGAACGTCATCTACTTGTCGTATTTCACGAACTTCGTATTGATCGCAAGCTTCTTGGGGATCGGCATCGGATTCCTCACATCGACACCGGAAGTCCGGTGGTTTGCTCGCTTTCCGGCCGCGCTCCTCATCCTGGTGAGTCTCGTCATCGCGTTTCCGGTGAAGATCGATCGACCCGCTGGCGATGTGGCGTTCGTGGGTTTCGGAGCTCCGTCCGGCGCGCCGTTGTGGGTCGTTCTGCCTGTGGTCTTCGTCGCGGTCACCCTGATCATGGTCGGTCTGGGGCAGCTGACGGCGCACTATTTCGCGAGGTTCGAGGCCCTGACGGCCTATCGATTGGACATCTGGGGGGCATTGACCGGCATCTTGTCGTTTACGGTCCTGTCGTTCCTCGGTGCGCCGCCCGTGGTGTGGGGTTTCGTGGTCGCGACGCTGGCGGCATGGCTGGGACGGTCTCAGTTCTCCGGGCTGGCGAGAGTGACCCTCCTCGGAGTGGTCATCATCCTCGGTGCCCAGAGTTCGATCGACGAATACAGCTGGTCACCGTATTACCGGTTGGAAGTCATCGATCGTGGCGGTCAGTTGTTCCTGAATACGAACGGTATTCCGCACCAGGCCATCAGGTCGATCGCAGATGTCGACCCTGCCGACGACCTCGTGGCGATCCCCTATCGGCTCTTCGAACCGGCGAACGCCGAACGCATGCTCGTGATCGGCGCCGGCAACGGCGTCGACGTCGCACTGGCCCTTCAGATGACCGCCGCCACGATCGATGCCGTCGAGATCGACCCTGGCATCGTCGACGTCGGTCGCCGGCTCAACCCAGACCGGCCGTACGACGACGATCGGGTGACGGTGCACGTCGACGACGGCCGTGCGTTCCTCGAGAACGCCGACCACGCCTACGACGTGATTCTCTTCGCCTTGCCCGATTCGCTGACCCTCGTGTCCGGGCAGTCGAGCCTGCGTCTCGAGAGCTACCTCTTCACCGTCGAGGCGTTCGAGGCAGCAGCTCAGCGCCTCTCGCCGGGTGGCGTCTTCGTCATGTACAACGTCTATCCGGCTCCGTGGGTGATCGACCGGCTGGTTGCGACCGGAACGCAGACGTTCGGGGGAGAACCGTGCGTCGTAGCGCTGGATGACGTTCCCAACGCGGCGGTGGTCGGTGTCGGGCCGGGCCTCATCTGTCCGGAGGGGGAGGCGACGGGTACCTCGATCGAGCCCATCACCGATGATCGGCCGTTCCTCTATATCGAGCAACCGGGAATCCCGCGCCTCTATCTCGTTGCCGCGGCGGTGACACTCGTTGGATCCCTGGTGGCAGTCGCATGGTCGAGTCGATCACGGAGCGCTCGCGGCTACGGCGACCTCTTCGCCATGGGAGCCGCGTTCCTCCTGCTGGAAACCAAGAGCGTGGTGCAGTTCTCGCTCTGGTTTGGCACCACCTGGGTGGTCAACTCGCTCGTGTTCGCCGGCGTCCTGCTGTCGGTGTTGCTGGCGATCGAAGTGGCGCGTCGCGGGAAGGCACCTCGGCTGCCGCTCTTGTACGGTGCACTCGGCCTCGCCCTCGGTGTGGCTTGGCTCGTTCCGCCCAACCTCTTGTTGTCGGTGCCACTGCCGCTGCGGTGGGTGGTGGGCGTCGCTCTCACCTTCGCCCCGATCTTCATCGCCAATCTCGTGTTCGCGGAGAGGTTCCGTAGCACGGCCTCGTCGACGGTTGCCTTTGCGGTCAACCTGCTCGGCGCAATCTTGGGCGGCGTGATCGAGTACGCCGCGCTGGCAGTGGGTTACCGGCACCTGATCATCGTCGTGGCGGCCTTCTACGCCCTGGCCTTCGGCCTGTGGCGCCGGCAGGTGGCCGCGCGCTCCCTCGCCGCCTGACGCGGAACCCGGCGATCGGCTGGATAGTCTCTGGGTGTGGACATCTTCGGGGTCTTTCCCATCTTCATGATCTTTTTCGTCGCGCTGGCGATCGCCGGCGTGGTCGCCGCCTCGGCCCGGACGTC
>JBFKPQ010000229.1:0-3510 GCA_041628225.1 Acidimicrobiia bacterium | reverse complement strand
GATTCCGCCGTCCTTCCTGGTGATCACGACCGTGCAATCCCTGGGCGGCAGCGAGGGGTCGTAGTCGGGGAAGCGGGTCAGCGCCGGATCGCCGTTGCCTGGGTGCTGCACGTTGATAAACATCGTCCGCTGATCTGGTGTGACCGTGATACCGGTGATCTCACAACCGGCGACGCCGGCGAAGATCCGCCTGAACTCGCCGTTCGCCGGGTCGGCCACGAGCATCTGGTCGTTGGCGCCTCGCGGCTGAGCGCCGTCGGTCTGGATGAAGAGCCGACCGGACGGGTCGGCCCACACACCATCGGGCGAGCCGAAATCGTGGCCGGTACCGACCGTGTCGTCGGAGAACACGAAGATGTCCCACGCGAAGCTGGTGCCGACGTGGCGGTCGGCGTCGGTCCAGCGGATGATGTGGCCGTTGAGGTTCGGGGCCTGCGGGTTCGCGGCATTGGGTTCGGTTCGCCGCGAGTTGTTCGTCAACGTGCAGTACACGGTTCCGTCGGGTGCGACCGTGGTCCACTCCGGGCGGTCCATCGGGGTTGCGCCGGCGAGGTCGGCCGCAACCCTGGCGTTGACCAGGACGGCGTCCATCGATGCGAAGCCCGCCGCCACAGCGGGGTTGTTCAGGCTCAGCTCGAGCCATTGACCCGTACCGTCCTCGTCGAATCGGGCGGCGTAGAGCGTGCCGTGGTCGAGCGGGGACATGCCCCGGGCGAGCATCGACTTGTAGTTCGAGCTGGACACGAACTTGTAGATGTAGTCGAAGCGCTCATCGTCACCCATGTAGGCCACGGCGCGGCCGCCGCGGCCGATGGTGAGCGCGCATCCTTCGTGCTTCGCCCGTCCGAGCGCCGTGCGCTTGATCGGCGGGGCGTCGGGATCACGGGGGTCGTACTCGACGATCCAGCCGAATCGGTTGGCCTCGTTCACGTAATCGGCGCTGGCCACATCGAAGCGAGGATCGAAGGCGTACCACGCATAGCCGAACCCGACTGTGGTCAATCCGTAGCGGGCCTGTTCGGGCGTCGGCGTCCATTCGCTGGTCGTCCCGAAGTAGCCGTTGAAGTTCTCCTCGCACGTCAGGTACGTGCCCCACGGGGTGTAGCCGTTGGCGCAGTTGTTCAGTGTGCCGGCCGGCGCGTTACCCGCCGGATTGTCGAGCAACGGCGATCCCGCCGCAGGCCCCGAGAACGCGACCGGGGTGTTGACCGTGATCCGTCGGTTGGCGGCGTCGTCGACGACGCCCCAGTGCCCACCGGCACCCCGCGCGATCTTGACGACGCTGTTGCCGTGAGCGGCCTGCATGACCCGGACGTCTTCGAGCGACTCGGGCAGCGACTTGCCGAGCACGTGCGACGTTCTGCCGAACTCGTGGTTGATGCAGAGCCAGCCGGAATCGTTGCGGCCCTCCTCGGCGAAGAACCACATGCCGTCGTGTCCGATCCCGATCTGCGCCTCTTGGGCGGCAGACGATGTCGCAGGCCAGGAGAACGCGGGGCCCGAGCTGAGGACCGGCGTGCCCCACGGGATGAGGATCGAGAAGGCGTAGTCGGGCGAGATCGACGGCTGATCGCCGAACCCGAGCGGGATCGCCTCGAAGTCGATCAGCGGGTCGGATCCGGGCCGACGCTTCGGCCCCGACAGTGCGCTGGCGCCGACCGGGCGGCTGGCCAGGAAGGTGGCCGCCGTGGCCAGCGAACCACCGATCATGACCCGCCGACTGAAGCGGCGGGCGACGACCTCCTCGAACGGCCGTTGCGGGTTCGGGTTGGCGACGGTGTCGTCCGAGAAGTCTTGCATGGTGAAGCCTCCGCTATTTTGGCGGTAATCGGAAGCTAACGGTGCGTCGTCCACCGCGCAAGAGGGTGGAGGATGACCACGCGATCCTCGAGCCACTCGCATCCTCTCGTGCTCTGCGCGACGCGGGCACCGTCGTGGCGGTGCTGCCGAAGTGGAGGGAGGTAGGCGTCCCGCGGAGTGGTGGGCTTTGAGGTAGTCGGGAGGGTCCACCACTGGGTGGGGCCATCGGCGTGATTCTCGGTGTGTTCGTCCAAGAGCACACATGAGGAGAAGCACCACCGATGGCCCTTTCACAGTCTGCCGCGTCCGAGTTGTTGGACGCGTTCCGCGCCGGTGACGGCGTTGACCTGATCCGCGAGTCCGTCAAGCTCGTGCTGCAAGAACTCATCGAGGTCGAGGCCGCCGAGGTGATCGGCGCCGGCCCGTATGAGCGCACCGAGACCCGCACGACCGAACGCAACGGTTCCCGACCGCGCCTGCTGGCGACCCAGGCCGGCGACATCGAACTGTCCATCCCGAAGCTCCGCAAGGGCAGCTTCTTCCCGTCGATCCTCGAGCCTCGCCGACGGATCGACCAAGCCCTCTACGCGGTGGTGATGGAGGCCTACGTCGCGGGCGTCTCCACGAGAGCGGTCGACGATCTGGTCGCGGCGTTAGGGATCGCGTCGGGGATCTCCAAGTCCGAGGTGTCACGGATCTGCGCCGGCCTCGACGAGATCGTTGGGGCGTTCCGGACCCGCCAGCTCGATCACGTCGAGTTCCCCTACGTCTATCTCGACGCGACCTACCTCCACGTGCGCAACACCACGTCGCAGGTCGTGTCGATGGCGGTCGTGGTCGCCACCGGGATCACCGCCAACGGCGACCGGGAGATCCTGGGCTGCGACATCGGCGACTCAGAAGACGAGACGTTCTGGCGCGGGTTCCTGCGGTCGCTGCGTTCCCGCGGACTCGGCGGCGTGCGCCTCGTGATCTCGGACCAGCACGCCGGTCTCGTCGCCGCGCTGACCAAGAGCTTCCAGAAAGCGAGCCATCAACGTTGCCGGGTCCATTTCGCCCGCAACCTGTTGGGTCTCGTCCCGAGGTCGCACACCGACATGGTCGCAGCCGTGTTCCGCACGATCTTCGCCCAACCCAACGCCGACGCCGTCTCGGAGACGTGGGATCAGGTCCGTGATCAGCTGGCCGGCATGTTCCCCAAGGTCGGCCCGCTGATGGATGGCGCCAAGACCGAGGTGCTCGCGTTCACCGGGTTCCCGCGGGCACACTGGCAGAAGGTGTGGTCGACGAACCCGCTCGAGCGCATCAACAAAGAGATCAAGCGTCGCAGCCGGGTCGTGGGCATCTTCCCGAACGAAGCCGCCGTGATCCGACTCGTCGGCGCCGTCCTCGCCGACATGCACGACGAATGGCAAGCATCAGAGCGGCGCTACCTGTCAGAGGGCTCGATGGCCAAGCTCTACACCCCGCGCGATACTGACACCGTCGCCGAGCTCAACAGCGGCGACTGAACACCGAGGATCAACCTCGAAACCCCACCACGCCACGGGGCATTACCCTGACCAGCCACTTCGAGGCGTCGGATTCACGAGCGATCGCGAACCGAGGGCTCGCTGTCGGCGGGCACTCAGAGGATGTCGCCCAAGAATGATGCGATCGTTGCTCCATAGGAGGGATCGACCGGCTTCTGCATAGCCTCAAGGAAGGTCT
>JBFKPQ010000228.1:0-3551 GCA_041628225.1 Acidimicrobiia bacterium | reverse complement strand
CTCGGCCTGCACGCCGAACTCGGTGGCCGCATCGCGGGCGAGCCGGCGGACGTAATTCGCTTCCATGACTTCGACGTTGCCGCCGAGGTGGGCCTGTGCCGATCGTTCGTTTCCCGGGGTCACCACGCTCACCACCCACATGTGCACACCCAGACGCCGCGCCAGATCGGCCGCGACGGGTAATGCCGCTTCGGACAGCTTCGAACCGTCGACCGGCACGACCACCTTGCGAGTTGGCGAACCGGGATGCGCGAGCATCTTGGGTCCCACCACGAACATGGGACGTGCGAGGTCCCGAGCCACTCGTTCGGTGAGAGATCCGAACCGTCCGTCGTGGGGGAGGAGCGAGGCGGCAGTGGCCATGCACACCAGGGTGTCCTCGGTCGCCGCGCCGAGGACGGCCGCTTCCGGGTCGGAACCTTCGACGACTTCGACCGTCACCTGAGCGTCCTGGGCGTGTGCCCGAACCGACTCGAGCCAGGCTTGGCGTCCGGAGACGTCGTCGTCGGTGATCGAGAGCAGGTGGATGCTCAGCCCGAGTCGTTCGGCGATCCTCCCGGCCACGGGTACGGCGCGCACGCTCGGATCGCGCCCGTCCAGGGGGACGAGCAGGCGCGACATCCCGGAGATCGCAGTGGTCATCGTCGATTCCCTTCGGTCGTTGCAGCCGTATTCTCCCTGAATCGCGTGGCGGGAGCGATCATCCGGTGCCGTATCGTTTGGCGGCACGAGCCCGCGCCTTGGCAGCCTCGACGTCTCGATTCTTGGGCGGCGCCGTGGTCACCAGGCGCTCGAGCAAGCGTGCGGTTGCGGCCGAGACCTCGGCGACGGCCTCGACGACGGCGGCTTCGTTGGCCTGGGACGGCTTCGTCGCGCCGCTGACTTTTCGGACGTACTGGAGGGCTGCGGCGTCGATCTCATCCGCCGTGGCCGGCGGCTCGAAGTTGTTCAGTGGTCGGATGTTGCGGCACATGACCTGAGCGTACCGCCACTACCGTTGCCCGATGAACGGACGCAGCCTGTCGGCGGCTCTCGCCGGAGCGGTCGGTATCTCATTTTCCGCGATCTTCTTCCGGCTCGCCGACGTTTCGCCCGTCACCGGCGGCTTCTTTCGGATGGTGTACGCCCTGCCCGTGCTCATCGTGGCGTGGCGCTGGGCCAAGGAGGACGACCGGCGAACCGTCCAGGACCGGCGCTTGGCGGCCATCGCCGGCGGGCTCCTCGGCATCGACATCATCTTGTGGCAAACGTCGATCACCATGATCGGAGCGGGTCTGGCAACACTCATCACCAACAGCCAGGTAGTGATCGTCCCGCTGGCCACCTGGTGGCTGTTCGGTGAACGGCCCGCGCGTCGGGCTCTGCTGGCGATGCCCGTCGTGGCCGTTGGCCTGAGCCTCATCACCGGACTCGGCCGGCCCGGCACGTTCGGCGAGAACCCGGTGCTCGGCGTGGCGCTCTCGGTCGGAGCCGCCTGCTTCTATACGGGCTTTCTCATCGTGTTCCGGCGCTCCAACCGGATGGGATTGTCCGTCGGCCCGCTCCTCGACGCCGTGATCGGATCATTGGTGGTCCTGGCGGTGGCCGGTCTGTTCCTCGGCGACCTCGAACTCCGTCCCAGCTGGCCGGCCCACGGGTGGCTGCTGGCTCTAGCCCTCGTGTCGCAGGTGGTGGGCTGGCTCCTCATCACCTACGCACTGCCTCGCCTGCCGGCCGCCCACACGTCGTTCGCGATCCTGCTGCAGCCCAGCCTCACCATCGTGTGGGGGCGGATCATCTTCGACGAGCGGGCGTCCGTTCTCCAGTCGGTCGGTGTGGTCCTGGTGCTGATGGGCATCGCGGCCGCCACGATGCGCCTGGCTCCGAGGCGGGTTGCCACCTGAACGACGAGACGGGATACTCCGCCGCATGCATCCGACGATGTTCGATCTGACCGGCCACGTGTCCGTCGTCACGGGCGGCAACGGGGGTATTGGCCTGGGACTCGCGACCGGCTTGGCGCGAGCCGGTGCCGCGGTTGCGGTCTGGGCGCGGAACGAGGCCAAGAACCGCGCGGCCGCCGAGCAGCTCCGTGCGCTCGGCGGCGATGTCCATACCGTGGCGGTCGATGTGACCGACGCCGCTGCCGTCGCCGCCGCGCAGGCCGAAACCGTCACGAGGTTCGGCCATGTCGACTCCCTGTTCGCCAACGCCGGGACCGCCGGCTTCGTTCGCTTCGAAACCATGGACATCTCCGAATGGCAACGTGTCCTCGACGTGAACCTGACCGGCGTGATGATGTGCGCCCAGGTCGTCAGCCAGCACCTCATCGAACGCGGCGCCGGCGGGTCGTTGGTGTTCGTGGCCTCGGTCGCCGCCCACCGCGGCATCGGTCAGAGTCCGCACTACTCCGCCTCGAAAGGAGCGGTGCTCCAACTCGCCCGTTCGCTGGCCGTCGCGCTGGCGCGCTCGAGAATCCGTGTGAACGTTATCTCGCCGGGATTCGTGGCGACGGACATGACATCGGCATGGCAGGGAAACCCCCGGTACACCGACTTCATGATCGACGCCCGAACCCCGATGCGCCGCTGGGGGACACCGGCCGACTTCGAGGGCGCGGCCGTGTTTCTCGCTTCGGACGCCGCGTCGAGCTACATGACCGGATCAGAGATCATCGTCGACGGGGGCTTCCACGTCACCTGAGGTCACAGCCGGGACAAGTGCTCCACAACCGGTCGCAGGGAAGCATGTTCAGCTCCCACCACCTCACCGAGTGCCCGAAGCTCGGCCGGCGCATCCGACTCGAACGCATGGAACTCGAACGTCGGCCCGGCCCGTCCGTCGCCTTCTGTGAACAGGTAGCGCGCCAACGGGCGCATCAACGCCTCCATGAGCCCATACATGGTTCCGACAAGGGCGTCTCTGTGGTCCGGATCGAGGGGACGGTAGGCGTCGTCCATAACGGCCAAGAGATAGGTGTAGACGGCGTTGAACAGCCGGGCGACCGACTGTAGCCCCGACGGGATGTCGACCAGCTTGGGGCTGAGCGGTGCGTCGAAGACCGCTCCGATGGGCACCTCGCCATCGGCCATCGCCAGGAACTTGGCGTAGTGGGTGAGTTCCTGGTGGGAGGGGTCCGTCCACCTGTCGTCGGACAGGCCCTCACCCTGGTGGATGACGATCTCGAGTGCGTCGATGGCGGTGGCGAGCGAATGGACGATGAGCAGTCCTCCGCTTTCGGCGGCGTCGAACTTCACCGGTGCGTACGCGTTGGGGCCGAGCTGGCGGTCGGTCGCCGGCGCCGCGAACAGATCGTGGTCGTCGTCGAGCCGAACGAGCGCTTCCTCGAGAGCGTGATAGAACTGTCCGAGCGTCTCGAAGGCGTCGGGTTCCGGCGGTGCCTCGTGTTCGCCAGGCTGCTCGATCACTGCGAACACGTTCCGAATCACCTCCGCCGAAAGAGGAGCCAGGTCGACGGTGAGGTCCGGCACATGATGGGGAAGGAGCCCCGGATACTCCGGAACCATCGACCGGTCATGGAAGGTCGGTTCGCCGCCGACTGCGACGAGGAG
>JBFKPQ010000227.1:0-3563 GCA_041628225.1 Acidimicrobiia bacterium | reverse complement strand
CGGCGAGCCGCTCACCGTGGCCACCTTCGATCTCGACGACTTCAAGACCATCAACGACACCCTGGGGCACGCCGCAGGAGACGATGCGCTCCAGGCGGTAGCCCGCACCATCGGTGAGACCGTCCGCTCCACCGACCTGACAGGTCGCCTCGGCGGCGACGAGTTCGTGTTGGTGCTGCCGGCGGACGGCCCCGCCGCGTCCATCGTGCTCGAACGCCTGCGAGATCGGGTGGCGGCGACCCTCATCGCCGGAAGAGAACTCTCGTGTTCGATCGGGGCGTGGACCTGTCACGACGGGACGTTCGAAGCAGCACTCGCACAGGCCGACCGCAACCTCTACGCCGCCAAACAACACGGGAAGGGACGGCTCGAGATCTCTACCTTGGCGTAGCGCATCCCAATTCGCCGGTTCTGGTGGGGTGACCTCCGACCCCGGTCGGAGTGCATACCCCGCCGTAGCGTGACGAGGGGATGGGGGGAGCCGACTCGGTTCGTGGCGACGACGGGAGGCTCCTCATGCGCCGCACATGCACGACCATGGCTGCGTGCGCCCTGCTTCTGGCTGCACTCGCCGCACCGGCTGCAGCCGACAGCCAAACACGACCGTTTCGTGGGACGCTGTCCGGTTCGGTGGCATTCGTGCCGTTCACGCCGGGATGTTCGAACTACGGCGGATTCGACTTGTCGTCGGTGGGCGACGCCACCGGCCATGTCCTGCACCTTGGCAAGACCCATCTGGCGAGCGTCCACTGCACCCCCGACATCGGGGTGACCGACATCACAGGCGGCCATCTCACGTTTACGGCGGCCAATGGCGACGCCGTCCACATCACGTATGAAGGCACCGCTCCGTTCCCTGATGGTCAACCGGTCATCGTGGCTGACATCGAGTTCGTCATCACCGGTGGCACGGGCCGCTTCGCGGACGCGCACGGCGTCGGATCGATGACGGCCTACATCACGTTCGAAGGTTTCGAAGATCCCGAATGGGCGGCCAGCTGGGTGATCGATGGGACGATCGGATACTGACGCAGCCTAGGCAGTCCGATCGTCGAAGCGGTTGACACTGAGGGTGTCGGTGTCGCCGAAGACGTCGGCAGCCACCGCCAACTCGCCGAGGTCGTCGGTGTGTACGCCGACGGCCACGTTGCCCGCCTTGACGGCTTCGAAGGTGTGCAACCAAGCCTCGGAGAGGCCCGTGTGTGTCGCCGCTCCCACGAGACTGCCGACCGCGGCGCCGAGCACGGCCCAGATGCCTCCCGCCACGAGCGGGCCCACCCCGGGAATGCCGAGCGCCACCCCGGCGGCGGCTGCAACGCCCGCTCCGGTCAGCGCACCGGTGGCGGCGCCGGTCGCGGTCTCGGCGACCGGGCTGTCCGATCCAGCCGGGTCGGCCACGTCCTCCGTTCCGGCAAGCTGGGCTCCCAGGAGCGAGATGTGGTCGGCGTCGACCCCAGCTCGCTCCAACCGTTCGATGAGGTCACGGGCCGCGGCGAGGCCGGAGATGGCCGCGACGAGGTTGTGCGGGGCACGCACGTCGTTCAGGGTGGTGAGAGGTTCGGTTGGGTTACTCATAGAAATGACCTACCCGCGATTTGGGACCGCGAAACGAACCAGCCGCCCACCTAACGGGAAGCAGCCGAGGGTCTCATCAACAGCGCCGCATCGCCGAATTCATGCCACCGATACCCGGCTGCGACGGCTTCTCGATAGGCGGTGGCGACCCTGTCGGTCCCGGCCACCGCTTCGAGCAACAGGAGATGAGTCGCATCGGGTGGGTGCCATCCGGTCACGATCCCGTCGACGACGGCCGCCGGCCGGTCGGGGGTGAGGTAGAGATCCGTGACGCCTTGCCCTGGGCGGACAGAACCGTCGGGCCGGCCGACCGTTTCGAGCGCCCGCGTCACGGTCGTTCCGACGGCGATCACCCGGCCGCCCTGCTCCTTGGTGCGGTTGATGGCTCGGGCGGCCCCGACGCCGACCTGGAAGCGCTCCGGCGCCGGTCGTTCGTCTCGCTCGAACGACGACAGCCCCGTGTGCAGCGTGATGGTCGCGAGTTCTGTGCCGTTCCTGTGGAGTTGGCGGACGATGGCCGGGGTGAACGGCCGGCCGGCGCTCGGCAACTCGGCGCTCTGGAAGATCCGCCTGCGCCGTGCGAAGACGGTCTGGTAGGCCGCCGTCGGCCAGGCATACGGTTGGTAGCCGTACCGGATGGGCCGACCGTGACGACGCAGATAGCGCAGACCGATCGGCGCGGTTGCCACCGCCAGCCAGAGCCGGCCGCGGCGCTCTTGCAACACCAAAGCGTTCTTTCCTGGCAGTCGTACGACGTCGGCGACGTCGCCCCCGCGGTGTGTCCCGTCACGGTCTCGTAGTTCGATGACCCAGCGGCCGCGTTCCGGGCCGGCCACATGCACCGTGATCGGGTTGCCACACAACTCCGCATCGAGGGCCGCGGGCATCGTTCGACTGTCGTTCACCACGAGCAGGTCGCCGCGGTGGAGGTGGTCCGGGAAACGATCGAACCGAGTGTGGACGAGATGGTCATCGACCACCATGAGGCGAACGTCGTCCCGCCCACGTCCGGACACCTCGGCAGGCTCGGTGGCCACGAGCTGGTCCGGCACCACGAACGCCGGCGCGGTCATCGCACACCCACGAAGTCGGCGACGCCGTAGCGGCCGCTGGGCGGGCGAGTGTCGACGAGCGCCAGAAGCGCCGGCACCACCGATTCCGGATCGGGCCGATCGGAGATGTCCTCGCCTGAGAACGCGTCCTGGTGCATCTTCGTTCGCATGTCGCCCGGATCGAACGCGTAGATCCCGAGTTCGGGATGTTCCGCCGCCAACACCCGCCCGTAGGCCTCGAGCGCGGCTTTCGACGCTCCGTATACGCCCCAGCCCGGAAAGCCCTCCTGGGCCGCATCCGACGTCACGTTCACGATCGAGCCACCCGATCGTTCGAGCCAGCCGACCAACAGCTGGATGAGGCCCAGCGGCGCCACGGCGTTGGTGTAGAGCGCATCGGCCGCGTCATTCAGCCCCGCTCGGGCGAGGCCGGGAAGCGGAGTCGGGCCGAGGGTTCCTGCGTTGTTGACCAGCAGATCGAGTCGGCCGAGGCGCCCTACGGCCGCCGCGATTGCCAGCCTGTGGTCGCGGTCGGCAACGTCGCCGGGTATCGCTCGCACCGACTCGCCCAGCGTCCCGGCTACTTCGAGCAGAGCGGGTTCGCCCCGGGCATCGATCACCAAGCGCCAGCCTCGGTCGCTCAACGAGCGGGCGAGCGCCCGGCCCAGCCCTCGAGAAGCTCCTGTGACGACGGCAACCTTCATTCTGTCCTCCTGATCGATGTTCGACTACCGTACAACTTGAAGTTGACTTCAAGTCAAGGGATAATCTCGACCATGCAGGCCACCGACCTTCTGACCGTTGGAGAAGTCGCCGAGCGCAGCGGCTTCGCGGCGTCGGCGCTCAGGTATTACGAACGCCAAGGGCTCATCGCGGCGACCCGTACCGCGGGCGGACAACGACGCTTCGAACGATCGGTTCTGCGGCGCCTCTCCT
>JBFKPQ010000226.1:0-3573 GCA_041628225.1 Acidimicrobiia bacterium | reverse complement strand
GCACCGCGCCGGTGATCGGCTCGAGGGCGGGCGAGACGAACAGGAACTCGCCGAGGAACACGAGCGCCAGCGTCACGAGCGAGAGGTACAGACCGCGCAGGCGAACGGCGGCTGGGCCAACCACGACGCCGATGATGGCCGCGACGAGCCCGGCGCCCAACACGCCGACCCACCACGGCAGGCCGAGACCCCAGAATTCGATACCCGACAACGTGCGCGAGCTCTCCGAGGAGATCACGGCACCGGCGAAGGCGCCGACGCCGAGGAAGAAGGCGTGGCCGAGTGAGATCTGTCCGGCCATGCCGGACAACAGGTTGAGGCCGAGCGAGCCGATCGAGGCGATGAGCACGAGGATCCCGATCGACAACCAGAAGGACGACGACGGGAGGGCCTCGGCGAGGTAGGGATAGGCAGCGAGGGCGGCGATGAGCACCACCGTCCAAAACTTCTGGACGCGGGTCGGCAGGAGAGCCATGTCCTTGGGGTAGCTGGTCTTGAGTTTGCGTTCGGCCATGCGCCCTCCCCTCAGACCCGTCGGACTTCTTTGGTCCCGAACAAACCGTACGGCCTGATCAGGAGGACGATGATCATGAGGATGTAGGGGAACACGAGGTGGAAGTTCGGCAGGTCGATCTCGAGGAAGAGCGGGTTCAAAAAGCGCGATGACAGCACCTGGGCGACGCCGATCGTGAGGCCACCGATGACCGCGCCGCCGGGTGAGTCGAGCCCGCCCAGGATGGCGGCCGGGAAGGCGTTCAAGGCCGAGAACCGCACCGGGCCGATCGTCAGGAACCCGGCCAGGCGGGTCGGGACGTACATGGCGCCGGCAATGGCGGCGAGCGCTCCGCCGATGGCCCACGCGAGGCCGAACACCGTCGCCGGTTTGATGCCCATCGCCATGGCGGCTTCCTGATCGAACGAGGTGGCTTTCATGGCGAGGCCGTACTTCGAGAAACGGAAGAACAAGAAGAAGCCGATCACGACGAGGACCATGGCGATGATCGACCAGATGCTGCCCCACTGGATACCGATGTTGCCGATCCGGAGGAGCGACGTCGGCGGGAAGGGGGAGGGCGACGGCAGCTGTTGGGGTCCCCACACGATCTGTACGCCGGTCGACAGAACGAGTTCGACACCCAGGGTCACCAGGACGACGGCAAAGATCGGCTGGCCGATGAGCGGGCGCAGCGCCACCCGCTCCACCAGCATGGCCAGCAGAGCGATGACGACCGCCGAGATGAGTACCGCCAGCACGAATCGGTAGCGCAGCGGTATGTCCAGGTACCACTGCAGCGAGTCGGGGAACTCCTTCGTGCCACCGATCGTCGGGTACTTGCCGGATGCGAAGGTGTACGTGACGAAGGCGCCGACGAGCATGAGGGCGCCATGCGCGAAGTTGATGACCTCGGTGGCTTTGTAGATGATCACGAACCCCAGAGCGATGAGGGCGTAGATCGACCCGAGGGCCAAGCCCTGGATGGTCAGCTGGATGATCTCCTCGAAGCGCGTCAGGGAGACCTGCTGTGCCAGGAACAGGGTGTCAGCTCCCATAGATGTCCGTGATCAGGTCGGCGAACAAGGCTTCGATCTTGTTGCGCTTCACCTTCTGGGTGGCAGTCAGTTCCCCGTCCTCGTGATCGAGCTCCTTGGCGATGAGGCGGAACTGTTTGACCTCGGCCACTCGGGCGAGATCCTCGTTCGCCTTCTTGACCTCGCGCTGGACGAGGTCCCTGACCTCCGGCTTTTCGGTCAGGTCGCGGTAGGTCGTGAACGTGATGTTCTTGCGGAGTGCCCAGTTCGACACGGTGTCGTATTCGATGCCGATGAGGGCCGAGACGAACTTGCGGCGGTCGCCGAGGACGATCGCCTCCTTGATGAACGGTGAGACCTTGAGCTTGTTCTCGATCTCCGACGGGGACAGGTTCTTGCCCCCGGCCGTGATGATGATGTCTTTCTTGCGGTCGACGATCTTGAGATGTTCGCCGTCCCATTCGCCGACGTCACCGGTGTGGAGCCAGCCGTCTTCGGTGACGGTCTCCGCCGTCGCTTCCGGGTTTCGGTAGTAGCCCATGAACACGCCCGGATGCCGCACCATGATCTCGCCGTCGTCGGCCAGCACGAGCTCGCAGTCGGCGTTCGGCAGACCGACGGTCCCGAGCTTGATGTTGCCGCGCGGGTTGACCGAGCAGTAGGCGGTGTCCTCGGTCTGGCCGTACCCCTCATAGATCGGGACGCCGATCGCCATGAAGAACTTCAGGACCTCGGGGGCGATCGGCGCCGCACCCGATACCGCCGCGGCGGCGTGCCGCATGCCGATCTTGTCGAGCAGCGACCGGTAGCACAGTGTGTACATGACGCCGTGAGCGATGTTGCCGACGAAGCCGCGCGAGCCGTGCGCGAGGATGCGCTCCGCGTTCCACATGCCGGTCTTCAGCGCCAGGCCGAAGATCATGCGCTTCAATCGGCTGGCGTCGCTCATCCGGATCATCACGCCGGCGTGGAGCTTCTCCCAGATGCGCGGGACCCCCAAGAAGATGGTCGGCTGCACCTCGCGCAGGTCTTCGGTGATCGTGTCGATCGACTCGGCGAAGTTGACGGTCGCCTTGAAGTGCAGCGCGTTGATCGTCGAGTACAGCTTCTCGGCGACGTGGCACATCGGTAGGTACGACACGATCTCGACCCGATCCGGCAGCTGGACGCCGCCGGCGGTGACGATCTCGGGAACGCGGTCCATCACCCAGACCATGTTGCGATGGCTCAACATGGCGCCCTTCGGGGGCCCGGTCGTGCCGGAGGTGTATACGAGCGTGGCGAGCGACTCGGGATCGATCGCATCGGTGAGTTCGTCGACGGTGTTGGGGTTCGCGGTGAGCGCGGCCTCCCCCATGGCGATGAACTCGTCCCACGGCATGAGGATGTCGTGGTCGTAGCTGCGGACACCGCGCGGCTCGATGTAGATGATCTTGCGGAGGTTGGGCAGCTGGCCCATGACTTCGAGCGCCTTGTCGACCTGCTCCTGGTCTTCGGCGATGAGCACCGACGCTCCGGAGTGGTTGAGCAGGTATTGTACTTCCGGGGCCGGGTTGGTCGGATACAGGCCCACCGAGGCAGCTCCGATCGCCTGGGCGCCGAGATCGGCGTACACCCAGGCCTTTCGGTTCTCGGAGTGGACGGCGACGATGTCGCCCTCACGTACCCCGAGCTCGCGGAGGGCCATGCCGACCACCTGCACTCTGTGCCAGTACTCGCCGTAGGTGGTCTCGACCCAGATGCCGAATTCCTTCTCGCGCAACGCGATGCGGTCGGGTTCGCTCTGCGCGATCTGCCGGAGGCGGGCCGGGATGCTGTTGACGGAGATGGCCGGCGACGGGGAGGCGGGTCGTGCTTCGGTCAGGGTCATGTCGGTCTCCTCACTCGTCGATCTCGGCCGCAGCGGCCGCTTCGTGGTCGGCGGCGGCCAGTTCTTCGGATTCGAATTCCTGCCCGAGGTAGGCGCGGATCACCTCGGGGTCGTCGGCGACCTCTCGGGGCTTTCCGGTGGCGATGTTCTTGCCGAAGTCGAGCACCATGATG
>JBFKPQ010000225.1:0-3629 GCA_041628225.1 Acidimicrobiia bacterium | reverse complement strand
GTCGGGATCGGCGAGGGCCACGTCACGCTCGAGGTAGCGGATCGCCGTCTCGTAGTCGCGCCGCAACTCGCCGTTGAGCGTCCGTTCGACCATCTCGCCGAACTCCCGGCTGATGGAGGGCAGCTCGAAGTCCATGCGAGCCACGCCCGGCTTCATGTCACCCCCGGTCACCTTGGCACCGAAATCTCGGTACACGATGGCGGTGAGGGCGTGGAGCGCTGTGTGCGTCCGCATGAGCAAGTGGCGTCGATCCCAGTCGATCGTCGCCTCGACGAGGGCTCCCACCGGCGGCGGTGGGCCGTCGAATGCGTGCACCGGCGCGCCTTTCACCCGGAACGTGTCGGAGATGGCGAGCCGACCGAAATCGTCTTCCAGCCATCCGGTGTCGCCAGGCTGACCTCCGCCGCGCGGATAGAACACCGTTCGATCGAGGACGATGCCCTCGTCGATGACGGCCTCGACGCGCGCCTTGACGGCGGTCAGGTACGAGTCTTGGGATGCCAGTTCTTCGGTCATCGATCACCTCCGGCACCCGCCAGGGTAGTGAGGGCCACCGACAAGTCTGGAGATCGATTCGCGCGCTCCGAGGTTCTGTCCACAGTCACGTAGACGGGGAGTACGCTCGGCACGTGGCACATCCGCGATGAAGGAGGTGTGCTGTGTTCCAAGGCAGAACGCTCATCCCGATGCTGCCGGCAGGGGATCTCGAGCGAGCAAAGAGCTTCTATGCCGACAAGCTCGACATGAAGCCCGTCGACGATCGGGGGCTCCTCAGATACGAGTGCGGGGACTCCTGGTTCGGCGTCTACCCGTCGGCCTACGCCAACACCAACCAGGCGACGGCCGCCGCATGGGAGGTAGACGACATCGAAGGCCTCGTGACCGGGCTCAAGGCGCGTGGCATCGAGTTCCAGGACTTCGAGGCAGATGGCGCCCACATGGTGAACTCGATCCTGACGTCTCCCGATGGCACCCGCGCCGCATGGTTCTTCGACTCCGAAGGCAACATCCTCGGCATCTTCGAAGGAGCCGACACCACATAGCGCGACCCCGGTCGCGCCCGTAGACTCCGGCGGCCATGCACCGCCGTGACGCCTTCCTCCTCGCCGCCGCCACCGGCGTGATCGGAGCCACGTTCGGTGTTCTCGCCGAGGAGGCCGGGTTCACGCTTGCACAGGCCATGGGCCTGTCGACCTTGGTGTTCACCGGGGCGTCCCAGTTCGCGGCGGCCACCGTCATTGCCTCGGGCGGCACGGCGCTCGCCGCGGTGGCAAGTGGCCTCATCCTGGCCGCACGCAACGCCCTCTACGGTCCCTCCGTGGCGCGGTTCCTGGGCCCGAGCCGCGGGCGACGCGCCGTCGGCGCCCACTTCGTCATCGACGAAACGACGGCGATGGCGCTCAGCCAGTCCGATGACGCACGTTCGGCGGACGCCTTCTGGTTCACGGGAATCTGGCTGTTCACGCTGTGGAACGCCGGAACGGTGTTGGGCGTGGTGGCAGGCCAACGGATCGCCGACCCCGCCGCGTGGGGCCTCGACGCGGCGTTCCCGGCCGCCTTCGTGGCTTTGGTCCTGCCCCTGGTGCGAACACCGGAGACGCGACGGGTAGCGGGCACTGCCGCCGTGCTCACCCTCCTGGCCATTCCGTTCGCTCCGGCGGGAGTGCCGATCCTCGTCTCTGCGATGGCCGTCGCCGCCGCGCGGAGGCGGCGATGAGCTGGCCGTGGATCATCGTCTTGGCCGTCGGAGCCTACGGCTTCAAGCTGCTCGGTGTGTCGGCGGGGTCGGCGCTTCGGAGGTGGGAATCGCTCACGCGCCTCCTGCCCGTCGCGCTGTTCACCGGCCTCATCGTCGTGCTGACGTTCGACGGCGGTCAGACCATCACCTTCGACGCACGCCTGGCCGGGATCGCGGCGGGCGGAATCGTGGCGTGGCGCCGGGGTCCGTTTGCCGTCGTCATCGCCGTGGCGATGCTGGTCACGGCCGGGGTCCGGGCACTCAGCGGCTAGTCAACGCGACGTCGTCCGGTTCGTCGTCCTCTGCCGCGCCATCGAACGGTTCGGCGAGAACGTCGCCGTCCTGGTGCGACATCGCCGGCCGGGACACCCGCAGGCGCCCCACACCCCGCAGCCGCCCCGCCATGGACGCGGGGGACGGAGGTTCGTACTCGACGACGAAGGCGTCCGTCGCTTCTTCCCAGGGTTCTCCCAACACACGCGTTCGCCAGAAGTGACCGATGAGCACCTTCGTCAACGCCGTCAGCGGCACCGCGATGGCCAAACCGAGGAATCCGCCGAGCGACCCGCCGGCGAGGAGGGCCAGGATGATCACGGTGGGATGGAGCTTCACGGTGGCCCGGAGGACGAGCGGGCTGATGATGTGGTTGTCGAGCTGCTGCACACCGAGGAACAAGATGGCGACGCCGACGGCCAGCCGGAGATCGCCGAGCACCAACGAAACGGTCACCGCCAGCGCCCCCGACATCCACGGCCCGATGAACGGCACAAGGTTGAGGAGCCCGGCCAGGATGCCGATCACCAGCCACAGGTCCAGGCCCAACAGGTACAGCCCGAAGCTCGAGAGCACCGCCACCACGGTGGCGACGAGCAGCTGCCCACGGACGAATCCCCCGAAGGCCTTGCCGAGGTTGGCGCCGAGCTTCGTTCCTTCGGCCCGATACTCGGGTGGAAGCAGTGCCCGCACCGATTCCTGAAGTCTCGGCACATCGACCAGCAAGTAGAACGCCAGGACCGGCGTCAGGATGAAGAGCACGACGATCTCGGCGAGGCTCAACGCCAAGCTGAAGGCGCGACCTGCGAACTCGCTGAGGTTCGCTTGGACGTCTTCGTTGGGGTCCGACAGGAACTCGACGAGCTCTTCGTACGAGAAGAGGTCGACGCGTCCGATCCCGAGACGGTCGGCGAGATCCTCGATGGCGTTGACGGAGTCGTCGTACACCACCGGCACCTGGTTCACGAGATCCTGCGTCTGCTGGGTGATGACCGGTGCCAGCAACACCGCCGACACCACCAGCGCGCCTCCGAACAAGGCGTAGGCGATGACGGAACCGAGGACGCGCGGCAGGCCGACCTTCGCCAGTCGGGTCACGAAGGGATGCAGGAGGTAGACGATCGCAGTAGCGAAGATCAAGGGAGCCCATACGATGCGGATCTGCAGCAACAGCCAGACGACGATCCCTACGGCCAGCATGCCACCGACGATCGCCCAGGCTGCGATCCCGAACCGCCGAATGCGCTCTCCGCTGTGTTGCATGCTCAGAGTCTACGGACTCACCGGCCTACGGTCGCACCACGATGGTCACGGCCGCCCCGTCGGTGACCGAGATCACATAGGGCTCACCGTCGACCGGCGAGCGCCATCCACCATCGGCAGCCGGCCAGGTTCCCGGAACGGACGCATCGCCTTCGATGCGGATAGCCGACGCAGCATCGACCTCCACCCGCAGATCGCCCGATACGGTCAGCCGGGCGCCCGCCGGCAGGCCGCCGAGACGAATCACGCCGTCGGCCGTGATCGAACCGCCGGCCAGGGCCAGCGCGCGGAGGTCTGCGTCGATCCGATCGGCATGGAGGTTGATCACCCACGCCACGGATGGCGCCAGGAGGAC
>JBFKPQ010000224.1:0-3631 GCA_041628225.1 Acidimicrobiia bacterium | reverse complement strand
GCGATGGTGGCCGTCCGGCTCATCCCACAGGTTGTCCAGCATGCTCGCCGGGGTTCGGTCTTGGCTGGAGGGTCTCCGGCAGCAACCCGATGAGGGCGATCGCGACGATGCTGGATGCCCCCAGCGCAGTGACCGTGCGAGGGAGGCCGATCCGGTCGATCCAAATGGCGCCCGCGGTCAGGCCGGCCACCGAACCGAGCACCGCCAGATTGTTGACCCACGTGACGGCGCGCATTCTGATGGCTTCGTCGAAGAGTTCCGTGCGAAGTGTGCCGAGTGCGGGAACCAGGGTGAAAGACCCGAACGCGGAAATGAACACCGCAACCGCCACCAACGGAAGGGTCGACACCCAGAACAGGCCGACGCCGCCGACCAGACCGCAGGCGATACCGACCATTGCGGTGGGGCGGCGTCCCCAGCTGTCCGACAACCGACCTCCCACGAAGAAGCCGAGTCCGCCCAGAGTCCCGGCGCTCAGGCTCACGACCGCGGCTCGGGTCGCCGACCATCCCAGGTCGACGACGAGACGCTCGATGGAGAACGACACCGCCAGCGCCGAGAACGCCGCGATGAAAAGTGAGGCGGCGGCGAGGAGCCAGAACCGCGACGGTTCGGGCAGCGCCCGATACCAGGTGGTTGCGGACTTCTCGACCGTGGCGCTCTCCTCGATGCGGCCGGCGAGGAGAGGTATCAACAGGAGGCCGACGGCGCTCGAACCGAACACCATCCGCCAGGCCTCAGGTCCCAGGTCGGCCAAAGGCAACGCCATCGTCGCGAGACCCGCACCGAGGCTCGCGGCGGCGCCGTACAGACTGACCGCATAGGCTCGGGTCCGGACGGACACGCTCTCGATCAGGATGACCGCTCCCAGGATGCCGGTGGCGGTAGCGCCCAGTCGCGTCACCGTCTGGGCGGCGGCGTAGTGCCATTCGGTCGTGGCGAGCGACGTGGAGGCAGACGCAGCGGCCAAGACCGCGAAGGCGACGAGAAACGGCCGTCGCCGACCGTGGCGATCGCCCCACCACGCAAACGCCACGGCGATGAGTGCCCCGATCCTGGTGATCGAAAAGAGGCGGCTCATGTCGCCGGTCGACAGTGACAGGGACAATCGCGCGAACGGTTCGGTATTGACCGCGTGGGCTGCGGCATAGCCCTGGACGACACCGGCAGTCCACATGATCGCCGTGATGCGCCGATCGCGGGCTCCGAACGCCTCGACGGGCATGGCGAGGCGGGCGACACGGCGGAACATCCGGACATCGTACGGTGAACAGTTCGGGAACCGGGCCAAATCTGGGAAGATGATCTCGCCCCCGCTCGTTGGACCACACGATGGCAATCGAAAGTCTCACACTCGTCTCCCTCGTCGTGGCCTTCGGGTTCGGCGTGTTGTCGTTCATATCCCCGTGCGTTCTGCCGCTGCTGCCCGGCTACCTGAGCCTCATGTCGGGTTACAGCGTCGGTGACCTCCAGGAAGGGAAGAGTTCGACGCTTCGCATGGTGCGGGTCACCGGGCTCTTCGTGGCCGGTTTCACCGTCGTGTTCATCGCCTGGGGAGCGGCTGCCACCTCGCTCGGCCAGTTCCTGCGGGAGAACCTCCGAACGGCGAGCACCATCGCCGGGTGGATCGTCGTGGTGTTCGGACTGGTCATCGTGGCATCGGCGGTCTTGAACCTGCCGTGGCTGCAGAACCTCGTGAGAGAACGGAAGATGGAGATCCGACCGTCGCGCCTCGGAGGGTGGGCTCCTCCGGTGATGGGGTTTGCGTTCGGGTTTGCGTGGACGCCCTGCATCGGTCCGGTACTCGGCTCGATTCTGGCGCTCGCCGCCGCCCAGGAGACCGTCACGGAAGGGATTCTGTTGCTGTTCGCCTACTCCATGGGTCTGGGGATTCCCTTCATCGCATCGGGTGTCGGTATGACGAAGCTGTTCGGAGCGATGTCGTTCCTTCGCAAACATCTCCGGACGATCAACGCGCTGTCGGGCGCCGCACTGGTGTGGTTCGGGGTGCTCATGATCACGAACCGCCTCTTCGAACTGTCGAACTGGTTCGTGGACGTGCTCGATCGGTTCGGGCTGGACTTCCTGACCGCCATCTGAACCCCTACGCTGCATCGTCATGCGCCCCACGCGAGACGAATTCCGCGAGCTGTCCCGCCAGCACACCATGATTCCCGTCACCTACGAGGTACTCGCCGATCGCGAGACCCCGGTGACGGCATTCGAAACCCTCGTCGGAGACGCCGACGGGTTCCTTCTCGAGTCCGTGCAGGGTGGCGAGCGCTGGGCCCAGTGGAGCTTCTTGGGCTGGGACCCGCTGTTCTCCGTCACGGCTCACGACGGCGCCGTGACGATCGTCCCGGGGACGGTGCCCGATCCACCCGCCATGCGGGCCGGCGACCCCCTGGCGGCGCTCGATCTCCTCATGGCGTCGTACCGGGCGCCCGGCCTGGATTGGCTTCCACCGCTGCACTCCGGCGCGGTCGGGTTCCTGTCGTACGACGCCGTCCGGTATGTCGAACGGCTGCCGAACCGGCCACCGGACGATCGGGCGCTGCCGGAGATGGCGTTCCACGTCGTTGGAGCGCTGGCTGCCTTCGACCGGTTCCGGCAGACGATCACGCTCGTACGCAACGTGGTGGTGGACGACGACGTGGACGCCTCCTACGACCGCGCGGTCACCGCTCTGCGCGCCGATGCCGAGCGGCTCGGCTCCCACGCTCCCTACCGCACCGAGGACGCCGACGGCCGGCGCCACACGGCTCCCGTGACCTCGACGATGGATCGGTCGTCGTTCGAGGCAGCCGTCGGAGTCGTCAAGGAGCACATCCTGCAGGGCGATGCCTACCAGGTGGTGATCAGCCAGCGCCTCGGCACCCCCTTCTCCGACGACCCTTTCGACATCTATCGGGCATTGCGAGTGATCAATCCGTCGCCGTTCCTGTTCTACGTGAAGGCAGGCAGTCTGGCGATCGCCGGCTCCTCGCCGGAGCTGATGACCCGGGTTCGTGATGGCGTCGTGTACAGCCGGCCGATCGCCGGGACGAGACCGCGCGGCGGCACGCCCGAGGAGGACACCGCGCTCGCCGAAGAGCTGCTCGCCGACCCCAAGGAACGTGCCGAGCACGTGATGCTCATCGATCTCGCCCGCAACGATCTCGGACGCGTGTGCGAGTTCGGTACCGTGCACGTCGATGACCTCATGGTGATCGAGCGCTACTCCCATGTGATGCACATCGTGTCCGGAGTATCCGGGAAGTTGCGTCGGGGTCAATCGCCCGTGGACGTGATCCGGGCGGTCTTTCCCCATGGCACCGTTTCGGGAGCGCCGAAGGTTCGTGCGATGGAGATCATCGACGACCTGGAGCCGGTGGCGCGTGGGCCGTACGCAGGCGCGGTCGGCTATCTCGACTTTTCCGGAAACGTCGACACGGCGATCTGTCTGCGGACGGTGATCGTGGCGGACGGGACCGCCTGGGTGCAGGCCGGGGCGGGAGTGGTCGCCGACTCCGACCCCGCCTCCGAGTACGAAGAGACGATGGACAAAGCTGCAGCCGCCTTGGCGGCCGTCGAACTGGCGAGGAAATCGCCGTGACGGCCTCCTTCGGCGACGTCACCGGCGAGTACCTGG
>JBFKPQ010000223.1:0-3633 GCA_041628225.1 Acidimicrobiia bacterium | reverse complement strand
CTCATCGTGTTCGGGATGGGTGGCGTATTCGTCGAACTCCTCGGCGACGTGTCGTTTCGCGTGCACCCGATCACGGATCTCGAAGCCGCCTCGATGGTGCGCGGCATCAAGTCGGCCAAACTGCTGGACGGCTATCGCGGGATGCCGGCGGGAGACATACCGGCCGTCGAAGAGCTGCTGCTCCGTGTGTCGGCGCTCATCGAGGCGGTACCGGAACTCGCCGAGATGGATCTCAACCCCGTCAAGGTGCTGGCGCCGGGGGAGGGTGTCGTCGTCGTGGACGCGCGGATCCGACTCGAGCCGAAAGCGGAGGGTTGGTCGCCCGAACTGATCGACATCCCGTCGGTGGCTGGACGCGGGTAGCGGAGCCGGAGGCGTCGCCGAGGTTCGATGGAGATCGAACAGGGGCCGGCATTCCGCTGACCTGAGGTTGACCGACCCGGCCGGTCCCAACCGGCCCACACCTCCGGCTCCCTGCTCTCGTGGTAATCCTCCGACGGGGGTACCCGACAGGGCCGTATGGCCCGAACAGGGACGAGTTACCCCCCGTCAGGTGACCCTTGCCCCTGGGTAATGGTCGTTCCGGCGCGCCAGCATGGCGGTTGACCATGAGGAAGCGAGGTAGCCGTGCGAGCGATCGTCGACGGCAATGAGGCGGCCGCGTCTGTCGCCTACCGACTGAGCGAAGTCGTATCCATCTATCCGATCACGCCGGCGTCGCCGATGGGCGAGCTGGCGGACTCGTGGTCGGCCTCCGGCCGGCCGAACCTGTGGGGAACGGTCCCGCAGGTCATCGAGATGCAGAGTGAGGCAGGCGCAGCCGGCGCGCTCCACGGCGCCCTGCAGGGAGGCTCGCTTTCCACGACCTTCACTGCGTCGCAAGGTCTGCTGCTCATGATTCCCAACATGTACAAGATCGCCGGGGAGCTGCTGCCGTCGGTCATCCACGTGGCCGCCCGCACGCTGGCCACGCACGCGCTCTCCATCTTCGGAGACCACTCCGACGTCATGGCCGCCCGTCAGACCGGATTCGCCATGCTGTCGGCGGCATCAGTCCAAGAAGCGCACGATTTCGCCCTCATCTCCCATGCCGCCACGCTCTTGACCCGCGTACCGTTCCTCCACTTCTTCGATGGTTTTCGCACGTCCCACGAACTCGCCACCATCGACCTGCTCGACGATCACCAGATCGAAGCGGCCATCGACATGGAGGCTCTGCTGGCTCATCGCTCCCGCCGGCTGACGCCCGATGCGCCGCGCATTCGCGGTACGGCCCAGAACCCGGACGTGTTCTTTCAGGCTCGTGAAGCCATCAACCCCATCTACGCCGGCGTCCCGGACGCCGTGCAGGACGCCTTCGACCGACTCGATCGCGAGACCGGGCGTCGCTACCACCTCTTCGATTACGTCGGCGCCCCGGACGCACAGCGTGTGATCGTGATGATGGGGTCGGGCATCGGCGCCGCCGAGGAGGCGGTCGAATCGCTCGTGGCGGCCGGGGAGAAGGTAGGGCTCGTCAAGGTTCGGCTGTACCGGCCGTTCTCGGCCGCCGCCCTGGTCGCGGCGTTGCCGCCGACGACCTTGTCGGTCGCGGTCCTCGACCGCACGAAGGAACCCGGTGCGGTCGGAGAGCCGCTGTACCAGGACGTTGTCGCCGCCCTGGCTCGCGAGACGGCAGCCGGTCGCGCCGTATGGGATGTGCTGCCGCGCGTCGTCGGCGGCCGATACGGCCTCTCCTCTAAGGAGTTCACGCCGTCGATGGTCAGGTCGATCTTGGGCGAGCTGAACACACCCCATCCTCAGCAGGAGTTCACCGTCGGCATCGTCGACGACGTCACGCAGCTGTCGCTGCCCCACGAACCTCATTCCGAGGAACGTGACGTGCGGCGTGCCGTGTTCTTCGGGCTCGGTTCGGACGGCACGGTGGGCGCCAACAAGAACTCCGTCAAGATCGTGGCAGAAGGGACGGATCTGCACGCCCAGGGCTACTTCGTGTACGACTCCCGCAAGTCCGGCTCGGTCACCACGAGTCACCTGCGGTTCTCTCATCGGCCCATCACGTCCACCTACCTCATCACCCAGGCCGACTTCGTGGCCTGCCACCAGTTCGAGCTGCTTTCGAGGATGGATGTCCTGTCCGTGGCGGAACCCGGCGGCACCTTGCTCCTCAACGCTCCGTACGGGCCGGACGACGTGTGGCACCACCTACCGGCCGAGGTGCAGCGTCAGATCATCGACAAGCAGCTCGACCTGTGGGTGATCGACGCATCGAAGGTCGCCGCCGACCTCGGTCTCGGGGGTCGCATCAACACGGTGCTCCAGGCCTGCTTCTTCCGCCTCGTGGAGCTCCTCCCGATCGACGAGGCGATGGAGGCCATCAAGAAGGCGATCCGCAAGACCTACCGTCGGTTCGGCGAAGTGGTGGTCGGCCTCAACGAATCGGCCGTCGACGCGGCCGACGCCAACCTCCACCGGGTGGAGGTCCCTACGTCGGTCACGTCGCAGTTGCCGGCCCGGCGGCCCATCCCGAACGAGGCGCCCGACTTCGTGCGCACGGTGACCGCCATGATGCTCGAGGGCAAGGGCGATCTGTTGCCCGTGAGCGCCCTGCCGATCGACGGTACGTTCCCGACCGCCACGACGCGTTACGAGAAACGGTCGATCGCACGGGAGATACCCATCTGGGACCCGGAGCTGTGCATCGATTGCGCCAAGTGCACGTTTGTCTGCCCGCACACGGCAATTCGGATGAAGGTATACGAACCGTCCTTCCTCGACGGATCTCCGGAGGGGTTCGAGTCGAAGCCGTGGTCCGGCAAGGACGCTCCTGGCGCCCTGATGACGATCCAGGTGGCGCCCGACGATTGCACCGGGTGCGGTGTCTGCGTGGACGTCTGTCCGGCGCGGTCGAAAGAGGAGGCGAAACGCAAGTCCATCATGATGGAGCCGAAGCTCGATCACCTCGAACGGGAACAGGACAACTTCGACTTCTTCCTCGAGATACCCGAACGGAATCGCAATCTGATCCGTGTGGACACGGTCAAGGGTTCACAGATGCTCGAACCGCTCATGGAGTTCTCCGGAGCATGCGCCGGGTGCGGAGAGACGCCTTACCTCAAGCTCCTGACGCAGTTGTTCGGAGATCGCATGACGATCGCCAATGCGACGGGTTGTTCGTCGATCTACGGTGGCAACCTTCCCACGACCCCGTGGACGACGAACGCCGAGGGCCGCGGCCCGGCCTGGGCGAACTCCCTCTTCGAGGACAACGCCGAGTTCGGCCTGGGGATGCGGCTGGCGCTCGACCAACAAGAGGCCGAAGCCCGCCAGCTGGTCGAAGCGATGCGAACGGACCTCGGCGACGAACTGGCGACCGGGATCCTGGAGTCGGAACAGTCGACCGAAGAAGCCATCGCCGCCCAACGCGAACGGGTCGATCGTCTGCGAGAAGCGCTCGCCGACCGGTCCGACACCGCGACCAAGCGGCTGCTCGCGATCTGCGATGCCCTGGTCCGGAAGAACGTCTGGATCGTCGGAGGCGACGGTTGGGCCTACGACATCGGGTTCGGCGGCCTGGATCACGTTCTCGCGTCCGGGCGGGACGTCAACATCCTGGTGCTCGACACCGAGGTG
>JBFKPQ010000222.1:0-3638 GCA_041628225.1 Acidimicrobiia bacterium | reverse complement strand
TTCGGCGGTCGCTCCGCCCCGTTCGAAGTCGCCCGGGTACTCGACCGTGGCCGGGTCGGCCGCTGGCATTACCTGGCCATGTCGCCGCTGCCGGTCCGCATCCACACCATTCCTGCCGGAGTCGATCTCATCGATGTCGCGGCCGCGGTGTCCCAGGTCCTCGAGTCGGCATGGACGCGGCCATCCGATGTGCCGGTCGAGTGGCTTCCGATGCACGGCGACTTCACGCCCTGGAACCTCCGCTCGAGCGGCGAATCGCTGCTGTTGTACGACTGGGAGCGTGCCACGTGGGCCCCGCCTGGGGCCGACATCGTCTGGTGGGATTCGGCGATCGAGGTACTCGACCTCGACGTGGCACCCACCGGGGCAACCCACCCGCCGGCCGCCGTCGCATACTGGATCGAACGCCTGGCCCGAGAGGTCGACCCCGAGGAGCGCGACCTGCGGGGATTCGTCTTCCGCCGGTTACGCGACCGCGGCTAGAGCCGAGCTTCGAGATCGGCCAGGTCGGCGTCGATGAGCGCTCGCTCGGAAGGATCGACGATGCGGCCCATACGGGCGGTCGCCGCGGCGATGTGTCGACGAGTCGTCCCAGCGTCACCGGCCACGAGCGCGGCGCGCGCCAAGCCTTCGTGGGCATAGGCCTCGAGGAACGCACCGAGATTGTGCTCTGCGCACCACCGCCGCGAGGCTTCGGCGTGCCGCTCCGCACGGTCTGCATCTCCGAGCGCCGCATAGACCCGGCCGACCTGCCAGTCCGAGATGGCGAACTCGCGCGGTGTCCCGACCTGGCGCCAGTGGAACCACGAGCCCCATGCGGCCGCGAGCATCGCCGTTTCGTCGGCGGTCGACCGAGCGTCGGCTTCGAGGCCCGCCCAAGCCGCGTTGAACAGGATGCCGGCCATACGGCGGTGCTCGGCAGCCTGCGCCTCGTCCATGACCCGAGCGTACTTGGTATGGTCCCGGCGATGGATCACGCCGTTGCCCGGTTCCTCTGGCGTCGCATGGAAGGCCCGCACGCCTTCGTGTATTTCGTGCCCGAAGTCGGCGCGGCGCTCGATGGACTCGGACTCGAACGCATCGCCCAGTACTTCGCGCAGCGCTCGGCCCCGATGGGACGTGCCGACCCGGACGTCGTCGCCTCGACGTTCTACTACTTCGACCCAGGACTCGTGGCGCGGGGTTTGCGGAACGTCTGGTCGGTCACGACACCCGATGCCATCGTCGCGGCCCGAGCGGATGGTGCCGCCGCAGCTCTCGACCGGATGTGGGCGGACGCCGATCTGGCTCCCCTCGTCGTCGAGGCGTCGGGACTCGCGGCTCGTGCCGTCGAAGCGTGTGAGCCGGCCGGCCGACCTCTGTTCGCCGCCCACGCCTCACTCGAACCACCGGACCACCCGGCCGCTCGATTGTGGCATTGGCTGACGCTGCTGCGCGAGTACCGGGGCGACGGCCATGTGACGTCACTCGTCGCCCACGACATGACCCCGCTGGCGGCACTGCTCACGTCCGAAGGTTCGTCGCTCACTCCCCTCGCGCTGCTGCGAAAGACGAGGGGCTGGTCGGAAGAAGCGTGGACGCGAGCTTCGGCCGATCTCACCGATCGGGGATGGTTGACGCCCGAGGGCGCACTGAGCGACGAAGGCACGTCCGTGCGCTGGGAGATCGAAGAACTGACGAACCGGCTGGCGATGCCGCCTTGGGAACACCTCGGAGAGACCGCCAGCCGGCGGTTGGGGGATGCGCTGGGTCCCCTGGCGGTGGCGATCGTCGACGGTGGAGGGCTGCCCGGTCTCCTGAACGAGTGAGCAGGGTTCGTCCTACAATCCGCCGGACACTGACAGGGAGTCGATCAGATGGTGGACGTGGCGCGCGGTGAGTTCTATCTCGGTGGGGTCATCGACCCGGCAACCGGAGAACGGGGCGATGAGACCGTCATCTACGAAGGCCACCATCTGACCACGCACGGCGTGATCGTCGGCATGACCGGATCCGGCAAGACCGGCCTGGGCGTCGTGGCGCTCGAAGAGGCCTTGCTGTCGCAGGTTCCGACACTCATCATCGACCCCAAGGGCGACATGGGCAATCTCCTGCTCAACTTCCCCTCGTTCGAACCGGCCGCCTTCCGGCCCTGGATCGACGAGGGTGAGGCCACCCGCAAAGGACAGACGCCCGACGAATTCGCGGCGGCCACGGCCGATCTCTGGAAGAACGGCCTGGCGTCGTGGAACATCGCCGCGGACCGTATGCGTCAACTCGGCATGACGGCCGACTTCGGCATCTATACGCCCGGCTCCAGTGCCGGAATCCCCGTGAACATCGTCGGTTCCCTCGCAGCACCCGACCTCGACTGGGCGACCGAGTCTGAAACGTTGCGAGCCGAGATCGAGGGTTTCGTGTCCTCTCTGCTCGTGCTCGCCGGCATCGACGCCGACCCGATCGCTTCGCCAGAGCACATTCTGCTCTCCACGATCATCGAAAAGGCCTGGACCGAAGGGCGGGACCTCGACCTCGCCACACTGATCGCGCAGGTCCAGACGCCGCCCGTCCGTAAGCTCGGGGTCTTCGAACTCGACGCCTTCTTTCCTCCCAAAGACCGCACCAAGCTGGCGATGCGCCTCAACGGTCTCGTCGCCTCCCCCTCGTTCGGAAGCTGGTTGGAAGGGCCGCCCCTCGACGTCCAACGCCTGCTCTCCACCGAGGACGGCAAACCGCGCGCCTCGGTGATCTACCTGTCCCACCTCTCCGACACCGAACGGCAGTTCGTGGTGACCCTGCTGCTCTCCAAAGTGGTCACGTGGATGCGGTCGCAGCAGGGCACGTCCGACCTCCGGGCGCTGATCTACATGGACGAAGTGTTCGGCTTCGCTCCCCCGTCCGGTGAGCCGCCTTCCAAGAAGCCCATCCTCACCATCTTGAAGCAGGCCCGCGCCTTCGGCGTCGGACTGCTCCTGTCGACCCAGAACCCCGTCGATCTGGATTACAAGGCCATGTCGAACGCCGGCACCTGGATGATCGGCCGGCTCCAGACCGAGCGAGACAAGGCCCGCATCCTCGAGGGCCTCAAGTCCGCCTCCGGTGCGGTAGACGTGAAGATGTTCGACCAGCTGATCTCCGATCTCGGCAAGCGTCAGTTCGTGCTGCATTCGACGCGGCAGAAAGCACCGACCGTGTTCACGACGCGATGGGCGATGTCGTATCTGGCCGGCCCTTTGTCGCGCCAGCAGGTGACGGAACTCACCAAGGATGCTCCCGAGCGGACGATGACCGCCGAGCCGGCGGCGACCGCGACGTCCGCTCCTGCGAGCGTGCCGGCCGCCGACGAACCCGTCGTGGCGGACGACGAGAGTCCGCTCCCGCCCCAGGTACCCGATACCGTCCGCGTCGCCTACCTCGATCCGGCCGCGCCCTGGGCGGCCGACGTCGGCGTCGACCCGGCCGGGACTCGGCTCGAGGCGGGCCTGGTGGCACGCGTCGACATGGTGTACGACGACCAACACGCCGATGTGAACCACCACGAGGAGTGGGAGGCCGTGTTCTTTCCGCTCGGAGATCGCTTCGACCCTTCCACGGCGAAGGTCGTCGATTACGACCCCCGCGACCTCGACTCGGAAGCTCCGGAGGGCTGCACGTACGCC
>JBFKPQ010000221.1:0-3722 GCA_041628225.1 Acidimicrobiia bacterium | reverse complement strand
GACAACACGGCGTCGAGACTGCCGACGTGATCGGGATGCCGGTGCGTCACGACCACCCATGCCACGTCATCCCATCCCAACCCCAGCGCCACGATGCCGGCTTCGACCGAGTCGACATCGCCGGCGTTCCCGGTGTCGATCACCGCCACCTCGTCGCCGCGAGCCAGCAGGAACGCCGACACGGAACCGAGCGCCAGCCGTGACACGTTGCCGGTCTGCCGGCTGACCGGCACCGTCGTCGACAGGGTCGGGGCGGTCGTGTTGGCGGGAAGCGTCGTCGAGCCCGATGCCACCGTCGAGGCGGTGCCGGTCGCGGAGGTCGCAGTCGAGCCGGTGTCGTCCGAGCATGCCCCAAGGCCCAGCGCGACCCAAGCCAGGGTCGTAGAGCCGATGCGGTGCAAGAACACGCGACGGGTCAAGGGAACGCTCATGCGCCGATCCTATGCGGGGCACGGACCCAATCCCGGAGGTTTCTCGGTAACGTGATCGAGGTTTCCGATTCGGTCAGCCGGGTAGAGCCCGTCGAGCAAAGGACCCACACTGCGCAACCTGCTGCTACGAGTTCGGTACAGCCTCTTCGCCATCCCCGCCGTGTACATGCTGGGGGGAGCGGCGCTGGGGTGGCTCGCCACCGTGCTCGATCGGCGGCTGGGTCCGGATGGCGTGGGCTACCTCCTACCCGCAACGCTCGGCGGCAGCCGAACCGTGCTCGGCACCATCGCCGGCGCGACGATCACGGTCGCCGCGCTCGTCTTCTCGATCACCGCGCTGACCGTGCAACTCGCCTCGAGCCAGTATTCGCCGCGCGTCCTGCAAGGGTTCCTGCGCGACCGCTTCCACCAATCGGTGATCGGCATCGTGACCGGGACGTTCACCTACGCCGTCGTCGCGCTCGCAACGGTGGGGGGTAACCGCACTGCGGGCGAAAACGCCGTCGTGGCGGCATGGGCCACCACCATCGGCTTGATCCTCGCGGTCGCCACCGTCGTCGCCATCGTGGCGTTCATCGACCACATCACCAAACGCATCCGGGTCGACGACATGATCCGGCGTCTCACGCAAGCGACGACCGAGAGCATGGACGACGTGTTCGATCGCGATCGGGCTACCACGAGCGACGACAGCTGGCAGCTCGATCCGTCGGCCGACTCCGCAACCATTCGAGCGGACTCGACCGGATGGGCACAGCTCATCGACCCGCACCGCCTCATGGGCGTGCTGCCCGAAGGAGCCGTGGTGCGCATCGACATCGCCACCGGCGACCACGTCACCCGCCTCGACCGCGTGGCAACCGTGTGGCCGTCCGAGGCCGCCGACGAGTTCCCGCATTCCGACCACTGGCTCACCGTCGGCGACACGCGGACCACCGAGCAAGACCCCGGATTCGGCATCCGCCAGATGGTCGACATCGCCCTCCGAGCGCTGTCGCCGGGGATCAACGACCCGGCCACTGCGGCCGATGTCGTCCGACATCTCGTGGAACCACTGCGAGTCGCGCTCACCCACCCGCCCCGTCAACGGGTCGTCGCCGACGACGGCGGCCGCCGCATCATGTTGCCGGAGGAACCGGACCGCAACGACTATGTCCGGCTGGCGCTCTCCGAGATCAGAATCGCGTCCGACAGCCAGCTGCTGGTGATCACGGCCTTCATCGATACGGTGGGGTCCTTGCTCGAACACCTGCGAGCCAACGACATCGATCCCTCGTTCTCCGGGCTCGAGGGCCAGCTCGAGCTGCTCCTGACCACCATGGACCGCTCGGCCCTGAGCGGGGCCGACCTCGATGCGGTCACCGACACCCTGCGCCACTGGCGGCTGGAGTGGCCGGAATCGGTAGCCTGAGGTCCGTGCTCGAGGAACGCACCGAAACGATCGACGCCACTCCCTCCGCCGTCTGGGCCGCACTCACCGATGTGGAGCGTTGGCCAGACACGATGCGTCACATCAGACGGATCATCCGGATCGACGAAGGGCCGTTTGGGTTGGGAAGCCAGGCTCGGATCGCACAACCGGGCATGGGATCGGCCATCTGGACCGTCGACGAGTTCGAGCCCGGAGTCCGCTTTCGCTGGCACGGAGAACCGGCCGGCATGCAGTGGACGGCAGATCATGTGATCGAACCCGACGCGGTCGGCTGCCAGGTGACGTTGACGGTGACCGCGTCGGGCTCGCGGGCCCGCTTGCTCGGCCCGATCGTCCGAGCTGCAGCCCGCCGGGCCCTTCGTGAAGAGATCGCCGGACTCCGTACGGCGGCGACCCGATAGCGGTCAGCGGCGCTGCGACGGGAGCGGCCGGCCGCGAGGCTTCTTCGGCCGGACGGGGGAGGGGGCAGCGGCCGACTGAGCTTCGTCGGGACTGGTGACGATTCGGGATGTCCGTTCGATGGCGGACGGGCGTGGTCGCCGCGGACCTCTCTTCGGCTCGATCCCGCGCCTCAGCAGGTCGACCGCTCCGGAGGTGTGGTCGCTGCCGGCAACCATACCGACAGCCAGACGCAAGTCACCGAGTGTGAGTGCCCTTTCGACGATGCCGAAAGCCTGTGCTTTACGCCATTCCGGCTCGAGGAGACCGACGAGTTCGTCGACCGCAGACCGGTACCAGCCGCGGTCCTCCTCCTCGGTCAGCCGATCCGCCCAGGGTCGCACCCGAACGAGACGCCGTGCCACCGCTTCAATCTGGTCGAACAGAGTTTCGCCTTCGACCGGTTCGTCGAAGATGGTTCGAATCACGCGGCGCGTCAATGCGGTCGGGCCGGCAAACCGGCGATAGAGCGTTCCCTGCCCGACTCCGGCCGCTCTGCCGACTTCGTAGAAGGCCGCGGCCGGTCCCAACCCGATGGCGGCGGCGACGATCCGTCGTTCGTTGTCGGCCGCGTCGGCGCGTATCGCCATCCCTGCAGCATAACCGGACAATCTTGTCCGCATCTGCAAGGTTGGCGTGATCGCGTGAAGGTCGCCTACGTGTTCGCCAACCCCCGGTCGGCCAGCTACAGCTGGGCCAGACGATCCTTCTGTGCGACATGTGCGCGCTGGAGCGCAACCTGGCCGAAGGTGAGCCGTGTTGGTGTGATTCGGCGACCGGCCTCGGACGCGGAGAGGCGGCCGAGTGTCACGTGTCGGGAACCGTTCCCGGTGTGCAGGTCGGCTGCTTCCCTGATCTCTACGCCGCGTTGGCCGGGAATCCGCCCGACCATGTGATCACGCTCTAGAGCAGATCGATCGTCGCCTCGAGCTGAATGAGGGCGTCTGCCACCAGCGCCTCGATCCGCCCGCCCGTCCCTTCCTGGCGCATCCGACCCGCCCAGTTGATCGAACCTGCGATGCGGTCGGCGAGGGCGCTTCGGAGCGCCGGGATCGAGACAGGCCGTTGCGCGGCCTCGCCGTACACGATGAACACCAACGGCCACAGCCGCGGGCGTTGGTCGTCGCGCAGAACGCCCGTCAGCAATCCGGCCAGATCGACCTCGGCAGAGCCCCAACTCGCCTCCGCCCAATCGAGCACGACAGGTCCGTCGCTACCGACGCGCACGTTGTCGAGGTGCAGATCGCTGTGGATCACCGTCGGCATGCCGTCGGCTGCTGGCCGGCCGCCAAAGCGCTCGACGAACGACACCAGCTCAGAGATCGACGGCCCGAGCACGGCGGCCCTCTCCCCACGAAGCCGAAACGGCTCGCGGTGCGCCGGGAGCACCGACGGAGCGGTGCCCGACCGCCAGCGACGGT
>JBFKPQ010000220.1:0-3723 GCA_041628225.1 Acidimicrobiia bacterium | reverse complement strand
GAGATCGGCCTGGGCGTCGGAACGGTCGCGGTAGACGATCTCGACGTCCGATTCCGTCAGCCGCGCCGCCACCGCCGTCCCCGCTTTTCGGGCACGTCGTGAGACGCGCGCTCTCAGCAGCGTCCATGCCCGCCCAAGTCGACGCCTCCACGGCGAGCTGAGGAGGGAGAGCAAGAGCCCTGCGATGAGGGACGCGAGCACGCCCTGCACGAAGGTCATCGGGCTTTCGACACCGTCGCCACGGGGGACAGTTTGGCATCCTCACCAGAAACACCCACGCAGTCGTGATCAGTCCAGTGCTGCTCGACGGCCGCACCAAGAAATCGGGCGCCCCGAAGTACCGCGACGTCCTCATCTGGGGCCGCGTACGGCCGGCCACCAGGATCCGAGATCGGCGCGCTCGGCGGCGGTGACGGTCAGAAGCTCACGGTCCGCTTGACGGGCAACTACAAGCCAGACGACGAGCGTGACGCTCGACATCATCCGCGAGACCGTCAGCGGCGATCAGGAGCCCGGAGAGCGTGCGCTGGTTCCAGAGTGATCGCTACGGGCGGGGACTCCCGATTCCCGAGGTGACCTGACCGTCCGGTAGCCGATCCCCGTTCGGACGGTCGCATCACGGAAGCAGTCAGCACGCGTCGGCGGCGCTGGTAAGCCGAGCCCTCGAGCCGGACCGTCTTGCTTCGGGCGGCAGTGTGGTCGGGCCACTGCGCGGCTCATGGCGCTCGCCACGTTTCACCTAGATGATTGGTTCCAAGGGGTTGGGGCTCGGTCAGTGGTCGTAGGCGAGGAGTGATCGGGCGGGTCCGGGCTGGTGGGTGGTTTCGCTGTGCCAGATCGCGGCGGTGAGCGCGAGGAGGCGTTGGAGGACTCGGGCGCAGACTCCGGGTTTGGTTCGTGCGCCGTGGCGTTCGAGGTCGAGTTGGGCTTTCAGGGTTTGGTTGACGGACTCGATGATCTGGCGGAACGGGCGTAGGAGCCGTTGGTGTGGTCGGGGTGTCTCGTTGCCGAAGGTGGGGCGGATGAGGGTGATGCCGGCGTCGGCGAGTTCGGTCTCGAAGCTGGCGCGCCGGTAGCCCTTGTCGGCCATCAGGGTTTGGCCGGACCGGTGGAGTTCGGGGTTGAGGGCGATCATGTTCAGCGCGGTGTCGCGTTCGTCGGTCTTGGCGCCAGCCAGCGCGTAGGCGACGGGCAGTCCTGATGGTGTGGTGATGAGGTGGAGGCGCAGGCCCCAGAAGAACCTCGAGTGCGACGCGCAGTACCCGTAGGTGGCCCAGCCGGCGAGATCGGATCGTTTCACGGTCTCGCGGCTGCGGGCGCACTCGACGGGGGTGGAGTCCACGAGCCACAGGTCGTCGTTCCAGGAGGGGCAGGCACGGGCGAGATGGGCGATGATGTGCTGGAACAGTTCGCCGCTGTGGCGGAGCCGTTTGTTGTAGCCGGGCCGGTCGGGCAGGTATGGGAACCAGGGGCGCAGGTGGGCGTGGGCGTGACGGATGAAGCGTGCTTCGGAGGTGAAGCCGAGCAGGGCTTGCAGCACGGCCAGGGTGAGGAGTTCGGCGTCGGTGAGTTTCGGGGCGATTCCGACTGTCGGCCGTTCCGGCGCCCACTGTGGGTGTTCGATCAGGAGATCGTCGATCGTGACGTAGAGTCGGGTCGCGAGGGTGTCCAGGTCAGGGTTCATGCGCTGTGTCCTTCGGGATCAGGGTTTGTGTAGGCCCCCTGATCTTGGACACCCTCGTCACTCGACTGGTGGATGATCGCGCGGAGCGCGCGAATCCCTTGGAACTAACTACTCGTCTAGCGCCGGGTGGTGAGCACCGCGGCGACGCGCCGGGCGATGACTGGTTGCCGTCCGGGCTCTCTGCGCCCGGTGTGCCGTTGTTCACATGGGGAAACGGACGTTCTGCTCTTGGCCCGGATCACCTCCGGCGCGCCCGTTGACTGTGGGGAGGTGTGGGCATGGGAGAGTCCGATCTCGATCACCGTGTTGACTCTGAGCACGATGGGCTGACGGTGCTCCCGCCCGATGATGGTGACGGCGAGGGGTGGTGGCTCGCGTCGGATGGTAGGTGGTACCCGCCCGAGCTCCATGCCGACCGCTCGTCGGCTCGGCTCTCCTCTGGGGGCTCGCAAACGCTGTGGGCTCCGCCGGTCCCGGCGGCGGCCACGACTTACCGTTCGCCGGCCGGCCTCGGCCGTGCCCTGCAGGTTCTCTTCGTGCTCCTGGCGTTCTTCGGTGCGATGTCGATCGCGGCCGGATGGGTGCAGTACCACCTTGCTGACCGGCTGATCGATGATCCCACGTCGGTGGCGATCGCCGATCTTGAGGCCAGCGACGACCGCGTGTTGGCGCTAAGGCTCGGCGCGTGGGTCGTCGACATTGCCGTCATCGTGGTCTTCATCATCTGGACACATCGTCTCTACCGCAACGTGCCCGCCCTTGGATGGCGGCCTCGATTCACGTCGGGGTGGGCGATTGGAGCATGGTTCGTCCCGATCCTCAACCTGTGGCGACCCAAGCAGATCGTCGACGAGGTCTGGCGGAGTTCAGCCCCGCCGCCCGACGTTTCTCGGCGAGGCGCACCGGTCTCCCGACTGCTGCACGTGTGGTGGGCGGCGTTCATCGCCGCCCGCTTGTTGAGGAACGCCGCTTCCTCGGACGCGTCGACCCCCGAAGAATTCCGTAGCGAGGCCGTGTGGTCGATGGTCTCCGTTGTCGTCTGGGTCATCGCCTCGATCCTCACGTTCTGGGTCGTCACCCTCGTGACCCGACGCCAGATCGTGGCCGTTACCCGCTTAGCGGCGGACGCGATCGTCGCCCCATCGTCGTTGGTCGAGCCCGCCCGATCGATACCGACGTGGGTGAAGGTGGCGGCACTCCCCGTCGCGGTGATCCTCGCCACCGTTTCCCTCGCGGCGCTGTGGAGCTCGGTGGTGTCCGACAACGACGGTAGGCACCAGTTTGAGTTGGCGGACGAAGCCTATGCCGCCAACGCGGAAGGCCGCCATGGCGATGCGGTCGCGGCCTTGACGGAGCTCATCGAACTCGAGCCCGACGACGCCGACCTGCTTGCGATGGCGTACGGCGAACGTGGTTTCGCGCAGGCGGAGTTGGGCCGCTTCGAGGAGGCCGTCGCCGACGCGACTGCCGCGATCGAGCTCGAACCCGACAGCGACGATCTCGTCACCGTGTACGTGAACCGCAGTATCGCCCTGCAGTCGCTGGGCCGGTTCGACGACGCTCTCGCCGACGGTACCGCCGCCATCGAGCTCGAGCCTGACGACACCAACGACCTGGCCCGCGCCTACCTGGTCCGATGCCACGCCCTGAACGGGCTTGAACGGTTCGACGACCTCGACGAGGACGCCACGGCAGTCATCGATCTCGATCCCGACGACACCAACCTTCTCGCCGACGCGTACGTTGGACGAAGCGTCGCCCACTCACGGCTCGGCCGGTTCGATGAGTCAATCGCGGATTCCACCGCCGCCATCGAACTCGAACCCGACGACACCAGGTGGCTCGTTGAGGCATACATCGGACGCGGCACCGTCTTGTCCAAGCTCAGCCGTTTCGATGAAGCGATCGCCGATACGACCGCCGCCATCGAGCTCGAACCCGACAATGCCAACCAGCTCGCCGAGGCCTACCGGGAACGCGGATTCGCGCTGGCAGGGCTGGGTCGGTTCGACGAAGCCGTTGCCGACACGACCGCGGCG
>JBFKPQ010000219.1:0-3757 GCA_041628225.1 Acidimicrobiia bacterium | reverse complement strand
GCAGACGGACATGTATCGCTTCTATCACGTAACCGACCCCCGCGTGTTCTTCGAGAACTCCGATCCGTGGGCGATCGCCACCGACCCGTCGACCACCGACGAGGGGCGCACGCGCATCGAGCAGCGGATCGGCAACCTCGAAGTCCGGCCGATGATGCCGTACTACTTGCTCATGCGTCTGCCCGACGAGGAGGACACCGAGTTCCTGCTCATGCAGCCGTTCACTCCCGCGGACAAAGAGAACATGATCTCCTTCCTCATCGCCCGCGGCGACCCCAACACCTACGGCGAGCTGGTCGACTTCCGCTTGCCGCCGGATCGACAGTTCGACGGCCCCGCGCTGGTCGGCCAGGACATCAACCAGGATTCGGACTACTCGTCGCTGCGAACGCTGCTCGGTCAGGAAGGTTCGTCGATCATCCAAGGCCAGATGCTCGTGGTGCCGATCGAGGAGTCGATCGTGTTCGTCCAGCCGATCTACCTCCAAGGTGACGGTGAGAACACCATTCCTGAGTTCAAGCGGGTGGTGGTGGTCTTCCGTGAGCGCATCGTCATCGGGCTGACCCTCGAGGGCGCGCTGGCCGAGATCTTCTCCGGCTTCACGCCGAGAGATGACATCCCCATTCCCGACGACGGCCCTGAACTGCCGTCCGATGTGACCGAACTGCTCGATCGAGCCGAGCAGGCGTTCGCCGAGGGGCAGGCCGCGTTGTCATCCGGCGATCTCGGCCTGTACCAGGCGAAGGTCGACGAGGCTCGGGGTCTCGTTCAGCAGGCGATCGAGCGACTCGCCGAATTGGAGTCGGCCGACGCCTAGGAGTGTTCGAGCACCGTCCGGGTGTGTTCGACGTGGATGTTCTCTCGATGCGGTCCGAGCCGAGTCCGCCACGCGTCGAACGCCTCGGTTTCTCGGAACGCCAGGTGCGCCTCGACCGAATCCCAGTGCACGAGCAGGAGGTACCGGCTCGGACTCTCGATGCTGCGTTCGACACGGTGGCCTCGGTAGCCGTCTGCCGAGGCGATGAGGTCGGCCATCTCGTGCATGGCGGCCTCGAAGTCGTCGGGATCGTGAGTGCGGAAGTCGGCTACCTCGAGAATCATCGGGCCTCCAGATCGGCGGGTCGCCAGGCTACCGGCGGAGGTGGGCGAGGGTGCGCTCGAAAGCTTCCTCGGCGGCGGCCGGGTGGTATTCGGGACGGTCGGATTCGGCGAACCAGTGCTGGGTGCTCGGATAGTCGTGCGCTCGGTATGGCACGTCACCCTCGGCGATGGCCTTCTCCATTCGCCGTCGTCCGGCAGGCTTCACCCAGGCATCGTCATCGGCGAAGTGCGCCAGGATCGGCGAACGGCAGTACGTGAAGCTGCCGGCTCGCACCGCGTAGTACAGGACGGTGGCGTCGATCGGAAGCTCAGGACGCTGGGCGAGCCACGCCGCCCAGTGGCCACCCATGGAGAACCCCACGACGCCGACCGGGCTGCCTGAACGGGCGCGCAGTTCCTCGATGTCGGCGATGAGGGTCCGGTACATCGGCACGTTCCGGCGGCGCGCCCGCAGGGCTTCGGCTTGGGGAATCGTGGTGGCCGTGTCGCCATCGAACAGATCCGCGAGGCCGACGAGGAAGCCCTCGTCGGCCAACCGCCGACCGAAGTGCTCGATGCCGACGGACTTGCCCCACCAGGAGTGGATGACGAGGACCGCGCGGCGACCGGCATCGCCGTAGGTGTGAAGGTCGGCCATGTCGCCTCCAGGCTATGAGGGCGTCGACGGGCGAGCTACCGGTCGAGCTGGGATTCTTGCCAGGTGATCTGCCACTGGAAGTTGCGTTCGCGCTCGCCCCAGGTCGATTTGAAGTAGTCGAGGACGGCGACGATCTCGCCGTCGGTCAGCTGGCCACCGAACGGCGGCATGCGCCAGTCCGGGTCGTCCTGGCCGTCGCGGATGATGGAGAGCAAGAGTTGATCGGAATGGTGCCACGTGTGACCCGTCGAGTCCTGCGGGGGAGCGGGGTACGACCCGTCGGCGTTCGGTGTCGTCCAATTGGGCTGACCTTCGAGTTCGGCGCCATGGCAGGCCGCGCATCGCTGTTCGTAGATCGTCTGGCCTGCTGCCACGACCTCCGGGTCGAGCGGCGGAGTGGGGGGCGCTTCGGAGGCGAAGGTGATGATGGACGGTGCCGACGTCGTGGAGGGCACGGCGGCCTCCGAACAAGCGGCCGCCAGGAGCACCAGCAAAGGTGCGAGGCGGAACGACGTGACCTTCATCCTGGTCACGCTACCGGGGTCTTGACAGACAAACACTTGACGAACGTTCAGTTAGTTTATAGTGTGCGGTAACGCCCATCGGTGCGATGCAGCTGACCTATCCGACCGACGCGGGGCGTACCGAATCCATCGAAGGGGAGGTCGTGCCGTGACGCACGAAGGCGTTTCTCGTAGGCAATTCTTGGGTTGGTCGGCCGCGGCAACGGCGGCGTTGGTGATGGCTCCTTCGGCGGCTCTGGCCACCCCGGCTGCGCCGCATCCTCTCGCCGGCGCTCACTCGGCCGACGTGGCCCTGCGGTGGGCTCGGGCTCTCTACCTGGCCGTCAAGCAAGAACGGTTGTCGCCGCCGACGGCGGCGCGGGTGTACGCCCACCTGGGCATCTCGCTCTACGAAGGTGTCGTGAGCGGCATGCCCCAGCATGTCTCGCTCGGCCGCCAGCTCAACGGGCTGGGGGCGCTGCCGGCGGCCATACGGTCGCAGAGGTACGACTGGCCATCGGTCGCCAACGCCACTGCCTGGGGAGTGCTGAGCCACGACTTGGCCGGTCGAGCCGGCCTGCAGTACCTGTCCGACCTCGAAGCGGCGGTCCGCGCCGAGCGAGCCGCCACTGGTGTCCCAGCCGACGTTCTCGCTCGATCGATCGCGTTTGGAGGCCAGGTGGCCGCCGCGCTCGTCGCGTGGATCGACACGGATGGCTGGGCAGGTATTCAGGGCCGCGCGTTCACGCCGCCCGTCGGCGACGCCTTGTGGATTCGGACCCCACCCAACTTCGGTGCGTCGATCGAGCCGTACTGGGGCGAAGTACGTTTCCTGGCGATCGAAGAGGCGGATCCGTGCCGCCCGACCCCGCACGTTCCGTTCTCGGCGGTGGCTGGTTCGCCGTTTTGGGAGCAAGCCAACGCCACGTACCAGGCGGGCTTGGTCCTGACCGATGAGCAGAAGGTGACTGCGCTGTACTGGCGCGACAATCCGGACGGTTCGACGGGTCTGCCGTCGGGACACTGGATGCTGATCGGCGCCCAGGTGATCGCCGACAAGGGCCTCGACCTGGGTTTGGCAGCCGAGGCGATGGCGAAGCTCGGCATCGGGCTGGCCGATGGGTTCTCGTCGTGCTGGCGGGAGAAGTACCGCTCCAACCTGTTGCGTCCCGTGACGTACATCCAGCGCTACATCGATCCGGCGTGGAACTCGTTCGTGAATTCGCCGGCGTTCCCGGAGTACACGTCGGGCCATTCGGTGGGATCCGGCGCGGCGGCGGGCGTGCTCACGGCGCTGTTCGGCCATGCGACGTTCCTGGATACGGCGGTGGAGTTGAGCGGTCATACGCCCAGAGCGTTCACGTCGTTTCAGGAGGCGGCCGACGAGGCGGCGATCTCGAGGCTGTACGGCGGCATCCACTATCCGATGGGCATCGAGGTCGGCCTCGAACAGGGTGCCTGCGTGGCCGACCATGTGTTGGCCCGCCTGCGCACCCGGCGAGGGCGGTAGCCACCT
>JBFKPQ010000218.1:0-3794 GCA_041628225.1 Acidimicrobiia bacterium | reverse complement strand
GACGGGTCAGATCGATGCGCATGCGTCGGCTGGTGTGACGGTGGCTGGGTTGGCGTTCACGGTCGAGACCGATGGGGTTGGCAACAACTCTGATGATGCGGTCAAGACGTATGTGGATGCGTACATCACGATTGAGCCGGACGGGGTCAACGAGGTCGGCGTATCGCATGACTTCACCGTCACCGTCTACGAAGACAACGGCGACGGCCTCGGCTTCGTGACGGCCGCCGGCGAGAACGTATCGGTGGCATACGTGTCGGCCGACGGCGCCGATGCCCAGGTCCCGAACCCGGACGCGTGCGTGACCGACGGAGCCGGTGAGTGCACGGTGACCGTCACTTCCGACAATGTCGGAAAGATCACGGCGACGGCCTCGGCGACGGTGCAAGCCGGCCCGGCCGGTCAGCAGATCGGCGTGGCCGTGTCGACGGACGGAAACGCTCCGAACAGTGACGCGGCGGTGAAACGGTATGTCGATGCTGCGATCACGATCGAGGCGGACGGCGTCAACGAGGTCGGCGATGAGCACACGTTCACCGTGACCGTCACACCCGCTCCGGGTGACACGACGGTCACGAACGTCGTCATCTCGGCTTCGTCTTCGCCCATGGCGCCGATCTCGAATTCGACTTGTGCGACACCGACGGCCGAGCTGAACGGCACCTACACGTGTGAGGTGACGATCAATTCGCTGGTCGCCGACGTGTACGAGGTGCACGCCACGACGGACGTGACGTTCGAAGATGGCGATGCCAACTCGGCGACGGTCCATCGTGAGACGGACGACTCGACGACGCCGTCGGGGCTCGTCAACAGCGATGACGCCGTCAAGCGGTACGTGGATGCCTACATCACGATCGCGGCCGATGACACGAACGGCATCACGGAGGAACACTCCTTCACGGTGACGGTCTACGCCGACGACGGATGGGCCGCCGCCGAGGGAGGCGACGGCGTCGACGGGTTCACCCCGCTCGCCGGAGCGCCCGTCAGCGCGTTGGTCATCTCGAACACGACGACGTCGGGCGCCATCACCGGTGGCACATGCGTCACCGATGGTGTGACGGGAGTGGGCGGCACCTGCACGGTGATCGTCAACTCCAGCGATGCCGGCTCGGTGACGGTCGAAGCGTCGACGATGGTCTCGTTCACGGGCCTGACCGGTACCGTCGACCGTACGACGGACGGCGATGCCCCCAACTCCGGACCGGCCACGAAGACGTGGGTCTCCGGCATGCTGACCTGGCACAAGGTCGACGAGCTGGGCAACCCGCTCGGCGGAGCGACCTTCGAGGTCTGCCATACGGCCCTGCGGCCGGGAGTCGGCGGCACGGTGATCGACCCGCCGGTGTGCGAATCTGTGACAGACAACACAGGCGATGCCGGCTATGTCGGCCTGGATTCTGATCCGCTGCCTGGTGAGTTCAAGCTCACGGGTCTCGTGCTCGGCACCTATACGGTCCGTGAGACGGCTGCGCCTCCGGGCTACATCGGTGACTTCGTGCTGACCCAGTCGGCGACGTTGACGCTGGCGGCTCCGAATCAGGACATCCCCACGCCGTTCGTGAACCGTCCGCCGGACGAAGGCTGCACGCCGGGCTTCTGGCAAGGCGGCAACGGCAGCGAGCTGTGGAACGAACTGTCGGTGTTCGACGGAGGAACTGGCGATCCGGACTTCACCCCGGCCAACCAGAATCCGTATAGCCACGACACGCTCTTCAACGACTTCTTCACGCCATTCGCAGGGCTCGACGGGCTGACGATGCTCGACCTGGTCGGAACGGGCGGCGGCGACGAGGACTTCCGCAAGGCGGCGCGTGACGTCGTGGCCGGGTACCTCAACGCCAGCCACGGTGGTGTGAACTATCCATACACGACAACCCAGATCGCTCAGATGTGGGATGATGCGGTGGCGTCTGGAGACTTCCAGGGCCTCCACAACATCCTCGGACCGGCCAACGAGCTGGGATGCGACCTGTAACACGCGAAGCGACGGCTGATGAAGTGAGGGCCCGGCGAGGAGCCGGGCCCTCACGCATGGGGGAGACGATGACAGGACGGAGAGTGTCGCTCGGGGCGCTTCGCTGGATTGCCCTAGGTGTCGGGGTGGGACTGGCCGCGCTCGTCATGTGGGCGCTGGCCGATGATGACGCCACCCTCGACCCGGCGCTGGCTGAACTCGGACCGGTCAGCTGTTCGTCGGAGGGTGCTGCGGGAACCGTGGCGAACACGGCGGACGAAACGGTCACGATCGTGATTCAGGTCGAATTCTTCGACGACAACGAGGACTTTCTCCAACTGGGCTCCGTCACATACCCAGGTGTCGGGCCCGGAGCCCAAACCGCCTGGGCAGTCCCATTCCGCCCAGACTTGCTCGACAACCCTGACTCTCTCACCGCCGGCTGCGAGGCGTCAGTGCCCAGCATGTTCCGGTTCGGCCGGTGAGGCACTCAAGTTCTGAAACGCTCGTCCGATGACTCCTTGACGCACTCTGCGCTGTGAGAGTGCGCTGACATCGGAGGAGTAGCGCATGAGAATCCAGACGTCTACCCGCATGAGGCGGGTGGCATCGTTGGCTGTGGCGACGCTCGCGATCGCTGTACTACCGGCTGCGGCAATCGCAGCCAAGCCGACCAAGCTCAGCCTGTCGGTACCGGACGGGACGTATGCGACGTCGGCAACGGCTTGGGTCGGCGACGGCACCCTGTCGACGGCTTCTGCCGAATCCACCGGAATGAAGGTGAAGGCTGAGTGCTACCAGGATGGCGCCCTCGTCTACAGGCAATACGCCAACGTCGTCGGCAGTACCGCCACGCTCACATTGGGACCAACACCTGCCTGGACCGGCGGTGCGGCCACCTGCACGGCGGAGCTTGGGAGCTTCGACAAGCGGGTTCGGTGGCGAGCAGTCGCCAGCGACTCCTTCTCCGTCACTGGTTAGCTCGCAGCCGTCATGAGACGAGCGGGCCCCGGCAGGGGCCCGCTCACGCGTTCGGGCTGAACCGCTCCAACGCGCCCTCGAGCTGTGGCCAGCCGACCGTCAGCGCTTTCTCGTCGCCCCGGAGTGTGGCGAGAGCAGCCTCGCGGAGCAGGCCGGTGAGGTCGGCGAACGACAAACCCTCGGTCCGCCGGGCCAGTTCATCGAGGTCGACGTCGTCGGCGAACGGCACGTCCACGATGGCGAGCAAGGCGCGGCGGGCCGCCTCCTCGGGCAATCCCAGCTCGATGTGCACCTCGAACCGGCCCGATCGCAGTAGGGCCGGGTCGATGAGGTCCCGCCGGTTGGTGGCGGCGATCACCACCACGTCGCCGCGTTCGCCCACGCCATCGATCTCGGTCAGCAACGCCGCCACCACCGAGTCCGTCACCGACGTCGTCGACGATCCGCGCACGGGCGCCAGCGCGTCGAATTCGTCGAAGAACAGGATCGACGGCGCCGCCGCCCGCGCCCTGGCGAACACTTCGCGCACCCCTCGTTCCGACTCGCCGACGAATTTGTCCAACAGCTCGGCGCCCTTGACGGGGAAGAACGCCGCTCCGGCTTCGTGAGCCAGTGCCCGGACCACGAAAGTCTTGCCGGTGCCCGGTGGCCCGTGCAACAAGATGCCCCGCGGCGGATCGATGCCGAGTTGGGCGAACCGTTCGCGCTGGGTCATCGGCCAGATGACCGCCTCGGTGAGGCGTTGCTTCACGTCGGCGAGGCCCGCCACCTTCTCGAAGCCGTAACTCGGGATGTCACCCATCGCGGCCGAACCCAGCGAGGGCGTCGTGTCCTCGACGGCCCGGACCAGCTG
>JBFKPQ010000217.1:0-3843 GCA_041628225.1 Acidimicrobiia bacterium | reverse complement strand
TTGCCGTGCGCCGGCATGCCGCCACGGTCGGCCAGCATGCGCGCCGTGTGCATGAGATTCCACGCCATGAACGTCGTGTTGCGATTCGTGAAGTCGTTCTCCGGTCCTCCGGAACCCGGATCGAGATAGGACGGTCCTGGCCCCGCTTCGCCCAGCCAGGCGGCGTCGGCCTGGGGAGGAATCATGTAGCCGAGGTGTTGCAGCGAGTACAGGATGTTCATGGCGGCGTGCTTGGCCCCGTCTTCGTTGCCGGTCACCAGACAGCCGCCGGCCTTGCCGTAGTATGCGTACTGACCGGCCTCGTTCAGGAGACTCGAGTTCCCATAGAGCCGCTCGATCACCCGCGTGCACACCGACGACTTCTCGCCGAGCCAGATCGGTGTGCCCAAGACGAGGATCTCGGCCTGCTCGACCTTCTCGTACAGGCCCGGCCAAGCGTCGGACTCGGCGCCGTGTTCGGTCATGTCGGGCCACACCCCGGCGGCCAGATCGAGGTCTACGGCGCGGACGACTTCGACGGTGACGCCATTCGCCTCCATGACGGCGATGGCGATATCCATGAGGCCTCGGGTGTGCGACCGTTCGGGTGATGGTTTCAGCGTGCAGTTGATGAACAGCGCACGCAGGTCGGAGAAATCCCACGAACTCGTCGTCCGCAGATTTTGCTGGCGTTGGTCTAGTTCCACGGGCCCCTCTCTCGGCATGGGTGCCCCAACCTACGCGGTCATGGAGCCCAGGCGTCGAGCGTGAAGCCGGCGATGACCAGGTCGCCGTCCTCGAACGTGAGGAACACATACCACGTCACCCAGTCCAACCCGCCGACTGACGGATCGTCGCCCGGATCGTGGAGGGCGAGATAGGAGAATCCGATCATCTCCGGCGGGATGACTCGCTCGGCGAGCGCCCCGTTCGGTCCCGGGATCGGCTCGTTGAGCGCGGTGACCCGGTCGGAGTCGCTCCAGGTCTCGGCGACCGGATCGAGGACGGCCTCACGAAGTGTCAGGTCCATAGGGCACTCGTCGATGGTGCAGGCCGGACCACCCCATACGTAGGTGGTCGGGTCGTCGGCTGCGATGGCGAGATCGAGCCCGGCGATGCGGTACCACGGGCTGAAGCGGCGCACCATCCAACCCCGGTGAGGCGCCAGATCCGTGAGGTCGCCGTCGAATCCGGCGACGGCCGCTTCGATGGCGGCCATCGCCTCCTCCTCGGTGGGGATGGTGGCGTCCGTCACGTGGAAGTCTTCGATCCACACCGTTTGTCCGTCGACGATGAATTGACGCCACGAACGCGAACCGTCGTGTGAGGTGGCACCGGTTGCCTCGAGACCCATGGTGCCGTGCGGCAGTTGTAGCAGGGTCGGAGCCGACGACTCGGGCTCGGCGCGACCCTCGATCGAATCGGCCTCGCCGACCAGAACCACGTTCCACCCCGGGCGGGGTGCGACCGACGACGTCGTGACCGGGGCATCGGTCGTGGCGACCGGGGGAGTGGTCGTCGGCCGCGCCTCGGTCGCCTGCGGTGAGGTCGTCACGCCCGACGACGCACTGCACGCCGAGAAGAGGACCACGCCGATGACGAGAGAACGCATGGTGGTTCAACGACCTCTCCGGTCGTCAAGGTTCCCTACGCTGCTGGATGATGTCACCGCTCGCCGTCATCACCGGGGCCACGTCGGGCATCGGGCGAGAGACCGCCCGTGCTCTCTCGTCCGCGGGGATGCGTATCGTCATGGCCAGTCGCCGCGTCGACTCCAGTCTTCTGGCCGAGCTGACGGGCGCCGGGGCGATCGAGCTCGACCTGTCGTCGCTGGCTTCGGTGGCCCGCGCGGCTCGCCAGCTCGACGGGGAGTCGATCGACGTCTTGATCAACAACGCCGGGGTGGCCGGCAGACGAGGTCTCACGCCCGACGGCTTCGAACTCGCGTTTGGCGTCAATCATGTGGGCCACGCCGCCTGGACGCTGGCGTTGCTGCCCCTCGTGCGGCGAGGTGGGAGGGTCATCACACTGTCGTCGAACGCCCACTACCGCTCGGATGGCATCGACTGGCAGGCCGTGCTGCGACGGACGAGGTCGCTGACCGGCATGGCCGAGTATGCGACCTCGAAACTGGCCAACGTGTTGTTCGCTTCCGAGTTGGCCCGTCGCCGGCCCGATCTCGTATCGGTGGCCGTGCACCCAGGCGTCGTGGACACGGCGATCTGGGCGCCGATCCCGAGGCTCGTGCGACCACTGGTGGTGCGAGACGCATTGACGGCGCAGCAGGGCGCCGAGCCCTCCGTGTGGGCGGCGACCGCCGATGATGTCGTGTCGGGCAGCTACTACGACCGTCTATCGGCTCGTCCGCCGTCACGGCCCGCTCAGGACGCTTCGGAGGCGGCGCGCCTGTGGGAGACAACCGCAGCATGGGTTGCGTAGGCTGGCGCCATGTTCGACGCCCACTCGCTGACCTCGTATCTCAAACGCAACGCCGCCATCCTGGCCATGCAGGCCGATGGCTTGAGCCATGAGGATTCGCTTCGGCAGACCCCGTACAACATCAATTGTCTGAACTGGGTGATCGGCCACATCGCCGACAGCCGTGAGTCGTTGATCGAAGCTCTCGGCGGCGAGGGGGTCATCGGGGACAACGAACTCGAACGCTATCGGCGCGAGACCGAGCCGATCACCGAAGACGGTCCGGGTGTCGTGGGTCTCGAACGCCTCTTGGGCATCATCGCAGCCGGTCAGGAGCGCCTGGCCGAGACCATCGCCGCCGTGCCCGACGCCGGATGGGCCGAAGAGGTCGACGTGGGCGACCGGATGGTGACGCTCGCCTCGCGAGCCCGCTTCTGGTACTTCCACGACACGTATCACACGGGCCAGGCGGAACTCCTGCGTCAGGTGGCCGGAACCGACGACAAGCTCATCTGAGAGCGTGGCGTCGGCGGCGGGAAGCGTCCTGCGGCTGTTTCGTCTGCCCGGCGCCGACGTGGTGGGTGTGCTGGCAGGTCATGCCGTGGCCGGCCGAACCATGGGATCGATGATCGTGTGGAGACTGGCGCGGACCGGCCATGGGCGGCGTGCCGCCCATTGACGTCACACCCGGAACCACACCAGGTTGAGCTCCGTGACCGAGATGTCGGTCTTCTCGAGTCCGATGTCGATCGTCTCGATCTCGGCGGCGGCATCGTCCCACTTCGACATGATCTCGGTGACCTCGTCCGCCAACTCGTCCTCGAGCTCGTCGAGCGCCAGCGTCTTGTCGGTGACCTTCTCCTGGGCCGTCTGCAACCGCTCCTGTGTCTGGCGCGTCATTCGTCTACGGGATGCGGCTCCGTTGATGGCTCGCGATTTCGAACGGCCGCCGAGGATCGCACCGAGCAGGTCGCCCGCTCCTGACAGCATCTCGCTCTGGCGACGACCCTGGAGGTCCGATTCGAGCTCCCGGACCCGCCGTTCGGCGGTCGCCATCTGATCCCGGACGCGGTCGATCTTGGTCTCGTAACGGTCTTTGAGTTTGGCGATGGCGGCATCGGCCTGGTCTTCGGCGGCCTCTCGACAGCGCTGCTCGAAATCCTCGGCCGACTCGCCGACCCGCGAGTACAGCTTGAGCGTGGGGTTCTTGAAGACCTGCACCTGCTGGTTGCGGTAGAGCCACTCCTTCAAGTCCGACTCGGCCGTCGAGTAGAACGACTTCGTGTCGATGGGAGCGTCGCTCAAGGCGTACGTGCAGCCCTCCGGAGCTTCCGAGTCGAGGTCGCGGGGGTCGTAATCGACGACCTTCGCCGTGGAAGGGTCGAAGCGATCTCCGAGCGGAAAGAACACGGCCTCCCACTCCTCGTGGTGGTTCACATCGGCGTG
>JBFKPQ010000216.1:0-3845 GCA_041628225.1 Acidimicrobiia bacterium | reverse complement strand
CTGTCCCTAGTACGAGAGGACCGGGATGGACGAACCTCTGGTGTGCCAGTTGTCCTGCCAAGGGCACGGCTGGTTAGCTACGTTCGGAAGGGATAAGCGCTGAAAGCATCTAAGTGCGAAGCCCACCTTAAGATGAGATCTCCCACCGGGTCAACCGGGTAAGGCCCCTGGTAGATGACCCGGTTGATAGGGCGGAAGTGGAAGTACAGCAATGTATGGAGCTGACCGGTACTAATCGGCCGAGGGCTTGGACTTGATTCCAAGCATTAGTGCTCGCTATGGAGTGCTCAGGGTGCCTGAGCACGCTGACGGCCCCCTGGGTCGTTGGAGAAGATCTGTCCGGTGGCGATAGCGGCAGGGAACCACCCGTTCCCATTCCGAACACGGAAGTTAAGCCTGCCAGCGCCGATGGTACTTGGGGCTTGGCCCCTGGGAGAGTAGGTCACCGCCGGACACAAAACGTAGAACAGGGGCCGACACGACGTCGGCCCCTGTTCGTTTGGATATGGAGTGCCGTGGCAGAGAATCGACGGAAACCGCAGAACAAGGGCCGGCAGCGTCGGACCGACGACCGTCGAGGCTCCAAGAGCTCAGACGGAGGGTCGTCCGGCTATCGCGGCTCGAAGGGCTCCGGCTCGACGGGCGGCGGCTCGAAGAAGCCGTACCGATCCAAAGGCTCCTCATCGGGCCAGCCGCCCCGCCCGCACCAGCGCGAGAAGTTGCGGACCGCCGGGTCCGGTGGTGGGGACCTGCCGCAGTGGATCCGTGATGAGATCGGCCGCGTCACGACAAAGGAACGGCGCGACGTCACGCTCGCGTTGTTGGGAGAAGCCGCCGACCAGTTCGCCGATAGTCGCTATCCGGCGGCGTATGCCCGCCTCATCAAGGCCAAAGGGCTGGCGTCGAGTTCGCCCACCATTCGGGAGCTGCTCGGGTTGACGGCCTATCGGATGGGCAAGTGGGAGGAGGCGCTGCGTGAGCTCCGAGCGTTCCGGCGCATCGAAGGCGACACCACACACTTGGCCGTCGAGATGGACTGCTTGCGGGCTCTTGGCCGGCAACGGGATGTTCCGAAGGTGTGGGAGATCTTCCGTGAACGGGGCGCATCCAAAGGCGCCGAAGTCGAGCTACGAGTGGTCTACGGAGCGCACCTCTTGGACGAAGGCGACGCCGCGGCGGCGTGGAAGGTGACCAATCCTGGTCGTATCGCCGCCGACGCTCACGAGAACGACCTCAGACAGTGGTACGTGGCGTCTCGCGCTGCTCTGGCGCTCGGTGACGCCGGTACGGCACGCCGCCTGCTGGACGCCATCGAAACGCGAGACATCGGCTTCCCAGGTCTCGAAGAGCTGTCGCAACAGATCGCCGGCTCCGAGACCGACTGACGTTTCGTCACAGCCATCCCATACGTTTGAGCTACCCCGCTCTTCCCACGTCGTTGGAAGGGCTTGTGTATGGACATGAATCTCGTCGTGTTGTCGGGTCGTCTGGCCGCCCCGGTGGAAGTACGGACCTTCGAGTCGGGGTCCCATTTCTTGCGCCTGTTGATGACCGTCAGATCTGAGGCACCTCGGCGCCGCGTCGACGTGGTGCCGGTGACGCTCTGGGATCCCGCCGACAGCATCCTGGATGCGCTTCCGTACCCCGGCGGCCGGCTCTGGGTGGCCGGTTCGGTGCAGCGGAGGTTCACCGATATCGGGCGCGGGCGCACGAGTCGGCTCGAAGTCATCGCAGCAGCCATCGCCGGTGACGCCGGAGGACTGGATCTGGCCGTCGAGGGCGAGGCTCCGACCGACTCGGCAGCGGCCTCCCAAGGACTACCCTCACCGCCGTGAACGTCGCAGTCGCAGCACCGTCGTCGTTGGCCGCCGACGCCGGCGGCTCCGTGGCGCGGTTCGGCGGGAACGCCGTCGACGCGGCCATCGCAGCCACCCTCGTCGCCATGGTCACCGAACCGGGCGTTTGCGCGCTCGGCGGCGGCGGTTTCGTCACGGTCTGGGGGCCAACGACCGACGCCGTCACCATCGATGGGTACATGGAGATGCCCGGCCGTGGACTGCCACCCGAGCGCTTTGGACGAGGTGGTCGGACCGTGTGGCTGGACTACGGCGGCGGGCTCGAGACGATCGTCGGTCACGGTTCGGTTGCGACACCGGGAGGACTCGAGGCGCTGGCCGTGGCGTCGCGGCGCTTCGGCCATTCCCCCTGGAGGGAGCTGTTCGCACCGGTCATCGAACACGTCCAGCACGGTTTCCCGCTGAGTCCGCCCTGCAGCCTGTATCTCGGGGTCGCGTTCGATGGCGTCTTCGGATGGCATCCCGACTCGAGCGAAGCGCTGGCGCCCGGTGGCGTACTGGTCGAGGAGGGTGGACTCGTCCACATCGCGCATCTGGCCGACAGCCTGCGTTCGATCGCCGAGCATGGCGCCGAGGAGTTCTATCGCGGTGACATTGCTCGGGCGATCGTGGCCGACATGGAAGCCAACGACGGTCTATTGACGCGTGCCGATCTCGCGTCGTACCAGGCCGTCGAGCGCCGGCCGCTGATGGCGATGATGAACGGTTGGACGATCGCCACGAATCCAGGACCGGCCATCGGAGGAGCCGCCCTCTGTGCGATGGTCCGGCTGGTGGCCGGCCGTACCGGCGGGGAGTTCGACGCGAACACGGTCGAACACGTCGTCAACGCGCAACGAGCCGTGTTCGGGTTTCGTCGCGAGCACCTCGACCACGCCGACGATCGCATGCCCGCCGTACAGCAACTGCTCGAACTGTCGGCCGAAGGTGATTGGCGTCGGGTTCTCCGGACACCATCGACGGTGCACATCTCAGCCGTCGACGACGACGGCCTCGGGTGCTCGATCACGATGTCGGCCGGCTACGGCTCGGGAGTGATGACGCCCTCGACGGGAATCTGGATGAACAACTCTCTCGGGGAGATCGAACTGAACCGCCAGGGCTACCACGCTCTGCCACCCGGCACCCGCCTCGTCTCGAACATGGCACCAACGGTCGCCCACGATCGGACCGGAGCGGTCGTTGCCATCGGATCTCCGGGCGCCGACCGCATCACGACCGCGATCCTCTCCACGCTGATCCGATTCCTCGGCCACGGATCCGACATCAAGGCGGCGGTCGAGGCGCCGAGGCTGCACGTGGAGTACGGGGACTCGGTGACCGTGGCGCACGAGCCCGGACTCGACATGACCGGAATCGACCTCGCCGCCCGCGCATTCGACTCCAACCACATGTTCTTCGGGGGTGTCGGCGCCACCGTCTGGGACCCGGCGACCGGGTTCCAAGCAGCCGCCGATTCGCGACGAGCCGGCGGAATATCGTTACCAGGAGTCACTTGACAGGCACGGTACGGTGGGGTGGTCACACCGCCCGAGGAGGTCACCTCATGCCATGGATCTGGACCGATGACCTCGCCACGTGGCTGGCTCCTTCGACCATCGTGCCGACTGGACTGCTCGACCAGTGGCGTGCTCAGCCCACCGCCATCTTCCTTCCGGCGTTGGAACCTGACGACGAGGCCGACGAACCTCCGCTCCTCGCCGCCTAGGGGAGCAGGAGCCCCACCGCAGGCGGACGTTCCGTATCCACGTACGGTCCCCATTCGATCCGAACGTCCTCGAACGTCGCGATGTCCGTGAGATGCACAGCCCACAGCCACCATCCCGAACCAGACCGTTCGCATGAGGTCATCGTGGACGCTGACGCCACGACGCGCCCAGAGCCATTGGTCGGTGCCGCGGCAATACACTGTCAGGGTGCTCGCCCAGCTCCGCAAACCCTCGTGGATCGCTCTGGGCCTCGTGGTGGCGGCCGCCACCGCGCTCTTCG
>JBFKPQ010000215.1:0-3846 GCA_041628225.1 Acidimicrobiia bacterium | reverse complement strand
GGTCACGCAGCTCACCCTCGTGCTGGGGATCTTGCCGTTCGCGGTCGGATCGTTCGCAGTCGGGCGGCAGCGGGTGCTGTGGGTCGGCCTCGCCACAACCGTGGTGTTGGCGCTCGCCGGCATCCTGTCCGGCGACGGACGACTGTCGCGACTCGATGCCGCGCTGCTGGTCGGTTCGTGGGCGCTTGCGACGGTGGTGCTGTTGACGCGGCGCCACGTCGCCACCGACCCGGCCATGGTCGTGCCGACCGGCCGCGCCGGGCGCCTCATCCTCGCTACGTTGGTCTCGCTGGCGTTCGTCGGAGGCGGAGCAACCGTTACGGTCACAGCGGTGATCCGCATCGCCGAGTCGTTCGGTGCCCCGGAGTTCCTCGTGAGCTTCTTCGGTCTGGCAATCGGAACCTCGCTGCCCGAGCTCGTCGTCGACGTTGCGGCACTGCGAGCAGGCGAGCGGGACCTCGCCATCGGGGACGTCTTCGGATCGTCGCTGGTCGACAGCACCCTGGCGCTGGGGTTGGGTCCGCTGCTCTTCCCGACCGCCGTCACCGCCACGTATGGCCTGGTCGCCGGGCTCGCCGCGGCGCCCATGATCCTGTGCGTCACCCTGGTCCTCGCCGTGCGGCGGAGGCACGACCGGTGGAGCGGCATACTGCTGCTGGTCCTGTACGCCTCGTTCTATCCGGTGATGCTCGGCCTCGGGTAACGTTCACGGCGTGCGCTATCTCGACGGTCCGACGTTGCGCGAAGTCCTTTCGATGGACACGTGTATCGCGGCCATGCGGATGGCCTTCGGCGGAGACGTCGAAAACCCGGTGCGAACCCAGCTGTCTGGATCCCTCGTGATGCCGGGCCGCGTGGGCGGCGTCACGGGTGTCAAGGTCGTGTCGACCGTGCCCGGAGACCCGGCGGGCATCGTGGTGGTGTTCGGACCCGACGGATCTCCGCTCGGGCTGGTCGATGGCCCGACCCTCACGGCGCTGCGGACAGCCGCCGGTGCCGGCCTGGCGACCGATCTGCTGGCTCCGAACGACGATGTCGTCCTGGCGATGCTCGGAGCGGGTGCGATGGCCGCCGATCAGATCGCGGCGGTGCGAGCAGTCCGTAACGTGGTGGACGTCCGAATCTGGTCTCGGACCTCGGCCCGCGCCCGATCGCTGGCAGAGACCCTCGATGCGCCCTCGGGCCTGGCGCGACCGGTGTCGACGCCCGCCGAGGCTCTCGACGGTGCCACGGTCGTGACGACGGCAACGCCGGCCAACGCACCGCTGTTCTCGGACGACGCAGCTGCTTCGGTTCGACACGTCAACGCGGTGGGTGCCTTCACCCCGGCGATGGCGGAGATCCCGCCGCTTCTCGTGCAGAGGTCCTTTGTCGTGGTCGACGATCGGGCCGCCGCGGCGGCCGAGGCCGGTGACCTCCTGCAAGCGGGTGTCGACCCCGACGCCACGTTGGGTGAGGTGCTGGCCGGTGTTTCGGCGGACCGCTCGCCGACGCTGTTCAAGTCCGTCGGCATCGCGTCGCAGGACGTCGCAGCCGCAGCGACTGCCCTCCAAGAGGCTGAGCGCCGCCGCGCCGGGGTCCCGATCTGAACGCACCGTATCGGGCCTACAATGCCGCCGTCGTCGGTGGAGGAGTGGGGTGCGGATAGCCGTTCTGGTCTCGGGGTCCGGGTCGAACCTCCAGGCCATCCTCGACGCTGCCGCCTCCGATCCCGACTTCGCGGCATCACCCGTGGTCGTGATCGCCGATCGAGACGGCATCCAGGCCCTCGACCGAGCCGCCGCGGCGCGCGTACCGACGGAAGTGGTCGCCTGGTCGGCCTTCACCGATCGAGCCGAGTTCACGAAAGCCGTCTGCGAGACGGCCGAACGGTACGACGTCGACGCGCTGGTGCTCGCCGGCTTCATGCGGATCCTGTCCCCCGAGGCGATCGAACGATTCCCCATTCTCAACATCCACCCGTCGATGCTCCCGGCCTTCGTCGGTGCCCATGCCCTGGAGGCCGCCATCGAGCACGGGGTCAAAGTGACCGGCGTCACCGTCCACTTCGTCGATGAGCGGGTCGACCACGGTCCTATCATCGCCCAGGTGCCGGTCACGGTGCGGCCGGACGACACGGTGGCGAGCCTGCAGGCCCGCATCCAGGAGATCGAACATCGGCTGTACCCGAGCGTCATCAAGGCATTTGCGGATGGCCTCCTGGAGATCGACGGGCGGGTCGTGACGTGGAAGGACGACGCATGAGCCACATCGGAGTCGCTCGCGCCCTCGTGTCGGTGTACGACAAGACGGGACTGGTCCCCTTCGCGGAGCGACTGGTCGCAGCCGGTGTGGAACTGGTGTCTTCGGGAGGTACGGCCGCCACTCTGGCGGCGGCCGGTCTGCCGGTCACGTCCGTGGATTCGGTGACCGCCGCTCCGGAGATGCTGGGCGGTAGGGTCAAGACGCTGCACCCGGCCATCCACGGCGCGATTCTCGCCGATCGGTCCAACCCCGCCCACGTCGCCGACCTGGACGCCCGGGGGATCGAACCGTTCGAATTGGTCGTCGTCAACCTCTACCCGTTTCGGGAAACGGTTGCCGATCCGGACTCCGGGCCCGCTGACATCATCGAGAAGATCGACATCGGTGGACCCACGATGGTCCGAGCCGCCGCCAAGAACCACGCCTTCGTCGGCATCGTCACCTCACCCGACCAGTACGGCGAGACGGTCGACCGCATCGAGCAGGGGTCCTTCGACGCAGCCTTCCGAGCCTCGCTCGCCCGGGAAGCCTTCTTCCACACGGCCTCGTACGATGCCGCCATCGTCGGCTGGTTCGGACGGCACGACGCGCTGCCGGAGCGGATCGTGCTTCCGCTGCGGAAGAAGGCGGATCTCCGCTACGGCGAGAACCCCCACCAACTGGCCGCAACCTACGCCGAGGACGGCGCTCAGCCCTGGTGGGCGTCGGCCGACCAACTCCAGGGCAAGCCGATGTCGTTCAACAACTACATCGATGCCGAAGCGGCGTGGCGCCACGTGCATGCTTTCGACCGAGCGGCCTGTGTCATCGTCAAACACACGAACGCGTGCGGTGTGGCGCGGGCCGACGAGTTGGCCGAGGCGTTCGAAGCAGCGTGGGCCTGCGACCCGCGGTCGGCGTTTGGCTCGGTGATCGCGGTCAACCGCGCCCTGGACGAACGGACGGCCGAGGCGCTGCTGGCGGCAGGGTTCGTGGAGGTGATCATCGCTCCGGCGGTGGATCCCGGTGCGCAACAGCTGCTCGCCTCGAAGGGAAACCTCCGGGTTCTGGTAGCCGTACCCCCGAGCGGCGAAGGTCTGGACGCCAAGCGGCTGGAAGCCGGGTTCGCCGTGCAGGCCGGCGACGAGATCGAGGGCCCTGCCGGATGGTCGGTCGTGTCCGAACGGGCGCCCACCGAGGCCGAACGGCGCGAACTCGCCTTTGCGTGGACCGTCGCCGCCCACACCAAGTCGAACGCGATCGTCATCAGCAACGACGGCCAGGCGGTCGGGATCGGCGCCGGCGACCAGTCACGGGTTGGCGCATCGAACCGGGCCATCGTTCAAGCAGCCGATCGGGCGGCGGGCGGTGTGGTGGCCTCGGATGCCTTCTTCCCGTTCCGGGACGGCATCGACGCCCTGGCAGGAGCCGGCGTGACGGCGATCGTGCAACCGGGCGGGTCGGTCCGAGACGCCGAGGTCATCGCGGCCGCCGACCAACACGGCATAGCCATGGTCTTCACGGGCCGGCGCCACTTCAAGCACTGACTACCCTCCGGGGCCATGAGTGCACTGATCCTCGACGGAAGGGCTGTGGCCGCCGCCGTCAAAGCCGAAGTAGCCG
>JBFKPQ010000214.1:0-3904 GCA_041628225.1 Acidimicrobiia bacterium | reverse complement strand
CGGTCGTCGGCGGCACCCCGCTGCCAGTTCTCGGCTCGACGAGAGAAGAGATAGAACGTCAGCGCCAGGAAACCGGCGACACCCACATAGAACATGGCCTGCAGCGCCGGCCCGATGTTGCCGAAGACCTCTCGGCCGACCTCGAAATGGGGTTCGCCCGGCAACGTCCCGAGCCACCAGAGGGCAAGCGTGCCGGCAGCCGAGACCAGACCCGTGAGCATGAGGACCTGGGCGGCTGTCGGCTTACGCATGATCGGATCTCTCTCGCGCGGTCGGTCCGGCAGTGTAGACATCGGACCTCACGGAGATCAGTCGGTGAGCCCGAGTTCCGCCTTCAGCTCTTCGAGTTTGGCGTCGGCTCCAGCGATCGAGATGGCCTCGCGCAGTTCGGCTTCTGCACCCTCCGGGGTGACCTCGCGCAGTTCGGTGCGCGCTTTGGCCTGGGCCAACCGGCCTTCGATCTTCTCCTCGACTCGTTCGAGACTGGGTGCGTCCATCTCCATGGACGCCGAGATCGACTCGACCGCGGAGTTGACGGCCTCTTGCATCTTGGCCTGCTGCAGCTTGCCGACGAGTTCCATACGTTTCGCAGCCAGTTCCTGCAGCCGCATGGCGTTCTGCTGCACGGCTCGCTTGGCGTCATCCGACTGGGTCACGGCCACCTCGTACTGCTGCTTGAGCCCTTCGAGGTAGCTCTCGGCGGCCTGCAATTTGAGTGCCTGCGCTTGCGCGGCTTGGGTCCACTTGGCGACTTGATCGGTTTGGCCGGCCTGCTTCGCCTCTTCGGCTCGCAAGAGCGCCTTCTTGGCAATCTCGCGAGACTCGCCGACCGTATCGGCGGCCGACTCGATCTTGGATTCCAGCTGCGTGCGGTGCGCGATGATCTTGGCAGCCTGATTGCGGAGCGCTTGGTCTTGCTTGCGGGCCTCGGTGATCGCCTGTTCGATCTCGATTTCCGGATCCATGGCGCGCTCGGCGGTCGAGCGGAAGAGCTGCTTGAGATAGCCCCACAGTCTCTTGAACATCTTCGAATCATCCTTCGCTAGGTGCGCCAATCCTAGGGGAAACTGCGAGAGGCCCGCGGGGGACGGTCAGTGCATCACGCCGTGTGCGGACCGGGCTTGTACCGCGGCGAGATCGGCCTCGAGCGAGCGCGGTAGATCGACTGCGAAGTTGGTTCGGCCGTCGATTCGCTCGTACCGAACCGTGCCGCCCATGCCTTCGGTCAGGGACTTGACGACCGACAGGCCCAGGCCCAGTCCACCTCGCTCGAGCGACGTATCTTCGGATCCCGAGAATCGATCGAACAGCTTGCCTGGTTCGTCGGTTTGGAGCCCTGGACCGTCGTCGGAGACGACCACCCGGTAGCTCCAACCGACCGCGCCGCCCTCGATCATGATGTCGGGACCGCCGTACCGGATGGCGTTGGCCAGCAGGTTCCTGATGATCTGTCGGAACCGATGTTTGTCGCCTCGCACGACGCCTGGTGCGACCTCGACGCGCACCTGGCCCGGCTCGGCTGCCGCCTCCACGACATCCCAGACCTCTGTGACGACGTCGACGTCCTCTTTTCGGAAACGAACCTCGCCGGTCTTCAGGCGGGCGGCCACGACGAGATCATCGACCATGCGCGACAGGTCTGCTGCTTCTGCGTACACGAGACGAAGGAGTTCTGCCCGTTCTGCCGGCTCTTCGACCGCATCGGAGTCGATGAGTTGCGTGAATCCCAGGATGGTCGTCAGCGGCGTACGCAGTTCGTGCGACACGTTCGCGATGAACGACTCCTGCGAGAGGCGCAGGCTCCGTTCGGCTTCTAGCCGGTCGGCGAGAACCCGCCGCTCCTCGCGCCGGCGCGACAACCACCACAGTGCAAGGCCCGTCACCGCAGGAACACCGACGGCGACGACGAACCGGGTGATCGACGCAACCCGCTGCGCCGAGTCACCGATCGATACGATCTCTGCGGCAGCCGCGTCGCGCGACGCCGCCAGACTGGCGGATGTTGCGTCGTAGGCGATCTCGACCTCGCCGCCGAGCCGCTGGCCCGCCGAGTCCCACGCACCGGCATCGACGTCGGCGAGCACGACCCGGAAACCTTCGGCGAGCCGATCGGCTGCCACCGGACGAAGGCCAGCCGGCAGATCGGCGATCCGTTCTTCCATGGTTGCGACAGCTGTCTTGGCATCGTCGTAGGTCGCCATCGCCGTCGCATCGCCCGGCGGGCCGAACAGCAGCGCCTGCTGCACGGCGACACGAGCACCGACGACTGAAGACGAGGCCGACTCCACACGGGCGTGCGTGAGGGCTACCTCGGCCACGGCATCACCGCTCTGACTTCCGGAGTAGACCATCCCCGCAACGATCACGGCCGCGGCCAGCAGTGCACCGACGATCGATTCCCCATATCTCTTCGAACTCACCAGGAGAACATCGGCCGTTCGAGGCACTCGATTGAGCACTCAACGGTCCGCCGGTAAAGTACTAGTTCCTTCGCGTGAGTCCGTTTTAGCCCTGCGCCTGACCGGTCGTGACGGCCGATATCCATCGTATGGGATGGTTCCGACGCATCGTCGCTACTGCGAGCCTCACCGTGCTCGCGCTGACCACGGCACTCGTGGTCGCGGCCGCTCCACCGACGGAGAAGTGCTCCGCACCGGTGTCGGGTAACGGTGTCTCCGCAACCGCCCGGGAACGTGATGGCGACAGCGTCGATGACCACGACAAGGGCTACGGAAACGACGATCGTTGCTCGGACGGCGATGGAACCGGTGACGGCGCAGACGATGATCGTGACGCCACCGAGACCGATGACTCGGAGACGGATGGCAACGAGACGGACGGCAACGACGGCTTGTCCGACGACTCGGACGAGCGCAACGACACCGAAGGAAGCGACGGCTCGGACGGCGAAGCGGACGACCTCGAAGAACCCGACGCCACCGACGACGGAGCAGACCGCTCGGACGACCTCGAAGAGACCGACGGAATCGACGAGGCAGAGGGCCCGGACGGAAACGACGGCTCGAACGACGAGACCGACGAACGCGACGAGACCGACCGTACAGAGACCGGCGCAGACGACTCGGAGATCGACCGCAGCACGACCGTGCGCCCCGACGGCGAATCGGCAGACGACACCGCTGAAACGGGTGACGACTCCGACGGTACCGAAGACGAGACCACGGACGCGGCGAACGTATCCGACGACCGCCGATCGGCCGAGGATGGATCAGTTCACGACGACACCGCGCCCGACGAGGTTGTCGGCGACGATCGAGACGGGCAAACGGCCGGCTCGTCCGGCGACGAGTCCGCCGCCCCACCGACGTCCGACGAACCTGGACCGCCGACGTCCCCACCGGCCACGGTGCAGGAGAGCGGCTCGGCCGTCCTGCGCTCGGTTCCCCAGAGCGCGTCGGATGCACCGCAGCCGGCCTCGATCGGTCGGCGGGTCGCACTGGGTACGAGCGGACCAGTCGCCAGGGTCGTCCTCGAAACCCGCATGGAGTCGCTCGGCCAGCCGATGGTCATGTCGGCGGCGCCACTCTCCCCCGTCTCTCTCGACCACGTCGTGACACCGCTGGCGACATCCGATCTCGTCGCTCGCACGTTCGTGCCGGCGACCCCCGACGTGGCCACGACGCTCGACACGATCCTCGGTGCCGCGAGATCGGCCGCGAGCGCGATGGCGATCCCGGCGGCGGCCGCCGGCGCCGTCATGGTGTTTGGCTGGGCCATCTCCCCAGCCGTCAGCGGCGCATCCAAGAGCCTCTTCGCCCTGTTCCGCTAGTCGCTGCCGCCCAGCTGGCGTGACCGGACCGTAGCGGCCTCCACCGCATCGCCGAGGATCGAACGCCAACCGGCGTTCTCCAAGACGCCGAGGGCCGCCTCGGTGGTCCCGCCT
>JBFKPQ010000213.1:0-3912 GCA_041628225.1 Acidimicrobiia bacterium | reverse complement strand
TCCGATGACCTCATGCGTGTGGCCGGCCAAGCAGTGGACGGCGAACACCGCTCCGAACGGAGCGAACGGCAGCTGAAGCGAGAGCTCGAGGCAGTCACCCACGGGCCAGCGGTAGCCGTATCCGACCTCGGCGATGAGGTCCGCCAGTACGGGTTCGGCCTCGGCGAGGGTGCCGGCAACGAAGACGAGGTGGGTGTTGTTCGACCACGCCACAACCGGTTCGCCCTCCCACTCGAAGGCCACCACGTCGTGGCCAGCCACCGTCGAGACCTGGCGGGGCACGCCGAGCGCGAACTCGACGATGACCTCCGCGAAGTCCGGCTCACCCGCCACGAACGGGCCCAACGTCACCACGAGCACACCGGCCTCGGTCCCGGCGCCGATGAGATGACCCGATCCGTACCCGGCAAAGAGTTCCTGGCTCACGCCGGCGATCAGCGAGGTGAGCAACGACGTCGTGTCGGCGTCGAGTTCCTCGACGTCGTAGCTCGGGAACTCGAAGATCGTGTCGGCGTCGTCGAACCCGTCCAGATGGAAGTCGGCGAGGATTCGCCGAGCCTGAGCACCGGACACGACGTCGCGCGCCACGAGCTCGCGCTCGGTCGACACGGTCAGTTCCGTCACGGCTACGGCGGTACCGTCGGTCGCGGTGAGCTCGACCACTTGAACGACGCTCCACTCGGTTTCGGAGGCGACGAGCGTCCCATCGTCGGTGAGCAGCCGATACGTTCCGACCGCCGTCGACGGCTCGTACATGACCGCGGCTCCCGCCCTGGCGAGACCAGGAGAGAGATCGAGGAACGACAGGACGCCTTCGGCACCGGGCCACGATCGAGCAGCGGGATCGACCTGTACGGCTGCGAGATCGGCTCGGAGTTCGATCACCACGACCGGCCCGAGGTCCGACTCTTCGAATGCCACGAGCTCGGCCTCGACCGTTGTCGCCTCGTAGGGGAATGACCAGGTGTCGCCGACCTCCAACGGTCCTTCCGGCAGTTCGGGGCCGAGGACCGGCAAGGGCATCACGGCGTGGTGTCTTCCGAATGCGCTCGGCGCACCCATCCGTTCCTTGGTGGGGTCTATCGAACCGTCGGCGGCGACGACCACCGGTGGAGTTTCGATCCCGCCGAGCGAACGCAGCAGATCCCGTGGCAGTGGCTCGTCGTTGGCGACTGCGGACTCGACGGTGCGGGTGACGATCACTTCCCACCCGTTGGTCGGCCCATCCACGAGCAGCACGGTGGCTTCGCCGTCGACGGTCACGTCGATCGCGAAGTCGAAGTAGCCGAGGCGGTCGAGCGCTTCTACCGCCGCGGCGTCGCCTTGCACGGTGCCCAAAGAGACGATGCTCTCCGAGAGATCGAAGTCGAGTCGCAGGTTGCGCTCGAAGGCGTACGCGACGTCGCCCGGATCTCGGGAAGTGGTGGTCGACGTCGGGGACGGCGCTTCGATCGTGGTGGACGGCACGATGGTACCGACGCTCGTCGTGGTCGACTCGGTGGTCCGATCGCAGGCGGCGAACAGCACCACCGACGAAACCAGGGCGGCGAAGAGAGCGGCGCGTTTCCCCATTCCGCGCAAGTGTAGGGTCGGCCACCATGAAGCCGGAGAGGATCGAGGTCGTGTTCTACTGGGTCACCGACCTCAACGCGGTGCTGCCGTTCTACACCGATGTGCTGGGACTGGAAGCCGGACCCCGGTATGGCGACTGGCAGGAGTTCCATCTCGGCGGGACCGCCCGCTTCGCTCTCCACGGCGGTGCGCAACCCCGCACCGGACCGACCGCCGCCGTGTCGTTCGCGGTCGAGTCACTGGAGAACGCAATGGCTGAGCTGGCTGCGGCCGGCCACCATCCCACCGACGAGATCACCGACACGGGCGCCGCCCGCTTCGTCACCTACGAGGACCCAGAAGGCAACCCGCTCCAGCTCCTCGAACGGCACTAGGCCACCGTCACCCCGGCGTCCGGATCCCAGGCGTATTCGATCTGACGAGCAGTCGCCTAGGCGAGGTCGCGACCCATCAGCCGCTCCACCAGATGGAGGGCCATACCGATGCCCGCGCTGAGGCCACCGGCGGTGACGATGCTGCCCGAGTCGACCCAGGGCACATACCGCATCCCCTGGCTGCCGAGCGACGCTTCCAGGAGCTCGACGTCTTCGAAGTGGGTCGTCCAGGGCCGATCCTCGAGTAAACCGGCTTCGCCGAGGAGGAACGCTCCCGTGCAGACGCTCGTCACGATGTCTGCATGTGACGCGGCCGAGCGGATCCCTTCGATGAGGGCGTGGTCGTCGGCGACGTCCGAGATGGCGATGGCGCCCGGGACCACCAACACGTCGCACGCCTCAGCGTCGAGCCGCCCGCCCGGGACCAACCCGACGCCCCCATACGCCGTCACCGGATCACCGTCGAGCGACAGCGTGACGACCCCGAAGGCCGGCGGTTTCTCGCGCCGCTCGAGGAGGCGGTTCGCGGTGAGAAAGACCTCATAGGGTCCGCCGAAGTCGAGCAGGTCCACTTCGTCGAAGAGCAGGAACCCGATCCGCATGGTCTCTCAGCCGCCGCTCACGGCCACCGCGGCGGCCGCGGGCAGGTCGGGCAGTTCGTCACGGTCGCCCAGGTAGCCATATGGAAGCTTCACAGGGCGAGGCCCGTGCGTGTGACCGCGGGGCATGCGGGCGGCATCGACCGGGAAGGGTTGATCCAGGTCGAGCTCGGCGAGTTGGACGCGCAGTTCGTCGATCGACTCGACGAGATGCAGCGACGTGCGGAGCGGCCGGCCCACCACGAAGCCCTTCAGGTACCACGAGATGTGCTTGCGGAACGAGCGCACGCCCGTGTACTCGCCGAACCAGTCGACCAGCAGCCCGGCGTGCTCGACCATGATCTCGACCACCTCGGGCAGATCGGGCGGCGGCGTCAACGGCTGGCCCGCAAACGCTTCGGCCAACTCGCGGAACAGCCATGGCCGACCGAGACAGCCACGGCCCACCACGACCCCGTCGCACCCGGTCTGCGCCATCATCGCCAGCGCGTCAGCGGCCTCCCAGATGTCGCCATTGCCGAGCACCGGAATCGACGTCACCGTCTCCTTGAGCCGGGCGATCGCCGACCAGTCTGCTGAGCCCGAGTAGAGCTGTTGGGCGGTGCGCGCGTGTAGCGCCACGGCGGCCGCACCGACGTCTTCGGCGATGCGGCCGGCCTCGAGATACGTGAGATTGTCGTCGTCGATGCCCTTGCGGTACTTGACCGTGACCGGCACGTCGCCGGCCGCCTCCACCGCGGCGCCGACGATGGCCGCGAACAGCTTCCGCTTGTAGGGCAACACGGCTCCCCCGCCGTGGCGGGTCACCTTCGGAGCCGGGCACCCGAAATTGAAGTCGACGTGGTCGACGCGGCCCTCCCCCACGAGGAATCGGACCGCTTCACCGGCAGCATGAGGATCGGTGGCGTACAGCTGAATAGACCGAATGGTTTCGTCGGGACCGAACGAGGCCAGGTGCTTGGTCTTCTCGTCGCCTTCGACGATGGCCCGGGCACCGAGCATCTCCGACACGTACAGACCGGCGCCGAAACGGCGGCACAGGGTGCGGAAGGGCACATTCGTGATACCCGCCATCGGTGCCAGCACGACGGGTGGGTCGACGTGGAGGGGTCCGATCCGCAGGCCGCTCACGACCAAACCTCCACACCGTGGCGATGCAGCAGTTCCATGGCGGTGTCGAGCGGCAGGCCGATCACGTTCGACACGCTGCCGCTCACGCCCGACACCAACGCCATCCCGATGCCCTGGAGGGCGTACGACCCGGCCCGGTCGAGCGGCTCGCCGGTGGCGACGTACCAGTCGATGGCAGCGTCGTCGAGCGTCCGCATCGTCACATCGGTTTCGGCCACCGCGGCGCTGATCTCGTC